>NZ_JABFTW010000096.1:0-243 GCF_021404355.1 Halomonas sp. MCCC 1A11062
GAGGAGACCGCCCCAGTCAAACTACCCACCACACACTGTCCTCGATCCGGATCACGGACCTGAGTTAGAACGCCAATGATGCCAGGCTGGTATTTCAAGGTTGGCTCCGCCCGAACTGGCGCCCGGGGTTCCTAGCCTCCCAGCTATCCTACACAAGCAACATCAGCGTCCAGTGTGAAGCTATAGTAAAGGTTCACGGGGTCTTTCCGTCTAGCCGCGGGTACACAGCATCTTCACTGCGAT
>NZ_JABFTW010000097.1:0-243 GCF_021404355.1 Halomonas sp. MCCC 1A11062
ATCGCAGTGAAGATGCTGTGTACCCGCGGCTAGACGGAAAGACCCCGTGAACCTTTACTATAGCTTCACACTGGACGCTGATGTTGCTTGTGTAGGATAGCTGGGAGGCTAGGAACCCCGGACGCCAGTTCGGGCGGAGCCAACCTTGAAATACCAGCCTGGCATCATTGGCGTTCTAACTCAGGTCCGTGATCCGGATCGAGGACAGTGTGTGGTGGGTAGTTTGACTGGGGCGGTCTCCTC
>NZ_JABFTW010000098.1:0-243 GCF_021404355.1 Halomonas sp. MCCC 1A11062
GGCCATAGCTCAGCTGGGAGAGCGCCTGCCTTGCACGCAGGAGGTCAGCGGTTCGATCCCGCTTGGCTCCACCATCTACGCCAAGCCAGTCTTTATCTGCAGTGACCAGTGGGAAGTTCTTAGACTTCCCACTGTTCTCTGAACAGTCTGCTCTTTAACAATGTGAATCATGCTGACAATTTCTCCGCAAGGAGAAATGCAAGATACGTCTCAAGCGTATCCGGCAATTGTCGTACGTAATCG
>NZ_JABFTW010000099.1:0-243 GCF_021404355.1 Halomonas sp. MCCC 1A11062
CGCTGATGTACAACGCCCTGGCTTCCGGCGAAATGCTGCCGAACGTCGAGCTGAAGTGGTACCGCACCTCCGTCGAGGGCAAGCAGGAGCACTTCTTCACCACCACCCTGACCGACGCCACCATCGTCGACATCAACCTGCGCATGCCGCACGCCCAGGACTCCACCAAGTCTGAGTTCACTCAGCTGATGGACGTGTCCCTGGCCTACCGCAAGATCGACTGGGAACACAACGTCGCCGGCA
>NZ_JABFTW010000100.1:0-243 GCF_021404355.1 Halomonas sp. MCCC 1A11062
ACAGGTACAGGTGCCCGGCGAAATCCACCGTCATGTCGACCTTGCCGTGGTGGCTGGCGTCCTCCACCGTCACGTTCACCCCCAGCGCGGCGAAATGGCTGTAGAACACGCTGGCATAGTGACCTTCGTAGCGGGCGATGGGGTTGTTGCGGTACCAGTCGTGGGGCAGCCCGGCGTAGAGGGCTTTGAGATGGGCCTCGAGGCCGGCCAGGTCATGCGCACGCAGATAGGTGAATAGCGTCT
>NZ_JABFTW010000101.1:0-243 GCF_021404355.1 Halomonas sp. MCCC 1A11062
TAGAGCACCACCAGGGTGATGACGGCGATCAGTGGCGCAATGACCCGCCCGAACAGCTCGTTGAGCGTGTCGATCGCCTTGGCAATCGCATTCATGGGTCCAGTCTCCGACGTCGGAACGAAAGCCGCCCCGGGTGGGGCGGCCGGTACAGCCTTACAGACAGGCTTCGATCTCTTCGAGCGAGGGCAGGTTGTCCATGGTGCGGCTCATGTTGAACGGCGCGGAGATGTCACGCCAGGTGGC
>NZ_JABFTW010000102.1:0-243 GCF_021404355.1 Halomonas sp. MCCC 1A11062
ACAACGTGCAACTGGTCCAATGGCTCCCCGGTTTGGTGCTCAAGCCATTCCAGCAGGCGTGGAAAGTCCTGCCGCCGATTGCCGAATACACGGGTCTTGACCTTTCCAGTCGCCTCATCGCGTAGCCAGGCGCAATCGAGCTTCTGCTTACTGACGTCGATACCGATCACTGCCATGTCTCGTCGCCTTTCCTTGTTCGTGCAGCCTCACTCCGATTGGGGAGGGGCTTGGATACCATTCAAG
>NZ_JABFTW010000103.1:0-243 GCF_021404355.1 Halomonas sp. MCCC 1A11062
AGACGCTATTCACCTATCTGCGTGCGCATGACCTGGCCGGCCTCGAGGCCCATCTCAAAGCCCTCTACGCCGGGCTGCCCCACGACTGGTACCGCAACAACCCCATCGCCCGCTACGAAGGCCACTATGCCAGCGTGTTCTACAGCCATTTCGCCGCGCTGGGGGTGAACGTGACGGTGGAGGACGCCAGCCACCACGGCAAGGTCGACATGACGGTGGATTTCGCCGGGCACCTGTACCTGT
>NZ_JABFTW010000104.1:0-243 GCF_021404355.1 Halomonas sp. MCCC 1A11062
AACCTGCTCGAGCCCGAACGGGCCCGCGAGCTGCGCGAGGGATTGAAGAACCTCTACAGCGTGCTCAAGGATGCCGACCCGCACCTGGCCTTCGTGCTGCTTACCGGGGTGTCGAAGTTCAACAAGGTAAGCCTGTTCTCCGGCCTCAACAATCTCAACGACGTGACGTTGGACGCCCCCTACGCGACCATCTGCGGCTACACCGACGACGACATCGACACGGTATTCGCCCCCGAGCTGCCG
>NZ_JABFTW010000105.1:0-243 GCF_021404355.1 Halomonas sp. MCCC 1A11062
TTACTCACCCGTCCGCCGCTCGCCACCAGGAAGCAAGCTTCCCGTGCTGCCGCTCGACTTGCATGTGTTAGGCCTGCCGCCAGCGTTCAATCTGAGCCATGATCAAACTCTTCAGTTTAAGGTCATATAGTCCTTACCCTTCTTGCGAAGGAAGCGGACCAAACTTGGCTCAAGGTCAAAGCTTCTCAAAAGACCCGAAGGTCTCGACGAGTCGCTTGCCTTGAAATGGTGTGACTTCTCACC
>NZ_JABFTW010000010.1:0-169892 GCF_021404355.1 Halomonas sp. MCCC 1A11062
CCGGAAACTTAGCCTGCCAGAGATCGTGCACCTAAACCCCGAGCGGGACCCAGTGCCACAGGCAGCCGGATTTTAAAGAGCGAGAACTATTTCATGTGCCAACTATGTTGACAGACTCCGGTGGCGCTGGCAGCAAAATGAGCCGGCTGTTTACTCGATCCTACCAAAACGCGTAGGTCGCGGGATTTTTCTACAGCCTCAACGCCGCCAACAGTGGCCGAGCTCAGCGTGGTCCAGCGCACGCAGGTGCCAATTCAGGCTCACTGAGCCTGAAGAGCATTGGTAACTAGTTCAAAGTCGAATTCATAGTCAACAAGCGTGGTCGCACCCTTGTACCAAATCTCGACGCTTTCCGGCTGACCATAAAAATAATAAACATCTACCGGCGTTCGTTGTGGCTGATGATTGAAATAGGTTCGTTTCATGATTTCTACCAGGTAGCCCTGGCTGTCCTTTACGAATATCTGATTTCTGCGTTCATTGCGATCATCACGCACCTCTTCCACTTCCCGTGGCTCAAACACAGCATAATCGACAACTAGTTGATTTCCGTTCAGTGTCATGCCTGCCGGGAGCTCGTCTTTGGCAAAACTGTCCTTGATAAGATTCGGCGCGACAATCATCGGTAGCGTACCTTTGACGCGCGCTGGAGTCTCAGTGAATCTCTCAGGACTATAATCCAGTCGCCCAAACATGCGTGGATATACAACGCTTACCCCTCTGTCTCCCGGCTTGTACTCAAAGGCAATCACCTCACTTTCGTTCTCTCTCGGCTCGCGCGCTTCAACTCGCTCACCCTGTGCATCATAAAACTCGAATGTACCGAGCACATGCAGGGCCCCTGCCCGGTCCTCTTTTTCCATGAAAAGATCGCTTTGCACTGGTGGGTAGAACCAACCGATCTGGCCTGAGTGTTCCCTATCCGGGTCCAACCCCTCACCCTTCTCATGCCACTGGCTCATTCTGATCCGCTCTTGCATCAGCGCGTCATCCAACTCAACAGTAGGTAGCCTGTGTTCCTCACGGGTACTATAAACCGGCGCTGTAGGCGGAATTACAGGTAAAGCGTCCAGATTGCCATCATCAATTTTTAGCGGGTGCGGAAAGTTGTGCACGGGCAACTCCAGTTCATGGCTCACCGATTCGCTCTCTTCGGTATAAACCATTAGGGTAATGCGTGCCTTGTCGACAATGCCATTGAACGCGCGGCCCAAAAATAACTTACGGCCCTCCTCTTCATGCAGGGTATCGCGTAGCGCTTCAAGTTCACTACGTGCCTCGTCCTCGTCCAGACTCCCCTGTTCCGCTCGTTGGAAGAGGTCTTCCAACACCTCATCTATGCGTTGAGAGCGGCTCGTCGGTGCCCGCTCAGTTGCGCGCCAGGCAATATAATTGCCATGATCATCAACTGCTTCGGCAAGGATATCCCTATTGCCAAAATTCATAGGCGTGCCTTCCTCGGCATCTACCTCTATCACATAGCGCCCATTTTCGAACTCCAGCAGGGTCACGAAATATCCCCCCTGCTCAGCTGTTTTACCCACATCATCAGCAGTGAATTCAAACTCAAGCAAGTCGCTTGGCAAGTCCGCATGAAATTCGCCAGTCACTTTGAGTGGCTGCGGATCGCCAGCAGTAAAAGGCGCCTTGAAACAAAAACTCTCACCGGTGTACACAACATCGGCGGTTTCCCGCTGCTGGTTCGCAACCTCTGGGATCTCTATCGTGCGGCCATCCTCAAATGTAATCTGCGAAAAGTCCAAATAATGACGAAATGGAAATTCAAATCCCTGACTCAATTTAAAACCATGGTGATCTGAATACCTCATGCATGGGGGGTGGTCATAGCTACTGAACGCCAGCAAACTCTGCACATAAGCGTCCGTCAAATCAGCGATATCTGCGTAGTCCTCCATTCGCAACAACCATGGCTGAGCGTACTCAAATTGACCGGGCCCCATATGGAAAGGAACAAGATCCAACACACTGTAGTAATTGCCACTTTGCGCTTGCCCCAGCAGTTGAGCCAGCGCCTTGTCTTCAAGGTCATCTAAAATCGCAATGCGGGCTTTATGAGCGGCTTCCAACTGATCAAATTTCGCTTTCACGCCAAGTCCTTCCTGGTCTATCTCCTTCTCTCCTGCACAACCAATGACAAACATGACACTGATTAAGACACCAGAAAGCGCAACCAACTTTAATTTTTCCATCTTTGTCGACGTCCTTATCTATTATGTGCTCAACACCTGATCCACTACTTTTGCAAACTTCACACCTACACTTCGCAAAAACCATAACCCGACATACGATCAGACAGGCGGCATCTATCAATTCAAACTGTGCAATACAGGTCACCACCCCAGGTGGGAGCAACTATCCGTCAATACCAATTCTCTCAATTTTAATGGTTATTTCGTAAAATTGCGGATCAAAATTGAGACCATCAAACTTCAGATAGACTTGCTGCGCCGAACAATTTAACCCGCCTAAAACCGGCCATTCCGGAAACCGTACTGGAACAAAAAGGAGAAACGTTCGATGATTAGAGTAACGATACCTCAAGTACTGCCCCTCGCTCTTCATCACATATTTTTCGCCAGCCTCATTAACCTCAAAATAAAAATCGCCCTTAGGCTTTTCCCCAGCCTCCCTGTCAAAAGGAATACCGTCAAACAAAATATATACATTTCTCTCATACAGTCGATTACAATCAACTTTTACCTCAATCTCAAATCCATTCTCCCAGACTTTATCAGGCGACCCTTCAAAGAAAACTTTGCGCGGACTTGCAACTTCCAAGAAAATCAAGCCAACGATATAAACCACAGGTTTCGCAACAACAGAAAATAGTCCAAAAACGATAACAGCGAAGATAGAGTAAAACACCACCTTTCTTCTATTTCTTATCACAAAAACACCTTCTATGGCATCGACCAAAAGCCAGACATCGATTGACATGTAATGCTCGTACTGCGACCACAGCCTTCCCTGTGATATCTTATGGCGATGGTTCGAAACATAGTAAACTGAGGATCTTATTTACTTCATCACCCGACCCCAAACTTATATACACATCACCTCTGGAATCCACTCTATCAACCAGCATTGCGACCCCACCATTGATTTCTATAACCTTCTCCTTAAACCTCCCCCGATACCTCGCATTGAGTACAATTTCTCCACCTCGAAACTCCTTTGAGGTGACAGAGACACCACAAGTGCTCTTTCACCTGTGGCCGAGTGTTCTAACCTAGGAGATTGAGGCTCTGGACTTGACTTGCTTACAAATACCAAACACGGATCAACATTAACAACCACAGGAGATGTGGCTTTATAAAAAACAGCCACAAGGAATGAACACCCAATAACAACAAAAACAAGCACTGTGTGGAGTTCCCCCACTCCAGTGGACACGCATCGATAACTCCCCAACAGGAGAGAACCGATGCCCGAGATGATCACGGGGAAGAAAACGCAACGCTATAGCACCGAGTTCAAAGTCAAAGCGGTGGAGTGGAGCCACCAGGCCCACCGGAGCGTCAAAGGCGTTGCCGAAGCACTGGATATTCACCCCTTCATGCTGTCACGCTGGCGAAAGGAATACCGAGAGGGACAGTTCGCCATGAAACGGGTCAAGAAAGCCCCGCCTGATGCTAAGCAGAAGATCCAGGAGCAGGATGAGGTCGCTCGCCTGAAGCGCCGCGTATCGGAGCTTGAGGAGGAGAATGACATCCTAAAAAAGTTTCAACGTTTTCAGGCAGAGGAACGACGGAAGCGTTCCGGTTCGTCTGGAAGCACCGAGGACAGCACGGGGTAAAGGCGCTGTGTCGCCACCTGAACATCTCTCGGTCTGGCTACTACGCCTGGGCAAACCGGAAGCCCAGCCAGAGAGCCGCTGAAGATGCAGACCTGCTGTTGAAGGTCCGCAGCGTCTACAACGCCAGCAAGGGCCGTTATGGCAGTCCCCGGGTCTATCAGGCCCTGCGCCGAGAAGGTCTTGTGGTGGGTGAGAACCGGGTAGCCAGACTGATGAGGGAATGGGGCATGAAGGCCCGTGTCACGCGAGTCTATCGCCGCTTGAGTAAGCGTCGGGACGACCTCAAAGCCCTGCCAAATTACCGACTAGAGGCCAAAAGGCCGGTTGCGATAAACCAGCAATGGAGTAGCGACGTCACCTACATTAAGCTGGGTAAAAAATACGTGTTTCTGGCGGTGGTGCTGGACCTGTTCTCACGTCGAATCATCAGCTGGCGATTGGGCGAGAGTCTGAGCGCAGACTTTGCCCGAGCCACCCTGCGTGAGGCCTTCATAAGTCGGGATCCAACACCTGATCTGCTGTTCCATACAGATCGCGGCATCGAATACCGGGCTCACAAGACCCAGGCGCTGCTGAATCATCATCGGGTACGGCACAGCATGAACCGCCCGGGACAATGCACCGACAATGCCGAAGTGGAGTCGTTCTTCAAAACGCTGAAGGGAGAATTGCTGCACGCGACCAGCTTCATGACGTTGCGTCAGTTACGAAAACATATCAAGGGCTATATTGAGGGCTACTATAACAGCCATCGACTGCACAGTGGCCTTGGCTACCGGACTCCGATAGAGTTCGAGGAGATGAACTGATGGTGGCGTGTCCACTTTGTCGGGGGAAGTCCAGTGGAAGATTTCATAATTTTAGTCTCTAGCGCCCCTTCTAGCATCTATTCACAAGAGCACCCCCTAAACGTTGGATTCTGGCACACCCTCGTGCTCCAACCAGTCAACATCGTGGGCCTTCCAGATAAAAGATTGGCTTATCATGCTCACTCACCGCCACCGCCGCCACAATCGCCAAAATCCGACCCTGTACCCGAGCCGGAGCCGGAGCCGGAGCCGGAGCCGGAGCCGTCTATGTGAGAAGCTTCCGCCTTATTCCTTTGATCGCCGGCCACCGATAAAGCCCGCCAAAGGAATACAGTTTGCAGGATCACTGGACCTGTCGGCTGCGTTTGCCGTGCGAATTCATACCTCAGTGCAGCAATGATGCTTACCGGCCCGATCAGCGGCACCAGCCAGGCCATCAAGTAGATGGCACGCTTCTGATTTTTTTCAAGCACGTCGGCGCTGTAGGCATAGTAAGTTACGAAGGAGGCCAAATAAACAGCCAGCAGCCCAATAAGGGAAAGGAGAGCCGGGGCTAAATATTGCATGTTCATCCATGACATCAGCAGGTGAGACAAACGAGCCCGAGCTCGACGAATTGTCAGAAACAGCCTAGCCAGTCAAGCTGGAAATGGCTTTCAAAATGGCGCTAACGATGACCATGAACCCTTCTATCAGGGCTTCGAACATGGCCATGAGTATTTCCAGCATGCCGCTCTCACCCATGGCGGCCGGGATGGCGATACCAGCAGCGGCAAAGGCCATTGCCACCACAACGCCAAGCTGATAGCCCGCAAAGAGTAGGTACAGCCCAGCAAGCAGCAATACCATAGCGCACAGTGCATTGAGAGCTTTCAGCCCACCGTGCCGTTCCGTTTTTCTCTTCAGCATTGACGTATCTCGATTCAGGCTGTAACCCTTCTGGCCTGACAGCTGCTGGCGGCATGAGCGATTATAGCGCTCCACGTTTTTTTGCACTGAAAGCGTACCCATCGCAGACCGGTATGTCTGTGGCACTTCTCCGATAAATCTGTAGGAAAAAGCCTACAAAGGCGATCACCGCGACGTGCGACCGCCGAAAAAGACAACCCACCAACGTCAATGAACTAAGCCACTACCCTCGCCATCAGGTGTGCGTCCACATACTGGCCGTTGCGAAAAGCGTAGTTTCGACACGTTCCTTCAACCACAAAGCCATGCTTCTCGTAGAGGCCAATGGCAGCGTGATTGTCTGTGTAGACCTCGATCTCAATACGCGAAACGTTCATCCACTTCTCGCAGGTTTCGATTGCGGCCGCTACCAGCGAAGATCCTACGCCGGCGCCCCGGGCGGATGCCTTGACGCCCATGCCAAATGTGGCGACATGGCGTCTACGAGGAGACTGGAAGACTTCCAATCCCAGCTGCCCCACGACCTGATCGTCTTGAATGGCAACCAGGCAGACGAAACCCGGGCGAGAGTAGTCGAGCCTTTTCGCCCAGGCGGCGACCGGTTGATAAGGGAGCTGCAGCGTATCCAGGTAGGCGTGCGGCTCGGAGTACAGTGCATGCACCTGCGGAATATCGGCAGGCTCCATGTGTCTGATCATGATCGGCTGCATGGCGTCTTGTCGTGGCCTAGGGGTGTACGCACGCTGGTCTACATGCGCATGCTTATTCAGTTTTTCCTTACCCTACGCCAGCGTTGCCGGCAACGCCAACAGACACAGAGACATTTTATTGCCGCCTAACAAAGCCGGGGGCGCCTAAGCGCCCCCGGTTGCTGACCAAGTAAGAAACAGGTACTCAACTCAATGCCACTTCCCTTTGCCACCTCCAACACCAATGACGGTGGAGACTGCCCCCGACTGGAAGTGGCCCAGCAGTTTGCTGTGGCTGTCGAAGAACAGGATGCTCAGGTAGACCGGCGTGCCCTGGAACTCGAAGCTCACGGTATCGCGGTAGAGCCGCTCGAGGTCGCTCGTGTAGACGTGCCCGAAGAGTGCGCCGCCGCCCGGTGAGGAGGCGCCTCCGGCGTTGCCGTCGAAGGTCTTGCCGCCATTGGTGATATTGACCTGGAACTTCAGATAGAAGATCAGACTGGCCACGCTGCCGTTGGCAGGATAGGCCGTTTCGGAAGCGACCAGTGTCTGGGCGACATCGTCGATCTTCTCGGGCTCGAGCTTGCCATGCATGGCGACACGGAAGTCGTGGGCGATCAGCTGCTTGTCGATGGTTTGCGGAGCGTTCATGGGGTGATACCTCGTATGTTGTTCTGGAAATGGCGGTCGGACCCGACCGCGGCTTACTGCCCTAGTCATTCCAGTTGAGGAATCTCATACCGACCGCATCACCTCGGTATCACCACGAACGCCGGTATCAGCCCCGCGAAGCGCAACGGATCACTTCGGTATCACCTCGTCTCACCCCCTTGGTTGCGCCGTGCTGTTGAGGGAAGCTACTCAAAACAACGACTGGGGGCGTCATCATGGACCATGCACCGCTGCGGGTCGCCATCATTGGCGGCGGGGTTTCCGGCCTGTCGCTGGCTTACTACCTACAGAAGTTCGGCAGCGAGGCGGCCCGGCAGATCGAGGTCACCCTGTTCGAGCGCAAGGCCACCCTGGGCGGCAACGCGGAGACGGTGTGGGTCGACCTGGGCAACCGGCGCATGCCGGGCAAGCCCGAGACGCCCTACCGCCGCTGGGCCGACCTGGGGGTGAATGACGTCAACCTGGCCACTTACCACCGCCTGCGCACGATACTCGCCGAGATCGGTGAGCTGGAGCGCATGAAGCCGCTGGAAAACAGCGAGTGCTACTTCAGCCGCGACGGCAGCATGGCCCTCACCGACGACCGGGATCTGGTGCGCGGCGTCAGCGACCCGGCCCATGAGCTGAGCCTGGTCGATGGGGGCCGGCTGGCAGTGCTGATCGCCGTGGTTCACCGCAGCGCCATCAATCTGGTGGAGAGCCGACGCATTACCCCGCGCTATACGGTGGACGACTTCTTCGATGGCTGCGTGGCCGCTCCCGCCGAGATGTTGAACGAAGCGGCGGAGCAGTTGAGCGCCACCATCGACTGGGACGACCCGGAGCTATCGGCCCGGCTGGAGCGCATTCGCCACAGCATCTACTACCCGCGTATCTCGGCCATGTACTTCGCCGACGACCGCGGCCCAGGCGGCATGCCGCTGCAGGCGCCCTTCGAGTACTACCGCATTCAGGAAGGCGGCTCACCGCCGGACCGCCGCTACTTCGAGCACGGCGCCCAGCACTGGCTGGAGGCGCTGGCGGCGCATCTGGTCAATCCGCTGACACCGGGGCCGCAGGTGAAGATCCTGCGCGGTATCGACGTGGAAGCCAGCCTCTCGACCCAGGGCGTGACGCTGACGGAGCGTGCGCCCGGCGAGCGCCGCTGGGAGGCCGACCTGCTGATCATGGCCACCCATGCCGAAGACGCCCTGCCACTGCTGACCTTCGGCGACGGCCTGAGCGAGACCCAGCGGGAGCTGCAGCACATTCTCGGCAAGGTGCGCTACACCCGCAGCTTCGGCGTCTGTCACACCTCCGCCGCTCGGCTGCCGCCCAATCGCAACCTGTGGCGCACCTACAACATCGAAGTGCGCAACCCTGAAGACACCTTCTTCCCCTACCGCATCGACTACGTGGCGAATCGTCATCAGAACGATGCCGAGAACCCCTGCTACGACCGGGCAGGCCTGCCGCAGTACTTCGTCTCCCTGGTGGATGACCTGAACCGGATTCCCCGCAGCGAGATGCTCGACCGGCACCCCGCGCCGCTGGATGCCCCGGTAGCGTTGGCGGGTGTCGCCCCCGGCGAGTCTGGCTACCGCGACCGGCTGCCGCCGATGGAGAGCGCGTTGGAAGCCAAGGCCTGGACCCTGTTCAAACACAACGTGCTGGATGCCGAGTGCCTCGAGGCGCAGGCGGAGATAGAGCGCTACAACCAGAGCACCGCGCGCAAGCGCTTCGAGGGCCGGCAGGACGTCTGCCCGCTGCTGTTCGCCGGCGGCTGGACGCGCGGTGCCGGCCTGCAGGAGCAGTGCCTGGAGCAGTCGGCGCATCTCGTCACGCTGCTGCTGGCGGCACCGGAGCGTCGCGCCAATCCGCTGCGCTTAGCGCCGCCCAGCAGCCAGACAGGGCAGGGTCATCCGCAGACCGGCGGCTTCACCCTGCTGCCAGCAAGCCTCTAGGGCGGCCTGAGCGCTCGACTCGCCGCCCCCCTGGTCATGCTCGCCCCCGCTCTCCAGGCAGGCGGCGTGGGCCTCGATCAGGGCGCGGTGGTGCTCGCCCCAGGCACAGGGCTCCGCCCCCATCAGTTGGGTCAGGCGCCGAGCGTAGTGGCGGGCCGCCTCGGGGCGCCCGTCGAGCAGACTGACCTCCGCCGCCGCGATCAGGAAGCGATAGCCGTTGTGCCCCACGCAGCCGGCATCCAACAGCGCTTCGCCCTCTTGTAGCGTCGCCAGGCGCGTCTCGAGTTCCTCTTCCAGCAGCGCCCGAGTACCCAGCACCCAGGGGCCAATAAAGGCCTTGAGACCGTGCTGCTCGACCAGCTGCCAGGCGCGCTCGATGCTGGCTCGCGCCTCGGCCAGCCGCCCGGTGATCAGCTCGACCCGGGCCCGACTCTCCAGCAGAAACGCCTCGAAGCGACCGGAGCCCAGGCCACGCGCCACCGTCAGCGCCTGTTCGATCTGCTCGTCCGCCGCATGAGGCTCGCCCTGGGAGAGCAGAATCCACCCCGCCGTGAGCCGCGCCACCACCTCGGCACGGCGATTGCCGACCCGCTTGCCCAGCTCGGCGGCATCGAAACAGTCGGCCAGCGCCGCGTCGGTCTGGTTGGCGTAAATGCGCGCGGTACCCAGCATGAACAGGTTGGAAGCCTCCAGATCGGCGTGGCCATGGGTTCGGCACAACGTTACACAGTGATCGAACAGCTCGAGGGTACTGAGCATCTGCCCCTCGGCATAATGGGCATCGCCCAGCCCGCTCAGGGCCTGGATCTCGGTGCGCACGTCGCCGCCACGGCGAGCCTGCTCCAGGGCGCGAGTGTGATAGGCGCGGCTGGTGGCAAAGTCGCCCCGGGGGAAATAGAGATTGCCCTTGAGATAGAGCGCCTCGGCCAGGGGCAAGGGGTCCTCCAGCGCCTCGGCCAGGGGCAGCAGGCCGTCGAGAATCGCCTCCTCTGCCACCAGCGCATCGAGCATGTTCAGCACCCGGGCCAGCCAGAGATCGGCCGTGATGCGCTGCCCCTCCTCCCGTGCGAAGGTACGCGCCGCCTCGAAGTGCTCCCGCGCCGCCTGGATCTGTCCGGTGGCCATCGCCACCTGGCCCTGCAGTAGCATCAGCCGGTACTCATCCTTCGGCGCGTAGTCGATGGCGCGGCAGTCCCTCAGCAGCGCCATGGCTTCCTCGTGCCGGTAGCGGGCCATTTCTGCCGCCACCGCTTGCAGGAAGGCATTCGGCGCCTCCAGCGAGCGCGCCCGATGCAGGTGGCGCGCTCGCAAGCCAGGTTCCGCCTCGCCGTAGAGCGCGGCCAGGCGCAGGTGCAGGCGGTCGCGCTGAATCTTGGGAATGCCCTCGTAGATGCCTTGCAGGATCAGGTCGTGCACGAAGCGGTAGCTGTCCTCTTCCAGCGGACGCACCAGGCTGTAGCGCTGGGGGAGTTCAGGCTGATAATCGGCCTGCCCCAGCACCTCCTGCAGCGAGGCCAGGGAGAAGCGCTGCCCCATCACCGCGGCGATGCACATGGCCCGACGATCCAGATCGGTGAGCTGATCCAGTTTGCTCTGTACCAGATTGGCGAGGCTGGCCGGCAAGCTGCGGTGAGGATGGAACAGCAGCAGTTGCGTCAGGAACAGCGGGTTGCCCTGGGCCTGGGTCACGCAGCGGGCGGCGTGCTCGGCGGGCACCGTGCCGTAGCTGGCCACCAGGGCCTCGGCCTCCTGCGGGCGCAGCGGCGGCAGCTCGATCAGGGTGAGCGGCAGTTCCGGCAGCTGCGGGCGCAGGCGGCTCTCCAGCGGGTCCTGCTCCAGGCGCGAGGTGAACAGCCAGATCACCGGCGCTTCCTGGGTACCCTGCAGCAGCCCGGTGAGCGTGGCCAGCAGCGCCTCGTCGGCCCAGTGCAGGTCCTCCACCACCACCAGTTGCGGGCGATGAATGGAGCGCGCCAGGAGCAGATCGCGCAGTGCCAGTACCAAGCGCTGGCTGCGGGTCGCGGGAGTCATGGCGGCATAGAGCGACTGCGCCTCCTCCGGCTGAGGCAAGCCCAGCAGCGGACGCAGCAGCATGGCGTGATCCATGGGCAGGCGCAGCGCCGAGAGACGGGCCAGCAGATGCGCCTCGGCTAATTCCTCTCCCTTCACCTCACCGGAAGCTTGCAGCAGCGAACGGGCGAGCTGCATCAGCGGGCCTTCATCGGCTCGGGTACCGAAATCCAGCACCTCGGCCTGGTGATGATCGGCATGGGCCGCGGCCATTTCGGCGAACTCGGCGCTGAGGCGCGTCTTGCCGATGCCGGCCACACCGCGAATGTAGATCAGATGACCAGCCTGGTAAGCCTGGGTGCTCTCCAGGATGGCTTGCAGCTGGCCCAACTGCACCCGGCGCCCTACCAGCTCGAAGCGAGCGTCATGAGCCTCGTCCCGGGGTTGGCGATAGCGCAGCCACTCCCCGCCTTCGTCATCGAAAACGAAGCGCTCCGCCAACTGCACCGCCACGCCACGCTCGACCCACACGCCGCTCTGCCCACCCGACATCGAAAGCGGCGTAGCCGTAGGCCAGTGGCCGGCCTGAAGATAAACCCCACGGGCCACCCCCTGCTCCACCAGGGTGGCAGCACACAACAGGCCGCGCTGGGCATCGCTGCGGTAAGCCCGGGGCAGCCCGAACAGCGCCGTGCCCCCTTCCTCCAGGCTACCGCCAAAATGCTGCACCCAGCTCGCCAGCGCCGAGGGGTCGGCCGCTACGGCGTGCAGCTGGATCAGTACGCGAGCGCTCTCCATCTCCTCGATATCGGAAGCGACAACGGCAGCCTCCTCGGCCTCCGCCGACAGCTCCTCGACCTCGACCTCATAGATCTCGGCCAGATGGCGCGCGGTACGATACAGCACCGCCTTGCCACTCTCCGCTCGCTTGATGGAAGCGATGGAGACGCACAAGCGACGATCAAAACAGTACTCGGCCAGCGCCTCCTGACTCAGGCCCAGCCGCTTGCGATGCTGCTTCAAGCGCTCACGATCCAGCCGCAAGCGCCCGTCTTGGGGGATGATCAATTTGGGGTCCTTTGACGGGTGGGTGGAGTATCGTGCTTGATTTCTCTTTTAGTGTTACATTTCCGATTGGAGTGTGTCATGGCACACTGGTTATTTACCGATAGAAAAGCACATCAAGAGATGGCGTGAGCACCAGAGCAATGCTATAGCGCCCTGCCATCTTATACACCAAATATTTTTGCTGCTACGTTGCTTATATTAGACCAAATCCCAGTATTTTTGTGCCACTTTTCTAAATTGTTCACTGCTGCTTTTTCAACAGCCTGATTGTAGTTGAAAGTTTCAATATGGATAGAGGATGAGCCATACCTATCATCTGCATCAGGAAAATCTTCAGCCTCTTCTTTTTGAGAGTAATCTTCAAAATGTTCAATATATCTACCGCAAGAGACGGAGAACTCAGAACTGGAAAGCTTCGAATATTCTTCCCACGCATTCCTTTCGACAAATTGTTCCATCCTATTAAACTCCGCCTCCATCCTCACCCCAATTGCAAAATAGATGGATTGCGGAACTTTTCGGTCTTTTATTTTCTCCTTCCAGCTATACCAGTCCACAGGATTACTGAATGGATACAACATATTAAACCCTATGTAATTCATACGATTCTTCGCAGTATCACCAAGCAACGTTAAGAGCACCTGGGCCTCAATAGCCATTTCGTAGAGCTCGCTGGGCCCAAAAACCCTTTCCGCCTCCTCAGAAACATACAATGGATAACATTCATTGAATTTTTTAAAATATCTCGCATCAAGCTCCTTCAATGAAGCCAAAGCACCTTTTGCTCTGTCCACAAATCAACTCCAAAAAATAATTCTCGGCCACAAAAGCGATTTCTAGACCTGAACCGGCTCTTGCTGAAGCCACTTCTCAAAAGCTCGACTCTCAGGCCTACCTTCCTTTGCTGCATAGTACACAAGACGCAGGTGGCGATCTTCATCAATAGACAATGAAGTATGCTCGAACTCTACTTGCCCAATCGTGGGTATCTGCAAATGGCGAATGCCTTGGCATGGACCATGAATGTCCTGCTGCTGCCACCAGGCCTTGAAATCAGGCGATACGTTTTCTAGCTCCGCCACCAAGTCGGTGATATCGCTATCATGAATGGCACGAACGAAGTCACGACGGAAGCTCGATAAAATCTGTAGCGCTTGCTCATCCCAAGGAGAGAAAAGCTCACGCATGCCGGGGCTAGTAAACAGCATCCATAAAAGATTTCGCCTATCGGCGGGGCGACTTGAAAAACCAAACACCCGGTCTGCGGCTGAATTCCAAATCAACACATCCCAGCGCAGATTAAGTACATAGGAAGGTCGTGAAGGGATGTCATTTATCAACCGATTTATCAACGGTGGAACCACACAAATGGCATGGCCTAGCTCCGGTGGCAGCCGCTGATGAGCTAGCAAGAAAAGGTGACGGCGCTCGGTCTCATCCAACTTGAGCACTCGTGAGAGGTTATCGAGAAAAGCAGAAGATGCCTTAATATCCCGCCCTTGCTCCAGCCACGTGTACCAAGACAAGCCAACCCCAGCCAAGGCTGCCACCTCTTCGCGGCGCAGCCCCGGTGTGCGCCGCCGGCCGCCAGCAGGCAATCCCACCTCTTTCGGTGAGATTCGCTCGCGGCGGCTACGAAGAAATTCAGCCAGCTCTGCCCGGGTGTGCTGGGAGGGTGTCTGAGGTGCGCTCATAGGGTTACCTCAAGTAATAGCATAAACGGTCAAATTGTACCCTTCGAGAAACCGAAGAAGAATACCCATTCCTGGCTGACGAACCTGGGCCAGGACTCTTGCTTGATTAAGAGTTTACACATTGATGTGTCATCAATCTGCAAAGGGGTCAACAGGATGTACCAGTCACTTCTTCGCGATCAGCTAGAGACTCTGAAGTCCTCCAACCAGTATCGAACCTTCACCACCCTCAGCCGTCTCTGCGGCCAGTACCCGTTAGCCAAGCTGAGCGATCATCACCCAGAGCCCGTAGTCATCTGGTGCAGTAACGACTATCTAGGCATGTCCCAGCATCCGTGCGTACTTACCGAGATGCACAGGGCGCTAGGGGTCTATGGCGCCGGCTCAGGCGGGTCACGCAATATTGGTGGGTCTCACGAAGTGTACGCACGCCTGGAGGCAAGCCTCGCCGACTGGCACGGTAAGGAAGCTGCTCTGGTTTTCCCTACCGGCTTCGGCTCCAACGACGCAACCATCCAATGCCTTCTACGCCGCATTCCCAACTGCGTGGTGATCAGCGACGAACTGAATCACGCCTCTATCGTGAACGGCATCCGCTCTACGCCCAACGAGCGCCAGATATTCCGTCATAGCGACGTAGCCCATCTAGAGCAGATACTGTCCAGCTATCAACTGGATCGACCAAAGCTTGTGGTGTTCGAGTCAGTTTATTCGATGGACGGAGACATCGCCCCCATCGAAGAGATCGTCGCCGTTGCCAAGCACTACAACGCGCTCACCTACCTCGACGAAGTACATGCCGTTGGCATGTACGGCCCTCGTGGCGCGGGCATAGCGGCTGAACGCGGCCTTACCGATCAAGTAGATATTATTCAAGGCACCATGGCCAAGGCCATTGGGGTAATTGGTGGCTATATCGCCTCGACTCATGTGCTTGTCGATGCCGTGCGCTCCTTCGCTACCGGCTTCATTTTTACCACCTCGCTTCCTCCGGCAATAACCGCTGGTTGCCTGGCCAGTGTCGAGCATTTGAAGGCCAACAGTGCGGAGCGGGAGCGGTTGCACGCTCAAACGGCCAAGCTGCGCGCATACCTCCAACAACATGACATCCCAGTCATGCCCTGCTCACAGACGCACGTACTACCGGTGCTGGTGGGCGAGGCGAAGCGCTGCAAATCTGCGGCTGAACGCTTACTGCATACCCACGGTGTGTACTTGCAGCCGATCAACTATCCATCGGTACCGGTAGGTACCGAGCGCTTCCGCGTGAATGCCACACCGAACCACAGCGACGCTCAAATCGAGCATTTGGCGGTATCACTACGCGAGACATTCGAACATTTCTCCATTCCGCTTGCGTCCCAAGTGTTCAGCGCGGAGGTGGCCTGATGGATCTGCCCTTCCTTATCGTGCGCCCTGCGATGGTGGCCGACCTGAACAGGCTAGTGGAGCTGCGTGCTTACTTGCTGGATGGCACTGAAGCCATGTATTCGAGCAAGACACCAGAAGACTCAATGCGCTGGCGCGCGGCTTACCGCACTTGGCTGAGCAGCCACTTAAACACAAGCAATTGCGTGCATGTTCTAGCCGCAGAACACAAGGAAACTGGTGAAGTGCTTGGCTGTGCAACCGCGATTATCGATCAACGTGCACCAGCTCCCGGATGCCTTAACGGCTTGTCCGGCTGGGTACAGTCGGTGGTGGTGGAGCCGCAATGGCGTAACCGTGGCATAGCCCGGCAATTGATGCAGAACCTGCTGCGCTGGTTCGCCAGCTGCAGCGTAGGCTCCGTGGTGCTTCAGAGCACCGAGGCTGCCGACAAGCTGTACCAGACACTGGGCTTCGTCATCAGCGACGAGCGCCTGCTGATCCGTCAGGAGGCCTCGGCATGAAAATTCTGATCATCGGTCTAGGTTATGCCGGCAACCGCTACCGACGCGCCTTCGAACATATCGCCGCGAGCACTGGCTTGCCACTGTCGCTGGCCTACGTCGGGCGCCAGCAGAAGCCGACCGAGCTGCCCTATTTCGATAGCGTCGGCCGGGCGCTGCAGGAGTTCGCACCGGATATCGTCGTGGTCAGCGTCAACGATCACAGCCATGCGTCAGTGCTGCAACAGCTGGCCGGTTACCGGAGCTTCGTGATCTGCGAGAAGCCGCTGGTTACGCCGCAGGACAATCTGGACCAGCTGCTAGGCGCACTGGAGCACATCAGTGGCTTTGCCCTGGATCTAGTGGAGCGCTACTCGGACGTCAGCCGGCAATTGCGCGAGTGGGTCGAACGCAACGACTGGCAACTGGTGCGCGCCAGCTTCCACTGGGGCAAGGATCGCATCAACGACTACCGCCCCACCTGCGGTGTGACCAGCGAAGTGATCCATGCACTGGATCTACTCGGCTGGATCTGCCCACGCGCCGGCCAGCTCAAGTTGCATGGCGTACTCGGTGTGCGCTCGGACTTCTCGATCTCCGGCAGCGAGGTGCTCGACACCGTGCAGCTCACCGCCAGTCTGGGTGAGGCGCAGGTCACCGGCTACGCCAGCTTCGTCAACATCGCACGCCAGCGCACGGTGGACTTCAGCTTCGTCGATCGCGATACCCGGCTAATACACGCACGCCTAGTGTTCGACACGCCGCGCTGGGACCACGACCAGCTTCGAATCTGGACACGCAACGCCAATGGAACCGAGGACTTGCTGCACGAGTTCGCAGCCGCCCCTGACAAGCCTGGACTCGACACTCTGCACAAACTCTCGCGTCTATGCCGGCAGGTGGTTCACGCAGTGGCACTCAAGGAGCAACCACCCCAAGTCTTCGCCGATCTCGAAACCGCCATGGAGCTACAGCGCCTGCTTAACGAGCTCGACAACCACGCCCAAACCCCACCACCGGTTCGCTACGTCCATGGCGAAACGCGCGTGCTGCTGGCCGAGGACAGCGACTTGGAAAGCCTTGGATAGCTCACTCACAAGGAGAAAGACTATGTGTGGAATCACTGGATGGCTGTCCTACAGCCAGAACATGGAAACGCAACGCGGCACCCTCCAACGCATGACCGACACTATGGCCCTGCGCGGACCGGATGCCGGTGGGCTGTGGATCGACGGTCCAGTCGGCCTAGGACACCGACGCCTGTCGATCATTGACTTGGAAGGTGGCCGTCAACCAATGACAGCCATGCACGGCGGCCTGCGCGAAGTGGCCGCTATCACCTACAGCGGCGAGGTCTACAACTTCCAAGAGCTGCGCACCGAGCTGCAGCAACTCGGACACCAGTTCGAGACCCGCAGTGATACCGAAGTGGTTCTACGCGCCTATGTGGAATGGGGCGAAGCCTGCGTGGATCGTCTCAATGGCATGTATGCCTTCGCCATTTGGGATCTGCGCATCCAAGAACTACTGCTGATTCGCGATCGCATGGGTGTCAAGCCGCTGTACTACTTCCAAACCTCCGACGGTGTGGTATTCGGCTCCGAGCCCAAGGCTCTGCTGGCCAATCCCCTGGTGCCGCGTAAAGTGCGCGCCGATGGCCTGCGAGAAATTCTGGAAATGGTGAAAACGCCGGGGCATGCCGTATTCGCCGGCATGAACGAAGTGATGCCAGGCGAGGTAGTGCGAATCAACCGCCAAGGCCTATACCGCCGCCACTATTGGAAGCTGGAAGCACGTGAGCATAGCCACTCGTTGGACGAGACCATTCGCCATACCCGCGACCTGCTGGAGGACATCGTCGAGCGCCAGATAATCGCTGACGTACCGCTATGCAGCCTGCTCTCAGGCGGGCTCGACTCTTCAATCATCACCGCGCTGGCTTCGAAGAAACTGCTGGCAGCCGGCAAGGAGAACATTCGCTCCTTTTCCGTCGACTTCGTTGATCACGGCAGCGGCTTCACCAGCGACGCCGTGCGCGGCACGCCGGATGCCCCATTTGTCCGTGATCTAGTGGAGAAGATCCGCTCCAGTCACCAGGAAATTGTCCTCGACAGTCGCGAACTGGCCGACCCAGCGCTACGTGCGCAGATCGTTCGCGCCCTCGACCTGCCTCCGGCCTTCTGGGGGGACATGTGGCCGTCGCTCTACCGCCTGTTCCAGGAGGTGCGCCGGCAATCGACAGTGGCACTGTCCGGGGAAAGCGCGGACGAGGTATTCGGCGGCTACCGCTGGTTCCACGACCCTGAGGCGATCCAGGCCAACACCTTCCCCTGGCTGACCTCGGTCACGGGCAAGTATTTCGACGGTAAGCCTCTGTTCGATCAGGGACTGCTAGCACAGCTGGACATGCAGAATTTCCTGCATGACAGCTACACCCAAGCGATCTCCGAAGCACCGGTACTGCCGACCGAAAATGCGATAGACCAGCGTATGCGTCAAATGAGCTACGTCAACCTGACGCGCTTTGTGCAGACCCTGTTGGATCGCAAGGACCGCATGAGCATGGCCGTCGGTCTCGAGGTTCGGGTGCCCTTCTGTGACCACCGGTTGGTCGAGTATGCCTTCAACATTCCTTGGGCCATGAAAGCCTTCGATGGGCGGGAGAAAAGTATCCTGCGCGCAGCGACTCGAGACCTGCTGCCGGAGTCGATCAGCGAGCGGGTCAAGAGCCCCTACCCCTCGACCCAAGACCCTGCCTACGAACAGACCCTACGCGATGCCCTAGCCGCCATCCAAGCTGATCGAAACGCGCCGGTGACGCCGCTCCTCGACAGAGGCCGAATCCAGCAAACACTTGCCAAGCCGCTCGGTAGTGTCTCGCCCATGTACGAGCGCATGGGCATGGAGTTGGCGGTCGGCCTCAACAGTTGGCTGAACGAGTACGACGTGAGTCTCGAACTCTAGCTCTCACGCGATGTGGTCCCGACTCGGGGCCACATCCCTTCCCTTAAATATTACCTGGAACCCAAGTGAGCAATGAGTATGAATACTCCTAACCAATCTTCCGTTTACCTAATAGCCTTGGGAGCCTTTGCCCTCGGCATGGCCTCCTACGTTACCGCTGGGCTGATTCCTATGATCGAAGCCTCATTCGCGGTATCCGTGTCGATGGCTGCACAATTGGTTACTGCCTTCACCCTCGCCTATGGACTGGGCTCTCCAATTTTTGTTGCCTTGACCCCAGCCCATCGACAGCGTGCCGGCCTGCTCTTGTCTCTAGGCCTGTTCGTCATCGCCAATGCCGCGAGCGCACTGGCCGAAAGCTTCACTGTGCTAATGATCTGGCGCGCCATTGCGGGTGTAGGTGCCGGCGTATACCTGGCCATGGGCATTGGCGCCTCTGCGGCAGTTTCCACCCCAGAACACCGCGGCAAGGCCATTGCAATCATTATGGGAGGCATGGCCAGCGGTGTGGTGCTTGGCGTACCGCTCAGCCTGTTGTTTGCCGAGCAGATGGGATGGCAATCGGCGCTTTGGCTTGTCGCCCTACTCGGCTTGATTGCCTTTGTCGGCTTGCTGCTAAAACTTCCAGCCCTGCCTGTAGCGACAGCCAGCTCGTTAAGACAGAAGCTGACTATTCTCAGCGACGGCCATGTGCTTGTCATTCTTACAGTCTCCCTGCTTGCGGCCATTGCCAGCCTAGGCATGTACACCTTCATCGCTCCGCTATTGGCTGACCCGGCCTATGGCGCCGTGCGCTCAGTCACACCCTATCTCTGGGTCTGGGGCATTGGCGGTGTACTCGGCAGCTTCTTGGTCGGGCCACTGGTAGATCGTCTAAAGGGGCCAAATGTGACCTTTGCCATTATGTTGATTCTTGCAGTATCATTATTTGTTCTACCGCTTACGGCTGCGCTAAGTACTTGGTTGGTGATGCTACCGATCGTTCTTTGGGGAGCCGTTGGTTGGGCCTTGCAAGTGCCACAAAACAACGAACTTATCCGGGCCCGCCAAGCTAAGGGCGACGGCAATCTAGCCATTGCCCTGAACGAATCAGCGCTGTACTTGGGCAGCGCCATTGGTGCAGCAGGCGGAGGCTTCGTACTGCTGCTGCAGCTACCTGTCTGGTCACTGGCAGCATGCGCTGGCGGTGTAGCAGCGCTGGGTGCTCTTCTGCAGATCGTTAATCTGCGCCGGCCGCGAACGCTGGTAGCCGAAACGCAAGTTGGCTCCTGTAATTGAGGTATCGGGAGAGAATAGAGCGCCGGTTGATTATACGTACCTGAAAGCCGGTCTGAAAGTTGGTGGCACGTCGCTTAGCGTCGTCGCTGCCAACTATTGGTGAGATGCCCTAGAAGAGATGCAGCAGGACCAGGACAACTATCTGGCCACCTACAATGCAAAACCCCCGCACCAAGGGCGAAGCATGATGGGGGATGACACCCTATGCCGTTTCAAGAAAGGGTTTCCCAAGACGACAAAGTGGGAAATCAGATAAACGGCACAAAACACTGCTTAACTATAGGGAGCCCACGAGGTGTGGGTCAGACGGAAACCATTACTGCATCCATCTCATGCCTATTGACACATGCATCAATACAGGTACATTGACACATGAGAGGCTTGCTCTCAAACACATAAGGAAAACCACCATGGCTCTTAAACCAGGCCCAAAACCAACTGCCAAATCAACAGGGAAACTTGATCAACGTCGACGTGACAATAAAAACACACCGGGAAATACCCCGGAATTAAAACCTAGCAAATCCTCAAAAAAATAAGTTAGATTGCTCTTTACCGACAAAAGCTACCGTGACGGTAGCTTTTTTATTACTTATCGCACTCAGTGGCCGGCCTGAAGATAAACGCCGCGGGCCACCCCCTGCTCCACCAGGGTAGAGGCACACAACAGGCCGCGCTGCGCATGGGGGTGCGGACAACCTTCACTGACGTTGACATCGATCCTTGCCGCACCCCAAAGTGGACAACCTTCACTGATGTTGACAGCGTTCACGTTCAACAGCCAGGCTCCTAGCAAGGAAGTCGCAGCGGGCGCTCAGGTTGTAGAAATCAATCATGATTTCCAGCCCAGGCAAAACCTTCAACCAGGTTTCGTTCTCTTGGTTTTTTCCGAGACACAGGATCGACCTCCCAGTTGTAGATCTAACGCCCGCAGCATGCGCGGCTTTGGAATGGAAGCGAAGCCGCAATGGAAAAGATGTCACCGTGCCTGCGATTGATAATTTAGATCCGCCTCAAAATTTTGATGCTGCTTTCTACGAGAATTTCTGGCGTGTGCACCTGTCGCGCATTCCAATAGTCGTTTGCCTTGCCGGTTAAAGTCGAAAGATCCTCTCTCGCGGCAAAATCTAGATGTGACAAGCAGCCCCTGTGAATGGGTGCACTTGGGTCCGTTAGCTCTACCTCATAAATGAGGTCCAGCACGCGGTTGTTACTTTGAAGAAAATCCCTTAGGTTTTGTTCAGACTCACAGAGGAAAATGCCTTCGTATCTACTTGGCTTTTGCGGGAAGTTACTTTTTCGGACACTTTCAAAAATCTCTTCCCGAAAAAGCAGCCATGGGTTTCCAAAGCCATCCGTCCGGTATGAAGCGACTATCCTCCCCCAGTTACCGGGGTTGACAACGGACCCTGGCTCCAGCGGGTACGAGCATGAGAAAAAGTAAGTCGGCACGAATGCTCCCTGTATCTTTGAAACTAACGCCGCCAGCACGCGTGGGTTTGTAGCGAAGGCGAAGCCGCAACGAAAAAACCGTTGCCGTGCCTGGCCTTGTTAGTTTAATTACTGGCCAAACCTAAAAATTGCTTTAAAGCCACACTGCACGCGCTTTTGAGTGATTTGGAGTATGCCATTATACAATTCATCAAACTGCTTTTTATGCCGAATGACAGAATCCATATTCTCCATATGGCTTTCAATAAAATGAAACAGCTGATTATTGAGCGCGGAGCTTACTACGCTAACATTATCCAGCAACTTGTTCATGGCCTCATAGTCTTCAGAAAAAACATTTGTTAGTTTTACACTCCAAAATTCTAGTTCGCGGTGTGACTTATATAGATCTCGTCGGGCTTGATATAAGTGACTCCAAACATTATTTAAATGCTCAATACGCTTTACTGATATGCCTTTACTCTCCACCTGCAATCCAGGAACTGGACATATGTGGTTGTACTGAAACAGCAGTTCATGCAAGTGCTCTTCTATTTCATCTATTGAAGCAACGTACTTTTTAGCAGCAAAGTAGGCATCTTCTTTACGCTTGCTACTTAGCCATTGAAAATAAGTGAAGAAACCGAAAGAAAAACCAAAAAAAGTTACAAGAAGCGTGCCTACATCAGTCCACTTTACGTTTGAGAACATGTTTTTATGTTCAGTAGCACCAATAAAATATCCAATTACCAATATACATAGCGCTACAAGCAACCCAATTCCATATTTCATCATTTATTTAACTCGAAGTGTTGCTGCTTTGCTCAAATTAACGCCGCGCACACCGGCGCGAGCTTGCGAGCGTCTGGCAGCCGAAGGCTGTGGACTTCCCCCGACAAAGTGGACACTGGAGTGGGGAACACCACGTCCAACAACATTTTCTTGTTATACATTTAGATCGTACCGCTCTTTAAGCTCACCAAAAGCAGACCACCTTTTTGTTCCAATGCCTATTAAGTTTGCGCCGTAATAGCTAAAAAATGATGAATAGTGGTTTTGCTTAGTAATAGCATCCATACAAGCCCTAACAATAACTTGCCTTTCAATAATAGCCATATCTTTCCCGTATAAGTTTAACATAGGAAGCCAATCATAAAGGGGGCGGCAATTGTCAAATACAAACAAGTCGAGATACATTTCTCTACTTTTTGCTTTATATTTTGCTCTCCAGTGCGCATCCATATTGGCGTGGTGCGCATTACCTAAATGATTAAGAGCGAGTTCTATCCACAGATGTGGCATTGGCACATCACAGAAAACACCTCCATTTTTGTCGGGAAGAGCTGCAATTATTTCTTCAATAGACTTGGATAAATCTTTGGATAGTGTGTCTTTATATGAATATTGTGCGTTTCTAAGCAGATCATAGAGTTGTATGCTTTCTAAATACGACAAAGTCTTTTTATTGGTGGTAAATTGCTGGTACCAATACTTTCCTAAGTTAGTCTTAGAATCTTTAAGCCTTAATATAAAATTCCAAATTGGAAAATCTTCATGGTTTTCATACACTTCACCTCCAGATAACACCTTTAAAGTGTCATCGGATTCAAAATCATCAACGGTATCGTAATCAGGAATCGTAACCATTTTTCTGAGATTGGATTTAATTTCTTGATCATTCATTTTCAGAAACATCCGCTTTAGAGCTGAACTGCTACCAACTCTTAACATCGGCTGTATATAACTTGCGGCAATAGTTGGGTAGTGTGTAGAAAATGCACTATATGCTGATTCAAAGTTAGATTCAATTAGATCTTCAAATATAGAGTCTTCTTCATCAAGTTCATTTTCATCGATTTCACCTTTTCCTATGTATCCGTGACAGTCTGCCCCTTCTACGAAACTTGCGTCTTTGCTATCTCCACTGTATATAGACGCCTCAAGAAAAGCATGACTCCTAAAGTAAGCCGATAATAGTTCTATATTTTCATCCGTTTTATCTGGTAGAGAACTATTTACGACCAAAACACCTAGGTCACTCAGTGAGTGACTTTCAAATACGGAGTTTATCGTGAGTATTGGCTTGGAAGCTTTACTAAACAATGGAGCAGTGAAATCTAGATATATAATATCGAACTTAAATGAAATCACCTTCATTAGTTCAGATATCACTCCTTTAAAAATTTTCAATGAAGGATATTTTTCTTGAGCACTCAACAAGGCTGAAGAGTACATACTTTTATCAGATTCGATAGCCCACACATTTTCAATTTGAACACCGAGCTCAAGCATTATTTCTAAATCATTTTCTGGTTCCGGACCACAAAAATAGGCTATTTTTAATTGTTGTGGCTGCTTGCTTTCATATAAGTTATTAGAAAAGTTTGCCCAAGACTCAATGAACTCTTCATTAGGACTTTCGTAAGGGATTATTTCGTCAAAAGCGTAGTCCCACAACCTTCTAATGTAGTTAGGTTTTAATATCCGCTGCTTGTCTCTTTCAACAGTTAACTTCCTAATAGCTCTAGTCCAAATTTCAATTCGGCTATTTTCTTTTACATCTTGTGTATATGTAACCATGTCTTACCCATGAATAAATGTATAACGCCAGTGGTAATGGGCGCCAACGGAGCGCAGCGTAGTTGGCGTCACTTTGACCACATTGTTAGGCATCATTAAGCACCCGAAAGCTCTGAGGTTGTACTCCAAACGCATTCTTAAAATGAGCCGATGCCCAAGCCTCCAGTTCATCCATTGAAAATTTACTAGTCAACCACCAAAAGTCATAGCTAAAATCCCCATCGTCAATTATCCACTGACGACATAAATTATATGTAGCAACCCAAGCATAGAATTTATCAAATGATGACTGTACTGATTTCTGGTCTTTATCTGCGAATAGCCTTGGATAAATATCTCCATCTGCTTGGTCTTTAAATAAGGCTTCGTGCTCATTAAAAAGACGAACACTCTCTTCTGTGCACTTATTCCCAGCCAAATACACACCGGTCCAACAAAAATATGCAGGGTTAGAGAGCTTGTCTTGCTGATATCTTATAAATCTCGAAAAAATTAATCTAATCGGCTGATTCTCCTCACTGAATTCAAACTTCCTTTCCTCCTCCATCAGTTTTATAAGACTGGGTTCATTCTCAGCCCATCGCGATATTAAAGAGGCAATCTTCATGGGAGATGGACAAACTACAGCTTTCGATAGTAATTCAGATGCCTCGAAATACTCTGAGGAGGAATAGTCTTGAATATAACCTTTAAGCTCAGGATGCTTCAGAGGAACCATACGGCATAAAAAGAAAAACCTAATTCCTGGATCAACAGATTCGATAAATGACTCAAAGTGCATTATATCGAATGGAAAACCATCTCCAGGATTCATTGCCAAGTCAAGTATCAGAAGAAATAGTGCGACTATTGGGCTATCTATTGAATTTGGGCGCTCAGTCTCTGTAAGCTCCAGAAACATCGCAAACGCCTTATAATAAACTCCGTTAAGCATACCTAGCTCTTCGAAATCATCCCAAGTAAGTTTGCCTCCGGACGCAAAGAAAAGATATTGCATTTGCAAAAATCTGGCCTGACCTTCGTAGATTTCTTTTAGGCCCACTGGCGGGACCCCGATACTAGAGCCATGATAATAGCCTTCGACCTTATCATTGCTTAACTTTTCAAAACCTTCTCCCCAATCTTTTGCGTTAGGAAAAAACTTAAGCTCCCGGTCAAAACAAGAAGAAAGGAGATTGATGAAAGATGAATACGCGATATGAAAAGAATGGCCTACTGATTCGAATAGGCTATCATTAGAGAATTTTTTTACAGACTCCGGCACTATAACCCTGAATTTGAAAAACTCAATGTCATGGAAATTATTCAAAATTATATTTATGGTCTTAAATTCATCATCTTCAGGATTAACCTCTTTAGCGTTCAGTTCATTATATTTTTTGATTGACTTAACCGGCCCAACAATATCTAAGTATCGCTTTAGATAAGAATGGTTGATATGAGTCTGCGAAGGATAACTTAAGCTTAAGATCAAACCGGAAATAGAGCCAGAGTGTTGCCACCAATGAATTGTTTCGTGGAAATAAGTAGAGAATGCCTGGATTGTATCGAAATCATAATCGCCTGGCTTTGCGATTCCACTTTCAACTCCGTTAAGGAGAGCGTGGAGATCAGGCCTCAGTCTCAGTACGAATTGCATTGTGTCATATAGGCCCCTCGCATTTAAGCAGCTCTTATAATCTTCCGTATATTCGCTAGACCACTGGTCCCGCAGGATTTCCCTATTAAGCTTCAAGCGGATTCTCCATAATTTGGTTGCATTTACGCCTAGCAGTGATTGGACTGCATGCCCTGATATTTAATGAACACCCTGCGCGTTCAACAATATTAGCCAACACGCTCCATTACTTTCAGCTAATTGATTTGTCCAGCACCTAAGTATAACTCGACCACCTATACAGAATTCGCACACGTACGCGTTTTTCCGGAACCAATACACTGTATGCGCCCAAACTAATAGAAAAGGAGAGAGGCAACTAAGCATTACGAACCATGCCAGTTAACCGAATCCTAAACCAGCCAAAAGCCGCGCGGCCTCACCCGTATAAACAAGCCACCCAACCACCCCACAATTCATCACCACCCCACACCAAAAAATTGCCTGAAATGGCTGCTTCCTGGTTTTGTGCCGAAACAGTCGCTGCGCCACCAGCGCGCCGGGCCAGCCACCGATCAAGCCTGCGAAGAGCAGCGTGGCTTCCGGTGTGCGCCTGCTGCCCTTCCCTGCTGCGGCTTTGTCGATGCCATACATGGCGAAGGTGATCACGCTCAGCAGTGCGTATGCCGCGAGGAGCTGCCATGGCACGTGGCCGGCAGCGCTCGTAGCTGCCAGGAGCGCGAAGAATGCAGCGGCGATGGCGCATGCCAGCATCAGCCCTTTGGAGCGTGGTGATGCGTGGCGTGCCGCTTTCAGGTAGAGCGCCTTCTGCGCTTTCGGTCTGTTCTGGCTATCTTGTGCCAGCTGGTAGGTAATCGGCTCGTTGACTGTTGGGCGGCGCCCACCGCGGGGAAAGGCGCTGATGTGGACGAACACGCGAGGGCCGCCTGCGGCTGGCGTGATGAAGCCGAAGCCCTTGGCGTCGTTCCACTCGGTGAGTTTGCCTTCATGGCGCATGGGTTATCTCTTCTGAGTCAGTCTTTTGCAGAGAATACCATGTGCGAGCGAATCTATTTGAATTCAGTAAGTTACTAGGAAATGTAAATAAGACTTGATTTCGTCAGGCGGGAATAATGGGGAGTCGGGGCACGCTACCGCCCCTGCTGGCAGAATGGATAATGATTCGCATCATCCTAATGCGGCAGTCCCTGAGTACGTCTTGGTTACTTAGCCGTCTACTGCGGCTTTTTACTAACCGTAACCAAGGGAAACGTTTAGGGCAATGCCAACTAAAGCATTAGGTATAATTAAGAGCCCCGAAGGTTGGATAACCAACCTTCGGGGTCTGTTATTTACGACAGGTCCGCGTTACAGCCGCGGACCTGTCGTTCAGCGGTGCAGGTCGAAGCGATCGTTTTCCATGACCTTGACCCACCCTTTCACGAAGCGGTCGATCATGCGCTCCTCACCGCCGTTGGCGGCGTACTCCTCGGCGATGGCGCGTAGCTGGGAGTTGGAGCCGTACACGAGGTCGACGCGGGTGGCGGTCCACTTCTTCTCGCCCGTCTTGCGGTGGCGGCCTTCGAAGCGCTCTTCGCTCTCGTCGAGGGGCTCCCATACGGTGCCCATGTCGATGAGGTTGACGAAGAAGTCGTTGGTCAGCTGGCCGGGGCGGTGGGTGAGGATGCCGTCGTTGTTGTCACCCACGTTGACGCCGATGGCGCGCATGCCACCGAGCAGCGCGGCCATCTGCGGTACGCTGAGGTTGAGCATGAAGGCACGGTCCACCATCAGGTGCTCGGCCGGGATGGAGGTCGCCTGGGGCTGCATGTAGTTGCGGAAGGCGTCGTGCCTCGGCTCCAGGTAGGCGATGGTATCCACCTCGGTCATTTCCTGGGTGGCGTCGGTGCGGCCCGGGGTGAACGGCACGGTGACGTTGTGCCCCGCCGCCTTGGCCGCCATCTCGACCCCGACGCTACCACCCAGCACGATCATGTCCGCCAGGGAGATGTTGGCGTCCGAGGCGTCCTTGATCTGCTCGAGTTTGTCGATCACCTCGAACACGCCGGAGCGCTGGTTGATGTCCCAGCCGGTTTGCGGTTCGAGACAAATGCGCGCGCCGTTGGCGCCGCCGCGGTGGTCGGTCTGGCGGTAGGTGCAGGCCGAGGCCCAGGCGGTGCTCACCAACTGCTTGGCGGTGAGGCCGGAGTCGGCGATCTGCTGCTTGAGGGTGGCGATCTGCTGGTCGTTGACCAGCGGCCCCTGGTGCTCGGGTACCGGGTCCTGCCAGATGAGCTCTTCGTCCGGCACCTGCGGGCCGAGGTAGCGGGCACGCGGGCCCATGTCGCGATGCAGCAGCTTGTACCAGGCGCGGGCGAACTCGTCGGCGAGCACGTCCGGGTTCTGGTGATACTCCTTGGCGATTTCGAGGTAGGCGGGATCGGTGATCATCGCCATGTCGGCGGTGTTCATCACCGGCGGGTTCTTCTTGCCTTCCACGTGGGCGTCGGGCACCCAGTAGCCTTCCTTGACCTCGACCGGCTGCCACTGGTTGGCGCCGGCGGGCGACTTCTTCACCTCCCACTGGTGGGCGAAGATGGTGTTGAGGTAGGAGTTGTCCCACTTGGTTGGGGTCGGGGTCCAGGCGCCTTCGAGGCCGGAAGTCACGGTGTACTCGCCGAGGCCGGTCTCATTGGTGTTGGCCCATCCGAAGCCCTGCTGGTGGATCTTCGAGCCTTCCGGCGCTTCGCCCACGGCATCCGGCGAGCCGTTGCCGTGCATCTTGCCGAACGTGTGGCCGCCTACCGTCAGCGCGACGGTCTCGCGGTCGTTCATGCCCATGCGGGCGAAGGTCTCGCGTACGTCCTGGGCGGACTTCATCGCATCCGGCACGCCGTTGGGGCCTTCCGGGTTGACGTAGATGAGGCCCATCTGTACCGCGGCGAGGGGGTTGTCCAGCGTGCGGCTGCCGTCTTCCCAGCTGCCGGTGTAGCGCTCGTCGTTGGTGGCCAGCCATTCGGTCTCGGGGCCCCAGTAGATGTCGTCCTCCGGTGCCCAGATGTCGGCGCGCCCGTAGCCGAAGCCGAAGGTGCGGAAGCCCATGGTTTCCAGCGCCCGGTTGCCGGCGAGCACCAGCAGGTCGGCCCAGGAGATTTTCTCGCCGTACTTCTGCTTGATCGGCCACAGCAGGCGGCGCGCCTTGTCCAGGTTGCCGTTATCCGGCCAGCTGTTGAGCGGGGCGAAGCGCTGGGCGCCGGTGCCGCCGCCGCCGCGACCGTCCAGCGCGCGGTAGGTGCCGGCCGCATGCCACGACATGCGAATGAAGAACGGGCCGTAGTGGCCCCAGTCGGCGGGCCACCAGTCTTGCGAGTCGGTCATCAAGGCATCGAGGTCGGCGCATAGCTCATCGACATCGAGCTGCGAGAACGCCTCGGCATAGCTGAAGTCGGCACCGAACGGGCTGGCATCGGGGTGCTTCTGATGAAGAATGTTGAGGTTGAGCTGGTCGGGCCACCAGTGCTCGTTGCCCTGCAGACGGGACGTGGTGCGCGCCCCGTACTCCCGGCGTGTAGGCTTTTGATCGGACACGGTCTTCTCCTCGACTGGATGGTGGCCTACAGGACAGTTGGACTGACGATTTTGTATCGCCTCGGATTCAGCACCCTCTGACCGAGCCAGAAGGAAGTGAGGCGTCCTGTAAGCCGTCAAAATACAGTGAAGGAGTCAGGAACGAAGCCGTCAAGCAAGAGGGAGGCTTTCGGCTCGATAGGGGTAGGCTATGGGGCTACTCAGTGAAGCCGCATGCCGTTTCGACGACCGCCGAGAGATGTTGCGCCCACAGCCGGTAACCGGCGAATGTCGCTGCTCCTCCGCTCTCTCCTACGCTCCCTCCCCTCCTGCGCCCCCCCTTCCTAAGCGTCTCTATCCTCCCAGCTGCTACGCCCTCTCTTCATTTCCAGAGGGGGTTCTGACCGATGGTCGGGCAGTGCACCGTTGGCGCTTATCAGCTATTGCGAATCAAGAACAAGCAGGCTCTGGCTGAGGCCGTTAGATGCACCACATCACAAGGATTGGGCAATACAGGAGTACCCAATGATCCCTTTGCATCGCTTTATCGCCACTTCCTCCCTCGGTCTGGGCGCCCTCGGCCTAGGCGCCCTTGGCGCGGCTACGGCGCTACCTACCCAGCAGGCTCATGCCGGTACCTTCGTTCACCTGTTCGAATGGAAATGGACCGACGTGGCACAGGAGTGTGAGAATTTTCTCGCGCCGAAGGGCTTCAGCGCCGTTCAGGTGTCGCCACCACAGGAACACATACAAGGCGACACCTGGTGGACCCGGTATCAGCCGGTGAGCTACCAATTGCACAGCCGCAGTGGCGATGCCAACGAGTTCGCCGACATGGTGCAGCGCTGCAACGCCGTCGGCGTGGATATCTACGTGGACGCGGTAATCAACCACATGGCCGCCGCCGGGGACGGTACCGGTACCGCCGGCTCATCCTATGACTCCGGCTCCCTCGACTATCCCGATTACAGCAGCAATGACTTCCACCCCCACTGCGACATCGAGCCCGAAGACTACCGCAACGATGCCTGGCGGGTGCGGCATTGTCGGCTGGTGGGCCTGCCCGACCTGAACACCTCGGACGATTACGTACAAAGCACTCTTGCCGGCTACCTGAACCACCTGACCTCCCTGGGAGTGAAAGGCATTCGCGTCGATGCGGCCAAGCACATGGCGCCGTCCGACATCAGCGGTATTCTCTCGCGGGTGAACGATCCCCTCTACGTCTTCCAGGAGGTGATCGACCTGGGCGGTGAAGCGGTGAGCGCCGACGAGTACACCGGCCTTTCCGACGTCACGGAGTTTCGCTACAGCGCCTCGATCGGCGATGTCTTCAAGAATCAGCGCCTTGCCAACCTGAGCAATTTCGGCGAGGCCTGGGGATTCCTCTCCAGCCAAGATGCGGTGGTGTTCACCGATAACCACGACAATCAGCGCGGCCACGGCGCTGGCGGCGACAATATACTGACCTATCAGGACGGCAGCCTATACAACCTCGCCAATGTATTCATGCTGGCCTGGCCCTATGGTTATCCGAAGGTGATGTCGAGCTTCAGTTTCACCGACAGCGAACACGGGCCGCCTGCCGAGCACGTCTACCAGAATGGTAGTGCACAGTGCGGTGGCGCCTGGGTTTGTGAGCACCGCTGGAGCTCCATCGCCAATATGGTCGAGTTCCGCAACGTCACCGCTGGCACCGAGGTAACCGGCTGGTGGGACAACGGTAATAACCAGATTGCCTTCAACCGGGGCAGCGAGGGCTTCGTCGCCATCAACCGGGAAGGCGCCTCCCTCTCACGCACCTTCGATACCACGCTTCCAGATGGTGATTACCGCAACATCGCCGGAGACGGGAGCTGCGTCAGCGTGCAGGGTGGCCAGGTCGCGCTGAACGTTCCCTCGATGGAGGCCGCGGCGCTGCACGTGGGTGCGCTCTGCAATGGCGATGGTGACGGTAACGGCAATGACGATCCGCCCAGCGATGAGAACGTAAGCGTGTCTTTTACCTGTGCGAACGGCACCACGGAACTTGGCCAGAGTGTCTATGTGACCGGCAGCAACCAGGCACTAGGCAACTGGTCGCCCGCCGAGGCGCTCAAGCTCGAGCCAGTGAACTACCCGACCTGGAGCGGCACCTTCAACATGCCGGAGAATGCCAATATCGAATGGAAGTGCATCAAGCGCAGCGAGACCGAGCCTGAGAGCATGCTGGAGTGGCAACCCGGGAACAACAACCTGCTTGAAACCGGGCAAGCCGGCTCTACGGTGAGCACTTCAGGAAGCTTCTGATTCTATGGCTCAGGCCATCATGCGTCGTGTACTGCCGGGCCGTTTTCCGGCAGTACCGAATTGCACCGGAAGCTCGAAGCCACCGTGACCTCCCCCCTGGCTTAGCTCCGCTCTTCAGCGTGCACGCAGCCCCAGCACTGCCCGCTGCGGTTGGGGAAGCGCAGGAAAGCGCCCCATGGGCGGCACCGCTGCGAAGACGACAGGTACTGAGCCGCAACGCTCGCGCACTGCCGAGACCAGCTCGAGCAGCTCCCACGCCAGCGGCCGTTGATTCGCCGATCAGCAGGAGGTTGAGAGTTGGAGAAGAAGTGAGAGTGGGAGAAGCGCCCGGCACCAGCCCGGTGCAAGGACCGCTCGCCTCCGGCAAGCGCGGGATGGTGCGCCGTAGCCGTCGCCCCTGGAACATGAGAATCGGACCGAGCACCAGGCTCAGATTCGTTGCACTGCGCAGCGCCGGCTCACCCATCGCCCTACTCCGGATAAGTTACCAGCGATAAATATGGGCGACTCGGCTGAGTCGGACAACTATAGATCGAGCATGCCTTCCAGCTCACTCTCGCTGACGCCGAGCATCTGCAGGATATTGCGCTGGGCGGCGTTGAGGATGTGCTGTCGTTCCTGCTCACCGGGCAGGCTCTTGGCGATGGCCACGGCGCCGACCAGGGAAGCGAGAATGGCGCGGGACTTGTCGGCGATGACCTCGCGGTCGGCTTCGAAGGGCAGCTTCTTCAGGCGGCTCAAGGCGATGAGCCGGGTTTCCAGCATCTTTCTCATGCTCAGGTAGGAGGCTTCGAATAGCGTGCGGACCTCGGCGTTCTCGTTGCCGATCTCGTTGAACAGCACGGTTTCCGGCCCCGGCTTGTGCTTGCGCTCCAGCTCCTGGAGATTCCAGCAGTTGGCTACCAGCTCGGTCAGGTGCTTCACCGAGAGCGGCCCCTTGACCAGCCTGGCCGCGCGGCTGCTCTCGAGGGTTTCCCGCACCGAGGCGTGGTAGAGCGCTTCCTTCGAGGCGAAGTGGGCGTAGAAAGCGCCGTGGGTCATCTTGGCCAGCTTCATGATCTGGGCGATGGAGACCTTCTCGAAGCCCTTGCGGCTGAACAGCTCGATGGCCGACTTGAGAATACGCTCGCGCGATTTGGCCTTGTGGTTCGTCGAGTAGGGCATGGCAACTCACACTCCCACGGTGAATATTATGTTGATCATATCAACCTGACTGTTAGCGTGGCACAACCCCAAGCTGTTCAGGAAATTACCATGCAATCACCGCTCGTCATCACCGGCATGGGCATGATCAGTCCCCTTGGTTGCGGCGTCAAGGCAGGCTGGGAGCGCCTTCTCGCCGGCCGTTCCGGCATCTCTCCGATCACCCGCATCGATACCGGCGAACTGCCGGTCAAGGTGGCAGGCGCGGTACCCGGCATTGAGGACGATCCTGAAGCCGGTTTAGATCCGGACCGCGTGCTGGACGCCAAGGAGCGTCGCAAGCTGGAGCTGTTCAGCCTCTATGCCATGGCCGCCGCCGAAGAGGCGCTGACCCAGGCCAATTGGTTCCCCGAGAGCGATGAGGACCGGCTGGCCACCGCCACCATCATCGGCTCTGGCATCGGCGGCTTCCCTACCATCACACAGGCGCAGAACACCCTGACGACCCGCGGCCACCGCCGGCTCTCCCCTTTCACCGTGCCGGCTTTCCTGGCCAATCTGGCGGCAGGTAACGTCTCGATTCGCTATGGCCTGCGCGGACCGCTTGGCTGCCCGGTCACGGCCTGTGCCGCCGGCGTGCAGGCCATCGGCGACGGCATGCGCATGATCCGCAGCGGCGAGGCCGAGGTGGCCCTGGTGGGCGGCGCCGAGGCCTGTATCGACCCGCTCTCGCTTGCCAGTTTCCACGCCATGAAGGCGCTCTCCACCGAACAGGACGACCCCAGCAAGGCGTCACGCCCCTTCGACCAGGGCCGCAACGGCTTCGTGATGGGTGAAGGCGCAGGGCTGCTGGTGATCGAAACCCTGGCCCATGCCGAGGCGCGCGGGGCAACGCCGCTGGCCATTCTCAGCGGCTACGGTACCAGCGCCGATGCTCACCACATCACCGCCGGCCCGGAAGATGGCGGCGGTGCCGCGGCAGCCATTCGGGCCGCGCTACGAATGGCGGGGCTCGCTCCCTCAGATATCGATCACATCAACGCTCACGCCACCTCGACCCCGGTGGGCGACCGGGCCGAGATCGCCGCCCTGCGCAACGCCTTCGGCGACGCCCTGGGTGGCATTCCGATCTCCGCCACCAAGTCCTCGACCGGGCATCTGCTGGGTGCCGCCGGCGGCGTGGAGAGCATCTTCTCTGCCTTGGCAGCCATGCACGACCGCCTGCCCCCGACCCTGAATCTGGAGAACCGCGACGAGGATCTGCACGATCTGGATATCGTCGGTGAGGCGCGGGAGCACGCCACTCAGCACGTGCTGTGCAACGGGTTCGGCTTCGGTGGGGTGAATGCCGCGCTGATCGTGAGCAAGGTGTAGGTGGGAAGTGTGCCGGTAGCAAACGCTACCGGCACATGAGCGAGGCGCCTGTTCAGTGCGCCAGCATTTCCTGCACGATACCTTCGGCATCCAGCTGTGACGGATAGTAGGTGGGCCAGTTGGTGAGCTCTTCCAGCAGCGCTTCCCGATCGTCTCCCCAATACAGGTGGAAGTGGTGGGCATCGGTCGGAAAAATGGCGTGGTCGCTGAACTGGATGTATTGCGGCATGTCCTCGTCGCCTTCTTCGCGCTCGAAGATGAACCTGACGCCTCGGTTCCCGGCGTCGTACGTCAGGATTTCATACCCGTCATAGACGTACTGACCGGTCCTCTCCTGGTCGTCCTCGTAGAAGGTGACGGAATCGCCTTCGATGACGATACGATCGACGTCCGTCCGGTAGCCCGTCTCATAGTATTGCTTGTACTCCTCGGCGGTTCTCTCGTCGCTTTGCTCTGCCTTGTGAGCAAACACTTCATCGAGAGTGCCATCCTGCAGGTAGGGGTAGACGGACTGCCAGTCTCCTTCCCAATCGGAAAGGGACCGATCCTCGATCTGACTGTCTTCGAAATAGCCCGCGTAGATGTCCTCGTCGTGGCTATGGTCGTGATCGTGGCCGTTGTCATGGTCGTGACCGTTGTCATGGTCGTGATCGTGACCGTTGTCATGGTCGTGATCGTGCTCGTGCTCGTGATCGTGCTCGTGACTATGATCGTGATTGCCGGCACTCTCTTCGGCAGAGGCGGAATCTCCGCTCTGTGCGATGGCCAGCGGCGTCCCTGCCACAATCAGAAGGCTGACGGCTACGGCGCTCATCTGTTTGGGTAATGTCAGTTCCATTGGTACACACTCCTTCCATTTCTTGGCTCGGGTTTCATCATCCAGACGAATGGCAAAATGCTATGCTATAACGTTGCTTTCACAGTCAAGCACACTTCAGTAACTGAGACTACCTCTCGATGCGGGTGTAGCCGGTAGATCTCACTAGTGGCGATGGCCGTGGCCGCGGTGGTGGACATACCGCCGAACCTGTTCGTCATCGAGCACCGTGAGCATGACCAGGTGGTATTCGAGGTGAACCGCTCGTAGCTGCCCCCAGCGCCGAGCCGTCTGATCGGTGAGGCGCTCGATTTCTTCGAGCGTTGCGCGTTGCTTGGCAAAGAGTTGATCGAGTTCGCGCTCGCTTTCGATCACTTGCTCGCCAAGCTCACTGGCACGTTCACGCATGCGCTCAAAGGCTTGTTCGGTGCGCTCCCGCTGCTCTTCCGTCAGGTTCAGTGTGTCGGCCAGCTCCAGCACGTGCATGGGGCCTGGGTAGCCGTTCAACTCCGCCGGCAGGGCCAGCCCCATCCCTCTACCCTGCTGGAGCCCTTCCACGTCGCTGGCGGAGAGCGCCTTGATCTCGCGTGAATGGAACCCGGCGTAGGAGCCGTGCCCTGCCGCTTCCCCCTGGGCCGCCCCGGTGGTGAGAACTAACAGCACAAAAGCCAGCAGACGTGTCATTGAAATGCCCTCTCTCGGTTTCGGTTGCATCTAGAGTGGGCCCGGCAGCATCATTTGGATATGAGCGAGATCATATCCAGTCCGTTACCGGGCATCGCCTCGACCCTGGAGACGCTAGCCGGCCGCCCTGGCCATCGGCGCCGGCTTGCTTCCGGGGAGATGCTGTTCCGCGCCGGGGAGCCTGTCGCCTCGGTGTACGTGGTCCTGTCCGGCCAGATGCGGATGATGAGGATGAATCCGGCGGGAGCGGAAGTGACCGTTGACCGCGCCGGCCCCGCCCGCTGGTTGGCCGAGGCTTCGTTGTTCGCAGCTCGCTACCATTGCGATGCAATGGCCGACACCGAGGCTTGTCTGCTCAGCTTGCCCAAGGTCGCCGTAGTCGAAGGCATGCAGCGGCAACCGACGCTGGCGACCGAGCTCATGATCGACCTGGCCCGGCGGCTGCATGAGGCGCGCCTGCGCATCGAGATTCTCAACATATCCAGCGCCCAAGAGCGCCTGCTCACCTATCTACAAGCGCACGCCAGCGGAGAGAACGCGGAGTTCACGCTGCCGGGTAGCTGGAAGGCTTTGGCCGGAGAGATCGGGCTGACGCATGAATCGGTCTATCGCGCGCTGGCGCAGCTTGAGCGTGAGGGAAGAGTTCGGCGCGATGGCCGGCAAGTCTGGCTAGCGCCTTTGCAGAACTGAGGATGTGGCCTACGCCCTTCACTTCAGCCGTTCAAGCCGGCCCTTGCGTTTGACGATGTTTCGGTAATCCCACTGGATGTCGCGGGCTTTACCGAGCCAGCGCTTGAGGTCTTCAACGTTGACCTGCTCGGCGGCGGTGTAGCGGGCTTCCGCGGCCTTGAAGCTACCCTCTTTCTGCAAGCTTTCCTCTTCGAAGGACTGGCCGCTCCAGAACAGTAGCCGCACGCAGTGCTTGAGCTTCTTGTAGCCGACTATCGGGTTGTCATCGAGGAACCATACGGGATGGGCATGCCACACTTTGCCCTCGGCCTCGGGCAGGTGCCGTTCGATGGTTTCGGCCAGGAGGTCGCAGATGGCTTGGTCGCTGGGCTCCTGCCGTTGGTTGTAGTCGAGGATGTCAGGATGCATCGCGCCCCCTCCTTTGGCTGATGCAGCGCTCGTAGCGAATGGATAGCTTCTCGCAGATTTCCTCCAGACACTCTTCGAAAACCGGCTCCATATCACTGTAGGCGAATGCGAGTTGGTTCATGATCTCCATACACAATAAGCCGTACAAGCGGATCCAGCACCATAGGAAGACATGGACAGCTTCAGGCGGCAATAGCCCATCAATAGCTTCGGAGTAATCTTGGAGTTGCCTTAGCAGAGAAGGATCCAGCTCATCCAACGCCGGGACGGCGAACGGCTTGGTCTCCCACACTTCCACCAATTGGTCCAAGAACGTCTTACCGAACGCCACCCCCGCTTGGTGCCTGGAGGACTCCGGGTTGCGTATATCGACCGCCGGCACCGGGCTGGCAAACACCCAGCCGAACTCGGCAGGGTGCCTAACGGCCCAGGTACGCATGGCACGTGCCATCGCTATCAGGCGTTGCCCCGGTGTGCCGGATGTCGCCGCTCCCGCGGCCTTCATGTCAGCGGTCAGTTCCTCGTAGAATTCGGCAGTGAGTGCGCTCACCAAGTCATCGTGACTCTCATAGTAGCGGTACACCGCCGGCCCGCTCATGCCCACTTCTCGGGCGATGGCGTTGATGGTTACCGCAGCCGTGCCTTTATAAATCAATAGATTGCGCGCCGCCTCGCGTATCTCTGCCAAGGTAGCCTGCCTCAACCTCTCGCGTCTGCTCACCTGCGTCGCCATTGAATGCTCCCTGTCAATTTGCTTGACATGTTACACCCATTACTGTCAGTTATACCCTCTAACTAAGCTGACGGGAACCATGGACATGACGTCATCACAGCACCGGCCTCTGCCTTCGCAGCGGGCATCTCGCAATCCATTGGCACGACTACTGGCCAAGCACTTCTCTCACGGCGTGGTCACCGAGGTGGAAGACGTTACCCCCTCGATGCGCCGGATTCGCATAGCATCCGAAGCGCTGGGTGAGCTCTCGTACATCCCGGGCCAACACGTTCGGATCGAGATTAACGATCCGCTTTCCCTTTATGGGATCTTGCGCCCTGCCGAGACGCTGCGCACCTACACGATCTGGCACTATTCCCGCGAGGACCAATACATCGACCTATGTGTCCATCTCTACCGTGGTGATGGCATTGGCGTGGAATGGGCGAAACGTACTAGCCCCGGAGAAACCGTGACTTTCTGGGGGCCGCAGGGTGACTTCGTACCGCAGGCGGCCGACTACCATTTGTTCATTGGCGAAGAAACGGCTACGGTCGCCTTCGCAGCGATGATCGCCGCCATGCCCGCCGAAGCTCGGCTCTATGGCGTACTCGAAAGCGCCAACGCGGGAGAGGAGTTGCCGCTGCCTGACAGTGGGGCGTTGCTTAGAGTGCACCGAAACGGGGGTTCACCCGTAGCATCTACCACCCTGTTGGTAGCACTAGCGGAACTGGATCTCCCGGGCCAGCCTGGCTTCGCCTACATTGCCGGTGAAGCACGCACTTGCCAGCTGGCCCGACATCACCTGATCGAGGAGCGCGGCTGGCCCCGGGATGCGATCAGGACGAAGCCCTTCTGGGCACTGGGCAAGCGAGGCTTACATTAATGCGCCACATCTGCTCTTTCATCGAACCGGACAGCGGCTCCGCAAATCGATCTCATCACCCCTCATATGTCGAGACGATCATCCATTTGCCTGAGCTTGATGCGTGCCTTGATCCTGCTGAGGGCAACGGGCGTAACCCGGACGTAGCCTGCTATGTCCCGATCCGTCACTCGCTCGGCGATATGCGGGTATTCTTCGATGAAACGCTGATAGCGTTCCTCCGCAGAGAGTGTGAGCAGGTCGCGCTCACGCGCTTCCTTGCGAAAACCGTAGAGCTCGAAACCTTTCCGCAGGGCACGCTGCCACTGTGGGTGCTTGTCGCCTAGCTGATCCAGCAGGTGGTATGGCAGCGATTCGACCGAGGCCGAACAAGCGGCAACGGCGCTGAAGCTGGTAACGCCACCGGGTGATAGCCCGGCAATACTGGCAAAGAACCTACCTTCGGCAGCAAATGCCTTGACCCAGGCATCGCCGTCGTAGGTTTCGTAGACCATCTTGATGACGCCGCTTTTCACGAAATAGACGACTGGATGGGCAACTCCCACCAGGAATAAGCACTCACCAGATGCCAGTGTCTTACGCCGTAGCGCAGACTCAACAAGGTGCCAGTCCGGTAGCGAATCGCCCGCCAGCCGCTCGAGAATTTCCTTTGCCGCGCTCACTATCCTTCACCGCTCATTAACCTAGGTTAACGCTGACCGTACATCACCAAGGGATGCTGCCGCCAATATCCCCCTTAGGAGACTCATCATGCGTTGGCTCATCCTGCCGCCCAGTGCGCTACTTTTCACCGCTGTCATCATGGTTCTGCTGGATCTTTACGCTCCACTCGTGCGCCTATGGGAGACGCCGTACCGCTGGGGTGGCATTGCGGTGCTGCTCGTTGGTCTCGGCATCGCCCAGTGGCATGCACACCTGTTCCGTCGGTTGGAAACCAACATCGACACCTTCGGTGAACCCGGTTCGCTGACCCGGCAAGGCCTTTTCGCGGTAACGCGCAATCCCATGTATCTCGGCTTCGTCATCGCTCTGACGGGCCTTGCCATCTGCCTTGGCTCAGCAGCCCCTTTCCTGGCAGCGCTCTGCTTCGCCCTGCTGGTCAACTTCTGGTACATCCCGGTCGAGGAGCGCAACATGCAGCAAAAGTTCGGCCAAGCCTACCTCGATTACAAGGCAGCGGTGCGCCGCTGGCTCTAGGCTTGCCGGCCTCAACCGAGCTGAGCGGGCCTGTCACTCCCCAACGATACGGTCCCGCCCGCTCTGCTTGGCCTGATAGAGCCTCCGGTCCGCCTGTTCGATCAGGCTGGCCGGGATCCCCCCTTCCGCTGGGGTAGCGGTTGCCACGCCCATGCTGACGGTGACGAGGTGTGAGACGTCGGAAGCGCGATGAGGTATGGCTGCATCACAAAGGGCGGCTCGACAGCGCTCTGCCACCTGACAGGCGGCCTCAAGGTCCGTTTCCGGCAATACGAGAGCGAACTCTTCGCCACCGAAGCGTGCCAGCAAGTCGCGAGGTCGTGCGGCCGAGGTACTGACGATGTGCGCCACCCGGCGCAGGCAATCGTCACCGGCGAGATGGCCGTAGTAGTCGTTGTAGAGTTTGAAGCAGTCGATATCGAGCATGATGAACGAGAGGGCTTGGCCGGCGCGCTTGGCGCTGGCCCACTCCGATTCCAGTACGGAATCGAGCAGGCGCCGGTTGGCGACACCGGTGAGGCCATCCTGATACGAGAGCTCCTCGAGTTCCCGTTGCAGCCGCATCAGCTTCTCTTCGCTCTTCTTGCGCTCGCTGATGTCGAACATGAAGCCGACCAGCGCTTCCGCTTCGCCGGCTTCGTTGCGTAGCACGTGCACGACGTCACGTATCCACACGTAGCTGCCGTCGGTCTTCAGGGCACGGTAGTCCGCCTCGTGATCGATGCCATTCCTGGACTGTTCGATACAGAAGCTGACCACCCGCTCACGATCCTCCGAGTGCATGCGCTCGACCCAGTCGTCGACGGTGACCCAACTGCACGGCGACCAGCCCAGCAGCCGCTCGATCTGCGGCCCGATGTAGGAGAAGCGCATGGTCTGGAGGTCGATTCTCCAGGGGATGGCCTGGGTAGACTCCAGCAGTGTTTTGTAGACAGCGGTATCTACGCTCAACGGCGCGGCATCGTCACTCATAGTGCGTGGGCTCCACTAGGCTGCTATGCGCGTCCGTGCCGGATCGAACCTGCTAATGCTCCAGTGTGCCACAGGGTGGATGGAATCAGGCTAATAAAGCCATTAATGGAGCCGATAGTTTTCGTTATCGATGAGGCTGGCAGCCCCTCTCTTCGGAATCTATTCGTAATGGCTCCAGAGCCTGAGCACCTTTACGATTCGCTCGCCTTCGAGCACTTGGTAAACCAAGCGATGCTGGATATTGATCCGCCGTGAGTAGGCACCCGCCAGATCACCGACGAGTTTTTCAAAGGGTGGCGGTTTGCGGTAGGGATCTTGCGAAATCAATTCCAGCAGTTCTTGAGCCTTGGGCTTCAGGCCGCTTGCGGCCAGTTTTTTTGCATCCTTCTGTGCCTGCTTGGTGTAAACCAATCTCCATGTCACCAGTCAAGCTCCCCATCACACTCATCGACGGGTGTCTCCATCCCCTCGCGGATGGACTCCCGCATGCCGGGAACCGAGAGCAGGTACAGTGTTTCTTGTATGGCAGCCCAATCTTCTTCTGACACCAACACGGCCTTGTTCCGTTTGCCCATGATGACAATCGGCTGGTGAGATTCGGCAGTTTCATCTATCAACCGGTACAGGTTGCTGCGAGCTTCCGTAGCGGTAATTCCGGTCATGACGCACCTCTGCATTCACTACTACACTATTCAGTAGTGTACGCCTTCCGGTACGTACGTCAACACGCACGCATCATGACGGATATCAGCTCGCTCTTGCTGCGCTTCTTCTGAGTACCATATGGGTCACCTTTTCGGTCGCCACCCGCTTTACGCAGCGATAGCCGAGCGCGCGCATGTCGAGGCCGGTGAACAGGTGCTCCCCGGTGCCAAGCAAGACCGGTGTGACGGCTAGGTGAAGCTCATCGACGAGCTGCGCACGCAGGTACTGCTGCACGGTCGATATACCGCCGCCGAGACGCACGTCCCTGTCGCCTGCGGCTTCGCGGGCACGCTCCAGAGCTGCATGAATGCCTTCGGTGACGAAGTAGAACGTCGTGCCGTCCGGCATCTCGACGGGAGGACGAGGGTGATGGGTCAATACGAAGGCCGACATGTGAAACGGCGGGTTGTCGCCCCACCACCCCCTCCAGCTTTCATCCGGCCAAGGGCCACGCACGGGGCCGAACATGTTGCGCCCCATGATCCAGGCGCCGACGTTATCGAAGCCGCGGGCCACGAAATCATCGTCGGTGCCGGTTTCTCCACCCGCCTGACCCAGCACCCTTCGCTGGAAGGTCGCAGTCGCAAACTGCCAGCCCTGATTCTCCAGGCCATTGATGCCCATCGGATTCTCCAGGCTCTGCTCGGCGCCGGCAGCGAAGCCATCCAGCGACAGGCTGAAGCATGACACACGTAGCTGACTCATCGTGGCCTCCTGAACGGATGCATCGCATGGTCAGTAGTCGAACGGTCTGCATGAGATTCGACATCCCACCGGCCAGCCCGGCCCCCTCTAAGACAGCAGGAGCCTCTCATCGATGGGCTTAAACTCGTTGGCGGCGCTCATCAGAGAATTAGCCGTCAACTGCGGTACGCCATAGACCTCCGCCACCTTCCCATGGACTTGCCGGATCTTGTCTACCAGCAAGGCGAAATCCCCATCGCCCGAGACCAGCACGATGATGTCCGCCTGCTCGGCGTATTCGATGGCATCGAGGGTGATGCCGACATCCCAATCGCCTTTGGCGGAGCCATCCGCTCTTTGAATGTAGGGTTTCAGCTTCACCTCGAAGCCGATGGCGCGAAGGATGTTCTGAAACTCTTGCTGCTTACGGTCGCCTCTGTCGATGGCGTAGGCGATGGCCTTGACGACCACCCTGCCGGCAGTGGCTTCGGCCCAGAACTTGTTGTAATCGAAATTGCGCTTATACGCTTGTCGCACCGTGTAGTAGACGTTCTGGACGTCGACGAAAATGGCCACTTTATCCATTGGATAGCCTCATTTTTATAGCTCTAGTGACACCAAGCGCAGCGCCCCGAGCCAGTATGAACCGACCCGGGGCGCTTGTGTGCTGCCGGTGTTGATGCTCGTTCGGCTTACACCGCCACGCCTGCCCGCTTGGCGCGGTGCGCATGCAGCTTCTTGTAGCTCTCGATCAGGCGCTGGTGCTTCTCCAGGCCTTCGAGCTGCATGTTGGTGGGCGTGAGGCCATGGAAGCGCACCTCGCCAGTCACCGAGCCGACCACCGCGGCCATGGTCTTCTCGCCGAACATGCGGGTGAGGTTGTGCAGGTAGTCGTCGAGTTCCAGCTCGTCGTCGAGCACGATCTCCAGCACCGCGGCCATGGCCTGGTAGAACAGCCCGCGCTCCACGGTGTTGTCGTTGTACTGCTGGAACATCTCGACCCGCTCCAGGGCCTCTTCGTGCTGCCCAAGCGCCAGGTGGATCAGCAGCTTCAGCTCGAGGATGGTGAGCTGGCCCCACACGGTGTTCTCGTCGAACTCGATACCGATCAGGGTGATGATGTCCATGTGCTCGTCGAGCTGGCTCTCCTCCAGGCGCTCAAGCAACCCGGCGAGCTGCTCGTCGCTCAGGGCGTGGAGGTTGAGGATGTCCTCGCGGTAGTCCAGCGCCATGTTGGTGTTGTCCCAGATCAGGTCCTCCACCGGGTACACCTCGGAGTAGCCCGGCACCAGGATGCGGCACACCGGCGCGCCCAGGTCCTCGTGCACGGCCATGTAGGCCTCGAGCCCCAGCTCTTCTAGAATGCCGAACAGTGTGGCCGCTTCTTCCTCGTTCGCCCCGGAGAAGTCCCAATCGGCGAACTCGAACTCGCTCCTGGCACTGAAGAAGCGCCAGGAGACCAGGCCCGAGGAGTCGATGAAGTGCTCGACGAAGTTGTTCGACTCGGAGACGGCCTGGGAGTTGAAGGTCGGCGGCAGGAAGTCGTTCAGCCCCTCGAAGCTGCGGCCCTGCAGCAGCTCGGTAAGGCTGCGCTCCAGCGCCACCTCGAAGCTGGGGTGGGCACCGAAAGAGGCGAACACGCCGCCGGTGCGCGGGTTCATCAGAGTCACGCACATCACCGGGAACTGGCCGCCCAGCGAGGCGTCCTTGACCAGGATCGGGTAGCCCTGGGCCTCCAGCGCCTGGATGCCTTCAAGGATGCCCGGGTAGCGCTCGAGCACTTCCATGGGCACGTCCGGCAGCGCCAGTTCCTGTTCGAGGATCTCGCGCTTCACCGCCCGCTCGAAGATCTCGGAGAGGCACTGCACCTGCGCTTCAGGCAGCGTATTGCCGGCACTCATGCCGTTGCTGAGGTAGAGGTTCTCGATCAGGTTGGAGGGGAAGTAGACCGTCTCGCCGTCCGACTGGCGCACGAAGGGCAAGGCGACGATGCCCCGTTCCCGCTTGCCGGAGTTGGTGTCGATCAGGTGCGAGCCGCGCAGCTCGCCCTCCGGGTCGTAGATCTCGCGGGTGTAGTCGTCGAGGATGCCTGCGGGCAGCTCGTCGTTGGGCCCGGGCTTGAACCACTCCTCGTTGGGATAGTGCACGAAGGCGCTATTGGCTATCTCTTCGCCGAAGTACTGGTCGTTGTAGAAGAAGTTGCAGCTCAGGCGCTCGATGAACTCGCCCAGCGCCGAGCACAGCGCGCTCTCCTTGGTGGCGCCCTTGCCGTTGGTGAAGCACATCGGCGAGGCGGCATCGCGAATGTGCAGCGACCACACGTGGGGCACGATGTTGCGCCAGGAGGCGATCTCGATCTTCATGCCCAGCTCCGCCAGCATGGCGGACATGTTGGCGATGGTCTGCTCCAGCGGCAGGTCCTTGCCCTCGATCCAGGTGTAGGCGTCCTCGTCGGGCTTGGCTATCAACAGGGCCTGGGCGTCCTCGTCGAGGTTCTCCACCGTCTCGATCTGGAACTCGGGGCCGGTCTGCACCACCTTCTTGACGGTGCAGCGGTCAATGGAGCGCAGGATGCCCTCGCGGTCTTTCTCGGAGATGTCTTCCGGCAGCTCGACCTGGATCTTGAAGATCTGGTTGTAGCGGTTCTCCGGGTCGACGATGTTGTTCTGCGAGAGGCGGATGTTCTCGGTGGGGATGTTGCGCGCCAGACAGTAGACCCGCACGAAGTAGGCCGCACACAGCGCGGAAGACGCCAGGAAGTAGTCGAACGGGCTTGGCGCCGAGCCGTCGCCCTTGTAGCGGATGGGCTGGTCGGTGATGACGGTGAAATCGTCAAACTTGGCTTCAAGCCTGAGATTTTCGAGAAAATTGACTTTGATTTCCATGACGGGCTACCGATGGGGAAGTGTTGCTGGCGCAGGCCGAGGCGCGCAGTCTATCACACCGCCCGGGTGCTTTCGGTAACCGACGGCAAGGGGGAAGGCTCGGCGATACGCCGCGAGTCGGCAGTTGAGCCGTAGGGTGGCTGTCGGTAGGGAGTCCGGCGGTAGGGCAAACAAGAATCTACCCGGCAAACTGGTTACCGGGTAGTTCCCTGCATACTTGTGTTTTTTCGTCAGAGCCGTCTCTGCGGCTTTGTTTACGCAAATTAACGTTGAGTAACGCTGAAAGCAACATAGACATTAGGCTAAAGCATGGCCGCTCTCAGGCCGTCTTACTTGGCGCTCTCACTATGGTGCACTCCTTCATGTTGCAGTGCTTCGAGCACTCTCCGGCCCCGCGGAGAGAGCCGATAGCCCGTGCCCAGGCTCTCTGTCAGGCCCAGATTCTTGAGCTTGCGCACGTTGAGCTTGAAGGCTTCCTTCTCCAGATCCATCATCTCGCACAGCTCCCCTGCGCGGACACCGGGACGGTTCCCTATCACTTCCAGCGTCTTTCGGGTCCACGGCCCATGTGCGGCTCGCTCATCCAGCCGCCGCAAACGCTCGTGCAAGCCACGGATTTCTTCTTTCGTCAGCTCCGTCGATTCGCGAAGGGCTATCCGAGGATCGGGGCGTAACGCGCCCAGCTCGATTTTGTAGAACTCGCCTTCACTACGCCGGGAGAGTTCGCGCAGCAACGACTCGCGGGATTCATAGCCAGCCTGCATCGCATCCTGCTCGGAGATCTCCTCGAGCGCGACCTGGGTCACCGACACGATGGGCAGCTCGCCCACAGCGGTGAGCAGCGTACCTCCTGACTTTACGGTGGGCCGCTGCCAGCGTCGGAAGGCCAGCGTCGCACGGCCATCACGGATCTTTTCGAGAAACGCCTTCTTGAACAGCACGGCTATTGCCTCCCTTCTCTGCTGATGCCAGCGCTACCTTCCGCCGCTATCTTCCTCCAGTTACGTCCAGCAGCGTGCCGGTAGAGTACGAGGCTTCATCCGAGAGCAGCCAGAGGATGGCGCGGGCAACTTCTTCCGGCTGGCCGCCACGCTGCATGGGCACGCCCACCTTCACTCGTTCGACCCTGTCTGGCTCGCCGCCGCTGGCATGAATTTCGGTGTAGATCACCCCAGGGCGCACGGCGTTGACCCGAATGCCCTCGCCCGCGACCTCCTTGGCCAGGCCGATGGTGAAGCTGTCGATAGCGCCCTTGGCAGCGGCGTAGTCGACGTACTCATCCGGCGCGCCGAGCCGCGAGGCAATGGAGGAGACGTTGACGATCGCCCCGCCCTGCCCGCCGTGCCGGGTCGACATGCGCCGTACGGCCTCCCGGGCGCAGAGAAAGCTGCCGACCACGTTGGTAGTCAGTACCCGGCTCAGGCGCGCGGCGTCCATCTCCTCGACCCGCATCTGCCTTTCCAGAATGCCGGCATTGTTGACCAGCGCCGTGACCGGGCCGAGCTTCTCATCGACTTCGGCGAACAGGCGCATCACCTCGCCCTCGTTACCGACATCCCCCGCTATGGCAATCGCCTCGCCGCCGGCATGGGCGATCTCCTCGACCACGGCCAGCGCCGCCGCCTCGTTGTGACGGTAGTTGATGCACACAGCGTAGCCGCCAGCGGCAGCCAGGCGGGCGGTGGCCGCTCCGATGCCCCGGCTGCCGCCGGTAACCACCAGGACCTTTTTCAATGCGATGCCTCCCTTGCCACTACCCCATACCGCAACTCGACCATACCGGCACCCATCTGGCGTACCGATTCGAGACGCAGGGTTGGGCTCAGTACTCGACGTGGAAAGACCGGTTTGCCCTTGCCCAGGGTAACGGAGCCAATCTGGACGATGAGTTCATCGAGCAGGCCGGCATCGTGAAACTGCCCCGCCAGGTCGCCGCCACCGACGACCCAAAGGTTTTTTCCTCCCGCGGCTACACGCATCTCTTCATGGATAGGCCCCACCCCCCCCTGCACGAAACGGACGTCCGCTCCTTCGGGAATCGCCAGGTTACGATGGGTGAACACCCAGGTCGGCTGGGTGTAGGGCCATGGCGAGCCGGTTTCGGCCGCCACGGTATCGGCATTGCGCAGAATCCACTCGTAGGTGGAAGCCCCCATGGCCAGGGCGCCCACCTCGGCGATGAATACCGGGTAGCTGGAGTCGCTCAGGTCGCCCAGAGTGAACAGCCATTCCAGAGAATTATCTTCCGTGGCAATGAAGCCATCGAGACTGGCTGCGGTGTAGTACTGGGTTTTCATGATTGCCCATCTGCAAGAAAAGCTTCATGGAAGGTAACGCTACCCTGCGGAACATGATCGCCGAAGGGCAAAGCGAAGAAATACTCCGGCGGCACTCCCTCGTAGACGAGCCCAGGTACATTACGGAACCCGAACTTGACGTAATACTCAGGGTGGCCGACGAGACAGCAGCCTTGGGCGCCTATGGCTTGCAACCGGGCCAAGCCCTCTTCGATCAGTGCCTTGCCGATGCCCTGCCGCTGGTATTCCGGCAGTACGGAAACCGGCCCCAAGCCATACCAACCCATGGTGTCGTCTGAGATGCTTACCGGCGAGAAAGCGATATGCCCCACTACCCGACCTTCCCTCTCCACCACCAGCGATACTGCCAAGGCGCCAGCGGCGCGCAATTCGGCGACGATGAACTGCTCGGTATAGCTACTGTGTTCCATTTCTCGAAAAGCCGCGACGGTTACGTCGTGTATGGCATCGATATCGGCAGTTGTTTCTTCACGTATGTCGATGTTTGCTTCCATTTCAGGTACTGACTGCATTAGTGAAGGTTAGCCGGTTGCCGAACGGATCGGCCAGCGTCATGTCCTGGCTGCCCCAAGGCATCGCTTCTATGTTCGGCTTGGCAAACCCATATCCAGCGGCATTGAGCTGCTGATGGAACGCCTCGAGCTCATCGGTCTCGATCCGTAGTGCAGCGCCCGGGCTGCAATCGCCATGATGCTCGGAGAGATGCAACACGCAGCCATCCTTGGAAACCTGCATGTACAGCGGCATGCCTTCCGCGAAGCGATGCTCCCAATCCACCGTGAAGCCGAGAAATTCAATGTAGAACTCCTTGGCCTTGGCTTCGTCGAAAATGCGCAGTATTGGCGTCGTCTTGCCGAAGCTCATGCTATGAATCTCCTGTTTGGGTCGGGAGTAGCCCGCAAGGTTGTACGATATACCGTGAGCTTCTTCAGACAACCACCTTTACAGCCAACTCAGCACCATCAGGATGAATACCGTCGGATAGCCCACGATGGCGGGAGTCATGGTCAGCACCATGCCCAGCGCGCGCCCTTCCACGCCTTGCCGGTAGCCACGCAGAAACAGCACGCGGCCGACAACGAAGAACGCCACGCTGACGGGAATGAGTGAGAGCCACGCTCCTGCCACCAGGCTGGCGTAGGCAACATAGAACCCGACCGCCAATACCGCCTGTTCCAGGGTGTTCTGCAGAAACGCCACATAGATGGCGAGTTTCTCGCTCGGCGCCCCGGCAGCCGAGCCGCCGATGTCCTCAGGCGAGAACCGGCGAGCAGTGGAGACCAGGCCGACGGCCACCAGCACACAGAACAGCACCACGGCGCCGGCACGCACGGCAAAGGCCAGACGTTCCCCGAGCTCAACGGGAAAAACGATGAGCGCAGGCAAGAGCCAGTAGGCTGCACCCACCGCTATGCCGAAAAGCACGAAGCCGAGCGTGCCCGCAGAGCGGATCTTGCGTTCGGCGCGCTGCATGTCGATCTGGTCTGGGGGTGTCTTGTAGTTCTGGCTCATGCCGCTCTCCTCCTGAATAAAAGCGTAGAACGCCTCAAGCGACAGGCTTACCAGACATACTCGAGCTGTGCAGCCACCGTGGTGGCTGTGCGCATACCATAGCGCTGCTGGATGTCCGCCAGGGCCTGTTCGAGCGCAGCGGCCGGCGGTTCAGTGAGCGGCTCCAGCAACTCGGCACCGGCATGGCCGGGCACCGCCTCGACAAGCAGACCTCGCTTGGTGCGTATGAGCGTCTCGCTGTCATGGGTTGCTGCGAAAGAGGCGCGAAGGGTGCGCGACCAGGCGTCGGCCGTCAGCGCCAGAGCGATTTCATCGATTCCGTCATCGACCGGCAGCTCCAGACGCTCACGATTCCAGAAAGCCGCCCAGTTGTACGCCATGTTCAGGAGCAGACCCGCACTCAAACCGAAAGCGGACGAATCATGGCTCGCACCTGTATCGGACACTCCCAGCGTCAGGGCGAGACGTTCGGCCTCGGGCGTTCCTGCCACCGCTTCGACCAGCGCCAGGGAAACGGGCAAGGAAGCGGATACGCCCGTGGTGGTGACCCTCTGGCCATCGACCACATAACGACGGTCACGTACCCAGGTCGTATCCCGATAGCGTCGGTTCAGCTTGCCCAGTGAAAACCAGTGCCCGGTCGCCATCTTGTCCTGCAAGAGGCCGGCATGGGCCAGAGTCAGCACCCCATCGCAGATCCCCACTAACAGAGCCCCGGACTGCGCTTGCTGCTGCAGCCATCGAACTGCCCTCGGATCATCGTGATGATGCAGTGCCGGCACGATGACGATATCGGCCCCTTCGGGCCGCTGGGCGTCGAATTCCGCCATCGTTTGTTCCGCCCACACCTTGAGAGCGGGATGGAGTTCTACGGCACCCGGCCGGGTGGAGACCGTGACCACCTCCATGTGGCCCGACGCCTCGAGCACACCGAAGGGAACCATGAAGTCCGTCGTCTCGGTGCCTTCGTTGGCCGCCATGATCGCCACGACATGCCGCTCGCGCCCACCCTTGGGCGGAGCCAGCTCGAGCGCTTCATGATGCGGTGAGGTGAGTGGCGAGGTGCGCTCTGCGCTACACCCGCCTGCGAAGACTGTCGCCAGCGCCAGCAAGGCTGTGCCCAGCGACCGAGAAGCGGCTGAATTACGCATGTTCGTGTCTCCAGTGAAAAACTCCGCTCATGCTCTGCCATGCCGGCAACTGGCGTAAATGACAAAGATATCGCAAAATCAGCCAATGCAGACTTCATCCCCGACGCTTCGCACCATCGTCATCCTGGGCTTCGACGGCATTCAGGCCCTCGATCTCGTTGGCCCCATGGAAGTTTTTTCCAAGGCCAACACCTATTGCCCTGCCGGATCGCCCGCCTACCGGGTGCTGCTGGCGTCACCGCGAGGCGGAGATATCGTTTCCAACGCAGGATTGCGCATCGCCGGAACCGAGCCCTTGGCGGCACTGCCCAGCTCTGTGGATACGCTGATCGTTGCCGGCGGCGACGAAGCGGGATTGCGCAAGGTTGCGGCAGAAGGCGAACTACTCGAATGGTTGCAGCAGCGAGCCGGTTCGGTTCGCCGGCTGGCCAGCGTTTGTACCGGCGCTTTCGTCCTTGCGGCAGCCGGCTTGCTGAAGGGCCGGCGGGCGGCAACGCATTGGTCGGCATGCGATACGCTGCAAGCGATGTGGCCGGATATCGAAGTGGACCGCGACGCCATCTACACAGCCGAACCGCCCTTCTATACCTCTGCCGGCGTTACCACGGGGCTGGACCTCTGCCTGGCCCTGGTCGAGGATGATTGCGGCGCCCAGGTAGCACTGAACGTGGCGCGCGATCTCGTACTGTTCATGCGCCGCCCTGGTACGCAGGCCCAGTTCAGCGTGGCACTGCGAGCACAGGGCGCCGCCAGCTCACGCCTGGCTCCACTCGTTGCACAGATCATCGACGATCCTAGAGGCGATCTCAGCGTGCCCGCCATGTCGGCACGGGTCGGCATGAGCGAACGTACCTTCGTGCGCAGGTTTCGTGCCGAGCTCGGGGAAACCCCTGCTCAATTCGTCAAGCAGGTGCGTGTGGAGCGTGCCAAGACGCTGCTCGAGACGACCCTCTGGCCCTTGGCTCGCATTGCCGACCGGTCGGGATTCTCCGGCCTGGATGCCCTGCATCGCACCTTCCTCAAGCATGTCGGAGTGACGCCGGCAGCGTACCGTAGCTATTTTGGAATTCAGCACTAGGCAAGCTGCGTATTGGCACGCAGCGCCTTAATCCTAAGAAAGGAATAGCAAGATGCCGTCAGCGGATGATTCGAATGTGCCGGCCCCCGCGAACCGCCGCCTGCGCCTGGTGTACGACGGCGAGTGCCCGATGTGCCGGCGTTACGTACGCTGGCAGCGCATTCGCCATGACGTCGGCGAACTCGAACTGATCGATGCCAGGCAAGACAGTGAGGCGCGCCGCGAACTCACCGCCATGGGCTTCGATCTGGACGAAGGTTTTGCCCTGCAGATAGGCGAACGCTGGTATCACGGCAGCGAAGCTCTGCACCGCCTTACGCTGCTCGGGACCCGCAGCGGCCTTTTCAATCGCCTGATGTACCGGCTGTTTGCCAGCCCCGAGCGCACGGCACGGCTCTATCCTCTGTTCAGAGCGTGCCGCACCGGCCTGCTGAAGGTGCTGAGAAAAGGCCGCATCGACAACCTGGGGCGAAAGTGAGCCTGCCTGACCGAAACGCTCAAGGCGTTTCCAACCCTCGGCGCTGATGCCACTCGGCGATACTCTCCTCGGGATAGCCGGCGAAGCACTGGTCGCCTTGCTTCGTCTCGACTTCCACCCAGGCGGCTTTGCTGTCCAGCAACAGATGGACCCGCTCCGGCGGCACTGGCAGCTCGGTGTCGATAGCCGACGCGAACGGATGCACCAGCTCGGGCCAGTCGGGATCGAAAACCCATAGCGCCGAGGCGCACTTCTTGCAGAAGTGGCGCTCGCCGGAGCTCTCATGACCCTCGATCACGGCATGATAAACGCCCTGATGCTCTGTCCCCTCGACCTGCAACGTGTCGGCGAGCCCGCTCAGGTTGATGGCGTAGCCGCCCCCGCCAGCGGTCTTGCGACAGATGGAGCAGTAACAGCGCTGATAAGGATACGGATGCGGCGATTCGACGCTGAAACGAACCGCACCACAGTGGCAGGAACCTTCGAGCAACATGTTTTCCTCCTTGGCTGCATGTCGGGTCCACTGGCGTTTACAGGTTCTGGTCTCCGAAGCGAGCCAGATAGTGCCAGACTTTTTTCAACTTCTGAGCATCCATGACTTCCTCGTTAACCGCCCTTCCTATGATTTCTGGTGTCAGCCAGCCATCGACTGCGATTTCCTGGCCCGCCTTGACTATCTCATGCCCTCGAAAGCCAGGATGCTGGCTCATGGCGTCAGTCGACAATCGAAATCCTGCGTGCCACGAGGTTGCAAACGGCAACTCATTGGCCAACTTCTGCACCTCGGTATTCTTGTAACTCGGGTCCAAGACCACCGCCTGGACATCTTCATGGATATCAATCACTCCATGAACATGCGCTTCGATATAGTGATCGAGAGGATCTCTTTCATCAGAATCCGCCATTTCAATCAAGTGTCCTACATGGCGTCCCGCCCCGTAGCCTCTGGGGCCAAAAAAGCTTTCCGGGTAACAGAATGTCACCCTATCCAGTAATGTCGGTCTGAGCTTGAAATACGAGGAGCCGAAGCGAGGAGAGCCTCCAGAAGCAAGCTTCTTGTAGTTCAAAGCGCCATATTTCGGACGAGCGGAAGGCTCACAGCTATCGTAAGCGCCTTTGAATGCACAGCTTTCCCATATCCACCGCGCACCACCAGGAAAAGCAGTGAGACCTCCATTACTGGTGCGTGTTTCGAACTGAGATTTCAGCACACCATCAAGGTTAATCGCTGCCAGCAAAGGCATGCCTGTTGACGTCAAACGATCAGGATGGAAGTTGATCGTCACTTCCAAGGTATCAGCCACGACTCTTCCGCAGCCGTTTTTCCTAAAGAAATCAATACACTTTGATTGGGGCTCGCTCAGAGCACCAAGGGTGTTGTTGGTATCCATTTCATCAGCCATTAGGGAACCTTGAATCCGACAGCCTGCGACACCATTGACAGCCGTGCGGAGCGAGGGCAACGCCTCTTTGGTCATTACCGCATGCTATTAGGCTCGCGACGATAGACACGCTACGCTCCTGTATAGCCTTTTAAACCACCATGGACCCGGTTGCCCACCGGCATCAAGTAAAGGAGAGCCTCATGAGCCCACGCATTCTGATGGTCCTGACCTCCCACGACCGCCTCGGCGATACCGGCGAGCCCACCGGCTTCTGGCTGGAGGAGCTGGCAGCCCCCTACTATGTCTGCGTGGATGCCGGCGCCGAGGTAGTACTGGCATCGCCCAAGGGCGGCAAGCCGCCGCTGGACCCGAAGAGCGACGCCGAGGAGAGCCAGACCGAAGCGACCCGTCGTTTCCAGCAGGACGACAAGGCCCAGCAGGCCCTGGCCAATACGCACAAGCTGAGCGAGGTCAGCGCCGATGACTTCGACGCCATCTTTTACCCCGGCGGCCACGGCCCGCTCTGGGATCTGGTCGACGATGCGGACTCGATCCGCCTGGTCGAGACCTTCTGGGCGCAGCAGAAGCCGGTGGCTGCCGTTTGCCACGCGCCCATCGTGCTGATCCATGCCCGCGATCCCGATGGCAACCCGATCATCCGTGGCCGTCAGGTCACCGGCTTCAGCAACGACGAGGAAGCGGCAGTCGGCCTTACCGAGGTCGTACCACATCTGGTGGAGAACGCCCTCAAGGAGGGTGGCGCTCACTACTCCAAGGCGGATGTGTTCACCCCATATGCCCGCCAGGACGGCAAGTTGATCACCGGGCAGAACCCGCCCTCGTCGGAGCCTACGGCCAAGCTGTTGTTGGAGGCCATTTGAGCGAAATGCAAAGCTTCGAACCTTGCTGACGGGACACCCCATGCAGGCCCGGGCGGCCTGCATCAGCGGTGCGGCGTACGCCCGGCAACAGCAACGTTTTCGGATGCCCTGAAGCGTTCTCGATACTGCTGCGGCGTGACGCCGGTGTAGCGTTTGAACAGTCGCCGGAAGTGGCTCACGTCATCGTAGCCGACCGCATTGCAGACGGCCTGTACCGATTGCCATTCGTTCTCCAACAGGTGGCGTGCCGCATTGATACGTACCCGGTGCAGATACTGTCGCGGTGTCTCACCGGTGGCGGCCTTGAAGCGGCGTTCGAGAGTGCGGGCACTCATGCCAATGAATCCGGCGAGTTTGCCCAGCGGCGCCGCCTCGGTGAAGTTGCGAAACAGCCACTCCTGCACGTTGCGGATGCCGCGGTCCTCGTGGGAGCACTCCGGCGGTTCGGTACCGTAACCCGTCTGCCAGGCACGTGGCGTTTCCAGCACCAGTGCACGTGCCGTTTCCATCGCCGCCTTGTGGCCGCACAGCTTCTCGACCAGATAAAGGCTGAGATCTACCGAGGCGTATACCCCACCGCTGCACAGCACGTTATCCGACTCGGTCAGGATACGCTCGGGCTGCCAGCACACCCGCGGATACCGCCGCCGACAGGCATCGACGACTGCCCAGTGAGTCGTGGCCGGACGGTCGTCGAGCAGTCCCGCCTCCGCCACCAGCGCGGCACCGGCGCAAACGCCTGCGATCATCACGCCGCGAGCGTGCCAGGCACGCAACCAAGGGTAGAGGTCCGCATTCAGCGGGCAGGCGGCCTCCAGGTCGGCACCGATGGCCGACACGACGATGAGTTCAGTGAACTCGACCTCGTCGATGGCGCAGTCCGGCTGCAGAGTCAGTGGAACGGCCGTGCGCACGGGCTGGCCGTCCTGGGTCACGGTACGCACGCGAAACAGCGGCTCGGCCGGTTTGCTGCACATCATGTTCCACAGCACACCTGCGGTGCTGAATACCTCGACCGGGGCCACCGCCGTGGAAGGCATACCGCCCTTGACCAGCACCACCGTCACGTCATGCATGACTCCCCCTTGGTCATCTTATCGTTGTAGTAACTGCACTATAGCCGCTGAGGGCCGATAGCCGTCGGACGCGACTTGACGCAAACGCCTCGCTGATTTGCCGCTTTCGCCGCTCCGCCACTCGACTGGCCGTCGATAGACTTTTTCTCACGGAGCGAAGGATCCGTCCCGTATTCGCACGATAACAATCACATCGCACGGGAGAACGGCCATGAACGATACGGCTATCGAAGCACTTAATACGGCCCTGGGTGGCCACCTGATTCGTCCGGACGACCCACAGTACGACCGGGCACGCCAGGTATGGAATGGCATGATCGACAGGCGGCCAGCGCTCATCGCCCGCTGTCGAGGAACGGCGGATGTACTGGCTGCGGTAAGATTCGCCCGCGAGCACGGCCTGCCGATCTCCGTACGCGGCGGCGGCCATAACGTGGCCGGCACGGCAGTGGGAGACGGCGCCATGGCGATAGATCTCTCGCCGATGCGCGGCGTGATCGTGGATGCCGACAAACGCCTAGCACGTGTCCAGGGCGGCGCACTGTTGGAAGATGTGGATCGTGAGGCACAGGTACACGGCCTTGCCACGCCAACCGGCGTGGTGTCGCAGACGGGGGTGGCCGGGCTCTGCCTGAGCGGCGGTCTCGGTTGGCTTCGCCGCCGCCACGGGCTCACCTGTGACAACCTGGTTCGTGCCGAAGTGGTCACCGGCAGCGGCGAAGTGGTGTATGCCAGCGAAAGCGAGAACCCCGAGCTGCTTTGGGGCCTGCGAGGCGGCGGTGGCAACTTCGGCGTGGTGACCACCTTCGAGTTCCAACTGCACCCTGTCGGGCCGGAGGTCTTTTTCACCTTCGTGGCTTATCCAGCCGAAGAGCGCAAGGCGTGTTATCAGGCGTACCGTGACTTCACCGCCCAGACTTGCGATGAGGTATCGACCCTGGTCACCTCGATGACGGTACCCGATGTCGCGGATTTCCCGGTCGCGGCAGCCCGTGGCAAACCGGCCATCGCTTTTCTCGGTGCGTATGCGGGCGCTCCGGCCGAAGGCGAGGAAGCATTGCGGCCATTGCGAACCGTCTCTGAGCCGCTGTTCGACTTCAGCGGTACGATGCGCTGGACGGATATTCAATCCATGCTCGACCCAGGCTTTCCCCAGGGTAATCTCTACTACTGGAAGGGCCGCACCGTGACCGAGGAAGCCCTGAGCGATGAGGCAATCGAGCTGCTCCTGGAGCATGCCGCCGCCCGTCCCTCGCCGCTGACGACGCTGGTGCTATGGCACATGGGTGGCGCGGTAGCACGTGTGGACGAGCACGATACCGCTTTCGGCGGGCGTAATGCCGCCTACCTGCTCGCTGCCGAATCCGTATGGACCGATCACGCCGACGATGAGCCCAATATCGCCTGGGCACGCAATGCCGTGGCGGATTTTGCACGCTACTCATGCGGCGGCTTCTACCTCAATTACCCGGGTTTTCTGGAAAACCAGAATGAAATCACTAGGGCTACATTCGGCAGCAAGTACGAACGATTGCAGGCACTGAAGAGAACCTGGGACCCGGACAATCTGTTCCGCTTCAATGCGAACATTCCTCCCGCCTGAACGGCGCAGGGAAGATTCGTACATCAATTTCCTTCAATACCGCACCGCGCCGCAGCGGCAGACTCAGGCCATTGCCACCCAGGAGGATGACGATGAGCCTTGCCATGATTCTGCCGATGTCGGCGTTTGCCCTTGCGGCTTCGATCTCGCCCGGGCCGGTAAACCTGGTATGCCTGAGCAGCGGTACGCGCTATCCGCTTTCCCAGGGGTTGGTGTTCGTCACTGGCGCCACCCTGGGCTTCATTGTGCTCTTCGTTGCCGTGGGCCTGGGCCTCTATTCGGCACTGGCACTGGTGCCGGGTCTCACCCAGGCGCTGCGTTGGGCCGGCGTGGCGTTTCTGCTCTACCTGAGCTGGCGGCTGTTTCGCGACGATGGCCGCTTGCCCGAGAACGAGGCCCAGCGGGCACCGGGATTCATGACGGGAGCCCTGATGCAGTGGCTCAACCCCAAGGCGTGGCTGGCGTCGGCGTCGGGCATCGGCGCCTACACCAGCGGCAGCGATCTGAACCAGGTGTTGCTGTTCGCCGCCCTCTATCTGCCGATCTGCTGGCTGTCGCTGGGCAGTTGGGTCTATGCCGGCGCCTTTCTGCGCCGCTACGTGCATCGCCCGACGGTACTGGTGACGATCAACCGTACCCTCGCGCTGCTGCTTGCTGCCAGCTGCCTCTATCTTTTGCTTGAGTGAGGGCTATTCATCGAGTGAGAACCTATTGCTCGAGTGAGGACTGCCGATACTGCTGCGGCGTGGCGGCGACCATGCGCTTGAAGGTGCGCTGAAAGTGCGGCTGGTCGGCAAAGCCCGCATTCAGTGCCGCTTCGGCAATGGGAGTGCCGTTCTTCAAGGCATGCTGGCCGAGCTGGATGCGCCGATTGACCAGATAGGCGTGAGGCGTGAACCCAAAATGACGCTTGAAGGCGCGTATCAGATGGCCGGCGCTGTAGCCGCTGCGCTCGCACAAGTCGTCCAGCGATATGTCCTCGCTTGCGTGCTCGTCCAGATAAGCGGCCAAAGCCTTCAGCGTGGCCGGCGCCCGGGCTATCGGTCGCGCCGGTTGGCCGGCTAGTCGGTGCATCAACGCTGAGAGGTATTCCACCACTTCGGTCTGCTTGTCGAGCAGGTCGCGGTTCGTATCCAGCAGGCAGGCCGCCATGCGGCAGTACCCCATGTACCACTCGTTCTCGTCGATCACCGCGGTAGCGATGTCCTGCCAGTGCTGTGCCTCCAGCAACCCTGCCTGGTAACGCAACGCGGTCAGCCACTCGGCATCCACGTAGAGCATCAGGTAGCCCCAGGGTCGGTCCTCGATGGCGCTGCAGGCGTGCATCCAGCCGGGGTTCATCATGACCAGGGTGCCGGCCCGCACGTGATGGCGGTCGTCCCGGTAGCGGAAGGTACTCTCCCCCGCGGTGATCGCCCCCAGCGACCATTGGGTATGACTGTGTGGCGCGTAACAGACCTTGCGCCCATCCTCTACCTTGCGCAGCTCCACGTGGGGCATGCGCGCATCGCGCCAGAACAGCGGCTTGGTGGGAGTCGTCATGATGAGTTTCCTTACTGGCAGCTCACCACAGTGTAGCGCCTTGCCACACTCGATGCGCCACAGCCACATCTTCACACTCACACGATAAAGGGCGTTGGCCTGAATACGAACGATCCCATTGATGGGTACTGTCTACTGCTTTCACTAATGCTAGGCTAATGGAAATTCGTACGAGACGCCCGGGCTCAATGTGCTAGCGCCGTCTCATCCGTTCGGCCTTCAAAATAGACTGAGATCTTGCTGACATCCAAGGCCTACTCTCACAAGTTGCTCGGTGCCAGGCGTCCTCATCGACTCGCCCTGGCAACGCTGCCTCCCCGTGCCTTTGCCTTTCTCCACACCTTCGGCCTTACAGTATGGATCGCGCTCGCGGAAGGCCGCGGCTGGTCGCTGATTCTACCGGGGCTGCTCCTGCTGCTATGGCCGGCGATGGCCTACCTGCACGCGGCCCAAGCCCAGGATTCGAAGCGAGCCGAGTTCAAGAATCTGCTGTGCGACAGCCTGCTGTTTGGTGTGTGGTGCAGCGTGCTGGATTTTTACGTGCTGGCCACACTGTCCATCGCACTCGCCTGCTTCATGAACAACATGGTGGTAGCCGGCCCGCGCCGCATGCTGGTCTCCATGTCACTGTTCGCCGGCGGCGCCCTGGGCTGGAGCGCGTTGTCCGGCTTCGAGATTCGGCCTTACGTCAGCACCGGGCTGGACATCTATCAGGGAGCCGGCGCCGTGGTCTATTTTCTGGCCATTGCCTACGTGATGTACGGGCAAAATCGTCAGCTCGGTCGCAGCATGCGCGAGACCAAGTTCCAGAACCGGGTCTTCCACGCCCTGCTCGAACTGGGCGGCGTTGCCAACAGCGCCTCGAACATTCATATGCTGCTGGACGACTCCCTGAAACACCTGCATGCCGATTTCCCCGAGTACGGATTCGCCGTGTTCCTGCAGGAGCGCAGTCGGCCCGAAGTGACACGCTACGCCGCCGTGGCCGGTCTGCAGCTCGGCGTCGAGGATGAGCGACGGCTGGGCGGCCTGCTGGCAACGCTCCATGATCGGCAGGAAAGTGTGGTCAAGCTACGCGAGCAGAGTGTCGGCGAACAGCTTTATGCTACCTCGATGGCGGGCCGGCTAAGCCTGTACGATGGCTGGTTGATCGTGCGTGCCCCCATGCTGGATGACCGGCTGGAGCGCATGCTGCCCCTTTTCGTCGACCAGTTGGCGGCCGCCACCGAGAACAAGCTGCTGCACCTCGCGCTGAAGAAAACGGCGGAGCGCGACGGGCTGACAGGGCTCTACAACCGTGGCTTCTTCGAATCGGCCTTGCAGTTGAGCATCCAGGGTAAGGGGCAGACGCCAAGCCTGAATTTTGCCGTGTTGATGATGGATGTCGACGGACTCAAGGCGGTGAACGACCGCTACGGTCATGTAGCGGGCGATCAGCTCATCACCACGGTGGCCGAGCGCCTGCAAGTCCACTGCCGCGCCAGTGACATCCTGGCGCGATACGGCGGTGACGAATTCGTCGTCCTGTTTCCTTCTGCGGACCTCACGGCCGCGAATCGCCTGGCCAGCCTGATCAGAACGCATATCGAAGGCCAACGCTGCAGCATCACCACGGCCGACGGCAAGCAACTGACGCTGGAGCTACGCTTGAGCCTCGGTAGTGCCAGCTCCACCGAGGTGCCTGCCCAGGAAGTGCTTGCCCTGGCCGACGAGCGCATGTACGACGACAAGAGCGAGCGGCGCAAGCAGCGAGCCCTCAGTTGAGCGACACCGCACCCCTCATGCTGTGGTAGCACGGTGTCACTGCTGAGTGGTACCCACATTCTCTATCTAGATGTTCACTGTCTGCCGCCGACCTTGAACTCCAGGTCGTAGTTGTTGAGCAGCGGCGGCATCGGTTTGCTGCTGAGCAGGCGCGTCGGTGGGTTCAACTGGAACTCTCGGCCTTGCAACAGCTTGGCTAGCATGTGGCTGGTCACCGTCAGCACCACGCGGCGCCCCGGGCAGATGCCGGTACCGCCGCTGAAGGGGATCAGCGGCCAGTCGCCAACGGCATCAGGCTTCAGCCAGAGGTCGGGGTTGAAGCGATCGGCTTCATCCAGGTGGCGATCATCGCGATGGAAATAGGGCGCCAGGATGAGTATCGACGTTTCGGCCGGCATGGTGCCGTTCTCCCACTCGGTCTCCTCGGTGGTCTGGCGCAGCACCATGGGCGTGGTGGGCCATAGCCGCAGCGACTCGAGCAGACAGGCTCGCAGAAAGTCGAGTTTGGGGGCGGGGTTACCGGCATTCTCGGCTATCTCGGCCTGGGCCCGCTCGGCCTGATTGGGGTGAGCGGCAAGCAGCGCCAGGGCGCGGAAAGTAGCCATACCCGCGGGGTCGAAGGCGAACAGGTACTGTGGCACCTGATGTTCGGGCTGAGTGGTCTCGTTGGTCGGCGTGCGGGCGATCTCCCCTGCCAGGCTGCCCTCTTCCCCACGCTTCAGGTAGGTGCGGATTCGCTCGAGAAAGTCGTCCTTCACGCGGTCGTGGCCCGGGTGGAAGAAGGCCCAGTTGGCAGCGGAACGCAGCTTCTCCAACATCTCCGTCAGGGCATGGTCGTCGCGGGCGGTATCGCCCAGTACCACACGGCGTACCACGCGATTCCAGGTCGCTTCGAACATGTCCCAGTCGAGCTTGTTCTCATGCCGTTCGACCTGGGTGAGCAGCTCGCCGGCCTCTTGCTCGACCACTTGCACGAAACGAGCCCCCAGGCCGTGCACCGGGCACTCGCTGTGCAGCACCTTTTCGTTGAAACGACGGCGCTCGGCCCGTTCGGGACCGTGAGAAACCAACGCCATATCGGGCTCGAAGTGCTCGAGCGCCTTGCGCTTGGCCCATTCGGCAGTAGCGAACGGCTCGGGAGTTTCGTTGAGCACCCGATTGGCGTGGTCGGGGTCGAGAATCAACGCCATCGGCTTGCCCTCGGGCGTGTTCAGCATCAGCGGGCCCGGGCCGTACTTCTCGTTGAGCGATTTCAGGCGGCTAATGGCTCTCGCATCGAGGCCAAGTTTTTCCGCCACTCCCACCACCTTGGGCCGGCGAATGATCACCCCTTTGGCGATGTTGGGTACGAAGACATCGCCCATCACCGCCAACGTTTCGCCTGTGGTGGCTTGAGGCAGGCTGTTGGATGTCGAATCCTTCGTCATGTTGCACTCCTTCTGCTATCCATCCTGGTTCGCAGTCTAGTCGCGCAACTTATGACAAGCCTTTGTTCTCACAAAAATTTACAGCAGTTAACTCGAAGCTTCCGACTCACCAACGGCGAGAAGCGGTTAGAACTCGCTCCAGTCCTCCTCTACGGTGGAGCGCCGACGTGCCCCTGGCTTGGGATCGACCAGTTTGACGGACTGACGCTTCTCGGCAGGCCCTTGCGTCGTTTCGCCCTGCTCCGGGTGACGCTCACGCGGCTGAGCCGCGGCAGTGGCCGAGACGGCATGTTCGTCGACGCGGAAGGTGGCAATCAATCCCGCCAGACTGCTGGCCTGCTGCTCCAACGAGGCAGCGGCGGCACTCGTCTGCTGGACCAGAGAGGCATTCTGCTGGGTGACGGAATCCATCTCGGTGAGCGCAGCATTGATCTGCTCGATGCCGCTGTTCTGCTCTCGTGTCGCGGTGGAAATCTCGGCCATCAGCGCGGTGACCTGCCGAATCGAGTCGACGGTGGCATTGATGGTTTCACCGCTGCGCTCGGCCTGCTCGGCACCGGTGCCAATCTGGCTGGTAGTGGCTTCGATCAGGGTGCGAATCTCTCTGGCCGACTCCGCACTGCGGCTGGCCAGGGAGCGGACCTCGCTTGCCACCACGGCGAAGCCGCGACCCTGCTCGCCCGCCCGCGCCGCCTCGACCGAGGCATTGAGCGCCAGGATGTTGGTCTGGAAGGCAATGGAATCGATCACGCCGATGATCTCGTTGATACGTTTGGCACTCTCGGAAATCTCGCGCATCAGCTTGACGGTGCGCTCCACCTCTTCGCCCCCCGCCTCGGCGGTTTTCGAAGCCGAAGCGGCAAGCCGGTCGGCCTCGACGGCGGTGTCGGTATTCTTGCTCACCGTGGAGGCCATTTCCTCCATGCTGGAGGCCGTCTGCTGCAGGGCAGCAGCCTGCTCCTCGGTACGCGACGATAGGTCCTGGCTGCCCGAGGCGATCTCTCCGGCGCCGGTGAAGACGAATTCACTGCTTTGCCGCAGCGATACCACCAGCGTCTTGAGCTTCTCCTGCATGCGCCCCAAGGCACCGTAGAGCTGGCCGATCTCGTTGCGGCCCCGGTCTTCGATACGTGCCGTCAGGTCGCCATCGGCGATACGCTCGAAGTGGGCAATGGCTTCACGCAGGGGTGTCACGACCGCCCGCATCATGGCGAGGCGAATGAAGAAAGCGGCGGCCAAGGCCACGATCAACAGACCGAGGGCAGTCGCCCCGATGCGATTGCTCAGGGTTTTCACTTGTGCGATGGCAACGGCGCCACGCTGATCGCTGTAGGCAATGAAGGCCTCCATGGCATCGTCCAGGCCTGCCCCCAGTTCGGCCAACTGGTCCTGTCGGCGCTGTACGAGGAAGGGAGCGGCATCCAGTAGCGGCACCAGCCCTTCATTGACGTAGGCATCGTATGCTTCGGCAATGGCTGCCACGTATGGCGCGCGGGTATCGTCAGGCGCGATGGCAATCTGCCGAAACTCGGCGAAACGCTCCTGCGCGGTCTCTACCGCCGCCACGGCCATTTCCTGATTCTCGCGGCCGAGGTCGGGGTTGCCCTGGGCGCTGTGCGCGGCATAGCGATCGAGGAAGGTTTGCGCACGCAGTACGTTGACCTGGGCGCGGTTGGCCAGGTTGGAGAGCTGAGCATTGGTTTCCGCCAGCTCGTGCAGGGCGGCTTCACTGGTGCTGTTGGAATAGAACGCCAACCCACTGATCAGTCCGATCATCAGCACCAGCGCGGCCAGGGCTGCCGTCAGGCTCCACTTGATGGAAAGATGCTTCATCGTACCGCTCCCATGGGTCGTAGAACTTTGTGAAACCTCCAGATATAAAGTTTTCATCGGCAGCCAAGCGGCAGATTTTAGCCAAAAGTCCAAAATTACGACTTTTGTCTATCCCGATTACGTCCTGGCCTCCAGCGCCTGGGCCAGATCCGCTTGTATGTCCGACGGCGTTTCAAGTCCCACGGAAAGGCGGATCAGCGTTTCGGAAATCCCATGCTCGGCACGCTCTTCGGGGCTCAGTACCGAGTGGGTCATGCTGGCCGGATGCTGGATCAGGCTTTCCGCGTCGCCCAGCGATACGGCTCGCTGAATCAGTTCGAGGCGGTTCATGAAGCGGCGCCCTGCCACCAGGCCACCGGCGAGTTCGAAGGCGATGATGCCGCCGAAATCGCTCATCTGCCGCCGCGCCAGCTCATGCTGCGGAAAGCTGGTAAGCCCGGGGTAATGGACGCGCTCGACCGCCGGATGCCGCTCCAGCCAGCGGGCCACCTCGAGCGCCGAGGCAGATTGCCGCTGCATGCGGATTTCGAGCGTCTTCAGGCCGCGCATGATCAGAAAGGCGGTGAAGGGCGACATCACCGCGCCGGTGAAGTCCTTCAGTCCGGTGAGACGCACCCGGTGCATCTCCTCCTCGCTGCCCACCAGCATGCCAGCGATCAAATCGCCGTGGCCGCCCAGGTACTTGGTGGCGGAGTGGACCACGAAATCCGCGCCCCGCTCGATAGGCCGAGTGATGACGGGGGTGGCGTAGGTGTTGTCCACCACCACGCGCGCGCCGTGCCGGTGCGCGATGCGGCTCACCGCCTCGATGTCCACCAGACGCATGGTGGGGTTGGCCGGCGTCTCGAAGTAGACGAGCTTGATGCGCTCGCCGATTGCCGCTTCCAACGCCTCCGGTCGGGAGAGGTCCACGTGCTTGACCCGAATGCCGAACTCGGTCAGGCCGTGATGAAAGAAGGCATGCGTACAGCCGTATAGATGGCTGTCCGTAATCAGCTCATCCCCGGGGCGCAGCAGGCTCCACATCAGCGCGGTGATGGCCCCCATGCCCGAGGCGGTGGCCAGGCCGGCCTCGGCACCCTCCAGGTTGGCCATGCGCTGTTCCAGAGTGGCCACCGTGGGATTGGAAATCCGGGAGTAGAAATGGCCGGGAGCTTCGCCGGCAAAGCGTTCGGCGCCCTGCTCGACACTCTCGAAGGTGAAAGTAGAGGTCAGATGCACGGGCGGCGTCAGCGCCCCTTGCTCGTCCCGGCTGTCGTAGCCGGCATGAATGGCTCGCGTGGCGAAGCCCTGTTCTTGGTGATAACAGCCCTGCTGAGAATGCTGCATGACTCGACTCCACGGTGAGGAATGTCGCTTGTTGTCTTGTCATGCTATGCCCGCATCAAGAGAATTTGCTTTCGTTCTCTGCCTCGTTTGGCTAGTTTTTGGCAATAATATTCCAAGAACAGGCTCAGTCATGGACAAGATCGACCGCAAGATCCTGCATGAGCTCCAGCTCGATGGACGCCTGAGCAATCAGGACCTGGCCCAGCGGGTCAATCTCTCTCCCTCCCCCTGCCTGCGGCGGGTCCGGCGGCTCGAGGAGCAGGGTGTGATACGCGGCTACACGGCAATCATCGATCAGAAACGCTACGGCTATCCCCTAACCGTCTTCACCCGCATCTCGCTGGCCCGCCACGATACCGAGACGGTGGCCAAGTTCGAGCGCAGGGTGCGGGAGATCGACGAGATCATCGACTGCTTCGTGCTGACGGGGCAGCGCGATTACCAATTGCGCGTAGTGGCAGCCAGCCTCGAGGACTACGAGCGCTTCATGCGCGACACTCTGCATACTATCCCCGGCATCGGCTCCATCGATACCAGCTTTGCGTTTGGGGTGGTGAAGCAGGCGCCGTCGCTTCCACACCTTTAGCCGCTTCCTCACCTTTAGCCTCTTTCACACGCCTAGTTGCCCTCCCTCTCCCCTCTTTCTCCCGGCTCGGTTAGCATGAGAGGTTTTGCGTTTCGAGGAACCATCATGCAAGCCTCTCTCGAGCAGCGGGCGCTCAAGATCTCCATCGTCGTCACCCTCGTGGTCTCCAGCCTGGGGGTGACGTTCGGGCTGCTGGCCGGCTCACAGTCGATCCTGTTCGACGGGGTGTTCTCTACCATCGACGCCGCCATGTCGGCACTCGCCCTGCTGGTGGCAAGGCTGGCGGTGCGCGAGGCCAGCCAGCGCTTTCAGCACGGCTATTGGCACCTGGAACCGCTGGTGGCGGCACTCAACGGCAGCATCCTGATGCTGCTGTGCTTCTACGCCTTTCTCAATGCCCTACAGGGGCTGATGGAGGGCGGCCAGCCGCTGGCCTTCGACATGGCCATCGGCTACGCCGTGGTAGTCGCCACCATGTGCTACGCCATGGTGTTCTACCAGCGCCGCATCAACCGCCGGGCGCAGTCGGAGTTCGTGCGGATCGACATGCAGGGCTGGCTGATGGCCGCGCTCATCACCACCTCGCTGCTGGTGGCTTTCAGCATCGGCCTGCTGCTGCAGGGCACCGAGTGGGAACACCTGACCCGCTACATCGATTCGCTGCTGCTGGTAATACTCACGGTCTGCTTCATGCCGGTGCCCATCGGTATCGTGCGCCGTGCGCTGCGCGAGATCCTGCTGATCGCTCCCAGCAATATCGACCGCGAAGTGCACGCCGCCATGGAACCGGTGATGCAGCGTGAAGGACTGCTCGAATACTTCAGCCACGTGGCCAAGGCCGGGCGCGGGCATTACATCGAGATCCATATCGTCACCACGCCGGAGTTTGCCGCCGAGCGGGGCATCGCCGCGCTGGACGAGATACGCGAGGAGATCGCCGCGCAACTCAGCCCGCCGCCGGAGCGACGCTGGTTCACGGTGGCCTTCACCGCCGACCCGCGCTGGGCCTAAGCGATAGTGAAGCTATGCTGAATGTGGCGCCGCCCCTGAGGCGGCCCTGGACCCAGGCAGCGAGGAGACTATGGCAGTATCCAAGGGGGACACTGAGGATGAGCCCAGAGAACCGCACAATCTGATCGAACTGATCGAGACCATCGAAGCGATCGAAACCCCCTCGGGCAAGCTGCGTTTCGATGCCGTACTGGAGGCGATCGGACGTCGCTCCTTCGGCCCCCTGCTGTTGCTGGCTGGCCTGGTGACCTTGGCGCCGGTCATCAGCGGGATTCCCGGGGTGCCTTCACTGATGGGCATGTTTACCTTTCTGGTATGCGCTCAGTTACTGGTCGGCCGACGCACCTTTTGGCTACCGGCTTGGCTGCGAAATCGCCAGCTTTCAAGCGACAAGGTTCACAAGGGTCTGGGCTGGATGCGCAAGCCATCACGAATGATCGACCGCCTGGTCTACCATCGCATCTCGTTCATGACCGGCGACTTCGCCATACGTGTGATCGCCGTAACCTGTTTCGTGCTCTCCATCGCCATGCCCCCCATGGAACTCGTACCGCTGACGGTCAACATTGCCGGCGTGGCGCTGACCTTCTTCGGCTTGGCGATCATGGCCCGTGATGGGCTGCTCTCCATCATCGCCTTCATCATTACCGGTATCAGTCTGTTCACCATGCTCTACAACTTGCTGTAGGAGTCTTCCATGCTACCGCTTGAACGTATTCTGGAAGCCCAGCGCCGTATCGCCGACAGCCTGCCGCCCACGCCGCTGCTGCTCGACCATGTGCTGTCCGAGCAGTTCGGGCGGCGCATCTGGCTCAAGGGCGAGCTGTTTCAGCGCACCGGCTCGTTCAAGCCTCGCGGTGGGCTCAACTGGTTGCGCAGCGCCGGCGAAGAGGAGTTGGCCGGCGGGCTGGGAGCGGTCTCGGCGGGCAATCACGCTCTGGGGCTCGCCTGGGCGGCCGGCGAGGCTGGTGTGCCGGTGACAATCGTGATGCCCGAGAACGCCAGCGCGTTCAAGGTGGAAGGCAGCCGCAGGCTCGGCGCCGAGGTGATTCTGCACGGCGACATCAACCAAGCCTGGGAGCTGATGCACAAGCTGGTAGCGGAGCGCGGCCTGACCCTGGTGCACCCCTACGACGACGAGCGCATCATCGCCGGCCAGGGCACGGTGGGGCTGGAGATTCTCGAACAGGCACCCGAGGCTACCGCCATCCTGTGCCCGGTGGGTGGCGGCGGCCTGATCGCCGGTATCGGCTCGGCCGCCGCAGCACTGAGGCCCGAGCTTGCCTTGATCGGCGTGGAACCCAGCGGGGCCGCCAGCATGGCCGCGGCCTGGTCGGCCGGCGCACCTGAGCGCCTGGCGCGGGTCGCTACCTGCGCCAAGAGCCTGGGCGCCGCCATCGTCGGTGAGCATACCTACCCCGTATGCCGTAAAACGACCCAGACACTGCTGCAAGTGGACGACGATGCCATCGGCCGCGCCATGCGCCATCTGCTCTACCAGGCCAAGCTGCTGGCAGAACCGGGCGCGGCCGTGGGTGTGGCCGCCCTGCTCGAAGGGGCGGTCGCACTGCCCCCCGAAGGCGATGTGGTGGTGGTGATCACTGGCGGCAACATGAGCCCGGAGGAGCTGACCGATTTCCTGTAACCACGGTTACCCCCTCGATCAGGCCAGGATGAAGTAGACGCAGGCGGCGGTCAGCGTCCCCATGGTCCAGTTGAAGATTCGCCAGGCGCGGGGCGTGTCGAGCCAGCGCCCGATGGCCACACCGAACCCGGCCCACAGGGCGATGCAGGGCAGACCGACCAGCTCGGCGAAGGCCGCCAGCATCAGTGCGTTGATCACCAGGTTACCGCCTTCAGGCAGAAACCCCGCCATCAGCGCCAGCCCCATGACCCAGGCCTTGGGATTGGCGAACTGGAACGCCGCCGCCTGCCAGAAGCTTAAGGGTCGTCCTTCGCCCTCCAGGCGAAAATCGGGCGGCGGCGCGGTGGCAATCTTCCACGCCAGATAGAGCAGGTAGGCACTGCCGATCACCCGTAGCACCGTCTGCACCGCCGGGTAGCGCTCGAAGATCAGCCCCAACCCCAGGGCAATGCCGGCGAACAGCAGGAAGCAGCCGCCCAGAATGCCGAAGATGTGCGGCAAGGTGCGCATGAAGCCGTAGTTGGCTCCCGAGGCCGTGAGCATCACGTTGTTGGGCCCGGGAGTGATGGTCATCGAGATCATATAGAGGGCCGCCGGCCCGAGTAACGCCAAAGCTTCCATTGCATTTGCACCCATACAATTTTTGATTTTCGCTTGGATTGTGCGCACAATTTCCAGCATAATCCTGCCAATATTGGCGTCAAAGGTTTTATTGTCACCATGACAATATGGGTTCCTCAGCTCCCTTCCGAGGGCGTGCGCTACCGCGTGATTGCCGATGCCATCGCCCTGGCGATTCAGACCGGCGAGCTCGCTCCGGGTCAGAAGCTGCCGCCGCAGCGCCAGCTGGCCGACCGGCTTGGCGTTACGGTGGGCACCGTGACCCGCGCCTATGCCGAGGCGGAGCGCCAGGGCCGGGTAGTGGCCCGCGTGGGAAGCGGCACCTACGTGCGCGGCAACGAAGCGCCGTCGGGCCAGTACTTTCTCGCCAGTCGCCCCGCCGAAGACGGCCTCATCGACCTCAGCCTGAGCCTGCCCCCGCCGCATCCGCTGCGGGCCGCCTCGCTGGGGCGCGTACTGCAGGAGATCGCCGTCGAGGAGCCGCTGCTGCAGCGTGCGGTCGAATACCAGTCGGATCGCGGCGTGCCGGAGCACCGCGAACGGCTGGCGGCCTGGATGATCGAGCTCGGCATGCCCGCCGAGGCCGAGTCGCTGCTGGTCACCCAGGGCGGGCAGCACGGTATCAGCCTAGCCCTGCAGGCGCTGACACGCCCGGGCGAGCGCATTGCCGCGGACGTGTTGACCTACCCCGGGTTGATCAGCGCTGCCAGCCAGGCGCACCTCAAGCTGCTTGGCGTGCCGATGGACGAGCACGGCATGGACGTCGATGCCCTCGCCCGGCTGTGCGCCCAGCAGCAGCCACCGCGGCTGGTCTACGTCACCCCCGATCAGAACAACCCGACCGGTACGCCGCTGAGCGAGAGCCGCCGCGAACGACTGGCGGCACTGGCCCACCGCCATGACTTCTGGATCGTCGAGGATGGTGTGCAGTACCTGCCCGCCGTGGAGCGGGGCACCCCGCTCTATCGCTTGGCACCGGAACGCACGCTGTTTATCTTCAGCACCTCCAAGGTACTGGCCGGGGGACTGCGCATCGGTACCCTGCTGGCGCCCGCCATGCTGCGTGAACGCTTGGGGACGGCGCTGCGCGCTCAGAGCTGGATGGTGCCGCCCTTGATGGTCGAGGCGGTGTGCCGCTGGGTCGCCAGCGACGACAGCCGTGTACTGCTCGACTGGCTGATCGAAGAGCTGGGAGCACGCCAGCGGTTGGCACGAGAACGACTTGTCGGATACTCCCTAGGTGGACGGGCACACGGCAACAATCTGTGGCTGCCGTTACCCGAAGGCCAGCGCAGCGCCATCCTGACGGCGGCCCTGGCGCAGCGTAACGTGCTGGTCAGCAGCGCAGAGCCCTTCTGCGTAGGCAGCGAACCGGCGCCCCAGGCACTGCGGCTGTGCCTCAGCGCCGCCGTGTCGCGGGAGGCACTGACCCAGGCGCTGGACACACTAGTCGAACTGCTCGCCGAGCCCCCTGCCGCTCCCTGGCAGACGCTGTAGCATTCCCCGGCATGGCACGGCGGCTCCTGCACGGCAGGAGCCACCGCGAACTTCCTTTCAATCCATGTTCATCAGTGCAGGTTCATCAATGCATGTGCACCAGGGTCGGCATCCACGCCGGGCCGATGAACACCAGTGCACCCAGCAGGATCAGGGCCGTGCCGGCCGGTCGCACCAGCCTGTCTCCATGGCGGCCGATCTTCTCGTAAATCATGAGCGCAGCCAGGGGCGCCATCCACGCCAGGTTGGCAATGCCGACCACGAACATCACCAGCATGAGCGCCCAGCAACACCCCAGGCAGAACAGCCCATGTCGGAGGCCGAGCGTCATGGCCCCACCCAGCCCTCGCCGGTAATGCGCCAGCAGGAAGGAGCGTGGCTGGCGGCACTTGTCCAGACACCGCGACTTGAGTGAGGTGAACTGGAAGGCTCCGGCCAGCACCAGCACGGCTCCCATCATCCATTCAGGTCGATGCATCAACCAGTGCCAGTCCGAAAGAACCATCCCCAGCAGCGTGTCACCCAGCAGGGCCAACACACCGAACATGGTCCACACGACCAGATAGCCGCCCAGGAAGCAGGCCCGCGCTACCCCCGGATGGGGCTGGCCGGTTGCCGCCTGACGGAACAGGCCGATCATGGGCAGGGTGGACGGCAGCATCATGGCTGCGATGTGCAGCTGCCAGGCGAGCAGGAACAGGAGCAGGCTGATCCATAGCGCCATGTCGTCGACGACCAGCTGGTGATGATGCACCCACTGCACCCTGCCGGTCAGCTCGGCCACGATGGCCAACAGCCACGCCAGGCAAATGATGCCCAACAGCAGAAGGTTATCAGCGGTAATCCGATTCGGCTGACGGTCGAGCGCGGCACTCACGGCTCGAACTCCATCTTCCAGGCGGTCTGGATGGCATTCTGCCCGTCGTGAGTCCAGCTCATGCCATGCTGCGGCATGCTGACCCGATAGCGCCGTGACTTGCCGAGATAGGCCGGGGCACCCTTGACCGTGGTGAAGGCACTGTCATGCATCGTGGCCGTGGTTCCGTCCGGTGAGGATTGGATCGGGGCAAGTTCCGCCTCGACCCTGCCCTGTGCGATCAAGCGCCCTTCCACCTGCTGCGTCTCATGCACGATCGGCACACGCTCCACGGCCACGATCTCACCTACCAGGCCTGCAAGGTCGGCCAGCGGCCCACCCAACTTGCCACCGAAGGCGTCCAGTAGCGCTTCGTATTGCGCGTCGTCAGCGGCACTGTCGATCAGGATGACCGAACGCCAGCCGCCGGCCAGCGCATTGCCCGGTATGTGCGCCACGTTCATGAGAGTCAAACCGGATACATCGACGCCCCTGGCCTGCCCGTTTTCCAGCTTGAAGGCGATCACGCCATGGCATTCGCTGCCGTCGGGGTCTTCACCGAGAAAGCATGGACAGGGTGCGGAACACGAGCAGATTTCCAGCATCGTGCCCTCGAGTCGATAGCCTGCCTTTGTCGTTGTCGTTGTCGTTGTCGGCGTCGTCATTGTTGTTGTCATGGTCCACCTCCATCAGCTTGAGTGTGAGCACCGGCGACCCGGCACGTTCAAGCGTCACGAGTCGCCGCTGCAAAATAGAAATCCAGCATTCGATCGAGCGGTGCCGGATCTCTGAGTAAACGGCTGCGCAAGGCAGCCCCCTCCCAGCAGTTCAGCAGCAGGTTGGCCAGCTCCACGGGGTCGGCATCGGGCGCCAGTTGGCCCTGCTGTCTTGCCTCTTCCAGGCACTCCGCAATATGTCGCGTCACCACGGAGAAACAGTTCTCGATCTTGCGCGCGAAGGTCGGATTCACGCCGGAGAGTTCCTGCCCTAAAGCTCCGAGCATGCAGCCCAGGTGACCGTCTTGACGGTACTTCTCCCGCGATAGCTCGAAGAAGCGTCGTGCCCGATCCAACGGTTGCAGCGTCTGGTCCTGCAAGGCGGCTTCCAGCCCCTGATGCACCTCCTGCATGTAGCGATCGACGACCTGCAGGGCGAAGTCCTCCTTGCTGCCGAAGTGATGATAGAAGGACCCCTTGGGTACGCCCGTTGCCTCCAGCAGTGCCTGAATGCCCAAATCGTTGTAACCGTGCTTGAGCAGCATCGATAGCCCGACTTCGAGCAGTTGCTCCTTGGTGTTGAGTGCCATTCTCTCTCCTAGACCGACCGGTCTATTCAGAATAGAACGTATGCAGGCGACGTCAAGGCCGGCTTGAAAGCCGGCCCCCTGACTGAGAAGGCGATGAAGCGATATATAGAGGTGCGGTCGATAGTGCGGATCAGGTCCGTCGCGCCAGCTCGGTGGCGGTGTACCAGGCGATCATGCGCTCTTCGTCGGTGGGTATGACCCACAGCCCGAGCCGGCTGTCCGGCCCGGCGATATCGAGGGCATTCGCTGCATTGGCCGCGTCGTCGAGGCGCGCACCGAGCCATTCGCAGCCCTGCGCCACGGCGGCGCGGATCGGAGCGGCCCGCTCGCCGATGCCGGCGGTGAAGACGAGGTGATCGAGCCCACCCAGGGCCGCCGCCAGGCTGCCGATCTCACGCACGATGCGATAGACAAACAACGCAATGGCCTCAGCGGCTTCGGGCGCCTCGCTGGCCAGCAGTTCACGCATGTCGCCGCTGATACCGGACACCCCAAGCAAACCCGACTCCTTGTAGAGCAGCCGCTGCACGGCCTCGGCGCTCATGCCCTCATGCAGAATCAGATGCAGCACCAGGCCAGGGTCGAGGCTGCCGCTGCGGGTGCCCATCATCAGCCCTTCCACAGCGGTGAACCCGGTGGTGGCGGCCACGCTCTTGCCGTCGCGCAGCGCACACAGACTGGCCCCGTTACCCAAGTGGGCAATGACCACGCGCCCGCCCGGTAGCGCCTGACCATGCTGGCGCTCAGCGCTCAGTGCACGACTGACGTAGTCGAAGGAGAGCCCATGAAAGCCGTAGCGGATCACGCCCTGCTCGCGAAAACGACGCGGCAGCGGAAAGGTCTGCGCCACTGCCGGCTGAGTGGCATGAAAGGCGGTGTCGAAGCAGGCGTACTGGGGCAACCCCGGACGCAGGCCGATCAACGCGCGAACCGGCGCCAGGCCATGCGGCTGATGCAGTGGCGCCAGCTCGTTCAGCGCCTCCAGAGCGGCAAAGGATTCGGCATCCAGGCGCAGCGGTTCGCGGTAGCGGGCGCCGCCATGCACGATGCGGTGGCCCACGGCGCGAATGTCGCCCAATGCCGGGTTGTCCTCGACCCATTGCAGCAGGCGTTCCAACGCCCCTGCGTGGTCCAGCGCTGCCGGTACGTCGTAAAGCGCGGCGTCTTGCTCTTCATTCAGCTCGGTACCGAACCCAGCCTGCAGCTCAGCCCGAGCCCGACTGCCGAGGCCCGAGAACTGGCCTCGGTAGCGCACTTGCATGGCCATGGGGCTGGCAGTGCTGGCGGCATCGAACAGGGCAAACTTGAGGCTCGAGGAGCCGCTGTTCACGGCCAGGATCTCGCCGCTCATGCCCGCGCCCTCTTCTGCTGCTCGGAAACCAGCAGCGCCAGGGCACAGGAGGCCATGCGCGTGATGGCGTCATCGGCGCGGCTGGTGAGCACGATCGGTACCCGCGCGCCGACTACCAGCCCGGCGCCGGTGGCGTCGGCCAGGTAGGTGAGCTGCTTCATCAGCATGTTGGCCGATTCGAGATCGGGTGCCACCAGGATGTCGGCGCGCCCCGCCACCGGCGAGTCGATCCCCTTGGCCGCCGCGGCCGCCTCGGAAACCGCGTTGTCGAAGGCCAGCGGACCGTCGAGCACCCCGCCGCGGATCTGCCCACGCTCCGCCATCTTGCACAGGGCCGCGGCTTCCACGGTCGAGGCAATTTTTGGGTTGACCGTCTCCACCGCCGACAAAATCGCCACTCTGGGCGAAGTGAGCCCGACCGCATGTGCCAGATCGATGGCGTTCTGCACGATGTCCTTCTTGTGCGCCAGGGTCGGATAGATGTTGATCGCCGCATCGGTGATGAACAGCGGGCGCGGGTAGGTCGGCACGTCGAAGGCCATCACGTGGCTCAGGCAGCGCTCGGTGCGCAGGCCGGTGTCGCGCTTGACCACTTCGTGCAACAGCTCGTCGGTGTGCAGCGCCCCTTTCATCAGCGCCTCCACCCGGCCCGCCCGAGTCATGGCCACTGCCTCGGCCGCGGCGGCATGGCTATGGGGCACGTCGACCAGTTCGAACTCGGCGATATCGACACCGGCAGCCTCGGCGGCGGCATGCACTTTGGCCTTGGGCCCCACCAGCACCGGGCGAATGAGCCCCTGGCGTGCCGATTCGTAGGCGCCCATGATCGAGACCTCATCCACCGGATGCACCACGGCCATGCTCACTGGCGCGGGATGCTCGGCGGCACTGAGCATCTCGTGCAGGTGCGCCCGCTCGGCCAGCCGTACCCGCGGCAGCACGGTGCGCGGCCGGCGTATCTTTTCTGTCGGCGCCTGCACCTCCGCCTGTCCTTCGATCACGGTTTCACCGTTCTGGTTGGTGCACAGACAGTCGAAGGTGATGCGCTTTTGCGCTTCGTCCTTGGCCTGGGCGCGCACGCTCACTCGCAGCACGTCGCCGAGCCTCACCGGCTTGCGAAAGCGCAGGGTCTGGCCCAGGTAAAGAGTACCGGGCCCAGGCAGTTCGGTGCCGAGCACGGTGGAGATCAGCGCCCCGCCCCACATGCCATGAGCGATGACTTCCTGAAAGCGGGTACTCTTGGCGAAATCATCGTCCAGGTGGGCCGGGTTGATGTCGCCGGACATGATCGCAAAGAGCTTGATGTCGTCCAGCGTCAGGCGTTTCTCCAGTGCAGCCGTATCGCCTACCTTGATCTCGTCGAAGGTCCGGTTCTCGATGTAGCCGTTGCCTGCCTGTGGTTCCTGACCGTCCATGCGCGTCGCCCTGATCGAATGAAGGAAAATACTGCGTCGCAGCATACTTCAGTCGATAGCATCGGCCAGGCATTCAGCGAAGGCAAGCGCCTTGCACCTCTGACAGATGCAACCACAATGAGGGAACGCCATCGCAGCCAGGGGCAGCGCCATGCACCGTTTCCGCAACGACCCGACGCTCGCCATTCCGATCTTTCCCGGCAACCATATCGTGCTGGACGGCCACTACATCTTCCTTTCCGGCCTGACGGTGACCGACATCCAGGGCGGCGAAGCCGTGTTGGGTGATATCGCCGAGGAGACCCGCTGGGTGATGCGCCGCCTCTCACGCATGCTGGAATATGCCGGCGCCTCGATGGCCGACGTGGTACGGGTAGACGTTCACCTGACCAACCTGGATACCATCCACACCATGGACGCCGCCTACGCCGAATTCTTCGAGAACAAGCGCTACCCCGCCCGCACCTGCACCGAATCGCCACGCCTGAGCGGCGGCTCCAACGTCGAGATCACGCTGATGGCGCGCCAACCCGAGCAAAACGACACAGCCTGAGGAAGCGGGGCTACAGCGTCATGCCCGGCTCGATCCGATACCCCAGATCGATCACGGCCTCCTCCAGCGCCTTGCCCTGGATTCTGGCCATCAGCTCGGTGGCGGCTCGCCTGCCGATGTCCCGCCGCGGCGTGATCACGCTGGCCAGCCGCGGCGACATCACCTGGCCCACGTCGTGGCCGTGGAAACCGGCGATGGCCATGCGCTGTGGTACCGCCACGCCCTGTCGCAGGCATTCGAAGTAGGCGCCGACCGCGACGTCGTCGTTGGTGCAGAAGATACCGTCGGTTTCCGGGTGCTCGACGAGAATCTCGTTGAGCAGCGCCGCCCCCACGCTGTAGGAGGAGCGCTGGCTGCGATGCAACGTGAGCGGTTCGAGCCTGTGCTCTGCCATGGCCCGTCGATACCCCTCTTCCCGCTGGCGCGTACGCTGGTCGAGGCGCACGGCGAGATAGACGATGCGCCGACGACCTTGGCGAATCATCTCGCTGATCATGTCGTAGGCAGCACGTACGTTGTCGTAGCCCACCGCCTGATGCAGCGGCTTGCTCAGCGAGTCCATGATCTCGACCGTGGGAATGCCCGCGGTTTCCAGCATGCGGCAGGTGCGCGCGGTGTGGTGGCTATCGGAGAGGATCAGCCCGTCGACGTTGTAGGAGAGTAGCGATGCCAGGCTGCGCTCTTCCAGCTCCGGGCTGTAACCGTAGTGCGCCAGCATCAGGTGGTAGCCCAGCGGCTCGGTCACCTCCTCGATACCCACCAGCACGTCGGCAAATACCTGGTTGGAGAGCGACGGCACCAGCAGGCCGATGGAGTGGCTGGTGGCACGCGAAAGCAGGTCGGGCGCCCGATTGGGGATGTAGCCGACCTGCTCCGCCACGCTGAAGATGCGCTCACGCAGGCCCTCGGAGACCGTCGCCGGATCGCGCAGACAACGACTGACCGTCATCTTGGTCGCCCCGACCCGGTCGGCGATGTCCTGAAGTGTCGGTCGCTTCTTTTTCACGATTCCCCGCTGACGGTAGTTGGGCCTGCCGGCATCCCGTTGCCCGATATCGGCAAAGCAACGCATGATACCGGAGTTCCTCAGGCCACGCTGCCCAGCCCAACCGCTCCGGGCCGTCAGCCTCGGCAGTGTGGCAAGGCCTCGAGAAAGGTGTCGACGATGACCTCCGGCGCATCGGCAATGCCGCAGGTCACGGCCTCGTGCACAGCGGGCGCCTCGAGATCGCGCAGCTGGCTGTCGAGCATCGCATCGCCACGAAAGAAGTGCTCTTCTCTGCTCGCCAGGCGCTCGCGCAGCTGGGCGCGCTCACCTTGGAGGAACAGGAACACGAGCTCCGGGTCGCCTTGCCGCAGCAGCTCACGATAGCGCTCCTTGAGCGCCGAGCAGGCCAGCACCAGGGTCTCATCGCGGCGGCGATGATCGTCGATCAATTGCGCCAAAGTCTCGAGCCATTCGCGGCGATCCTCGTCGTCGAGCGGAATGCCGCTCGCCATCTTGGCGACGCTGGTCGGCGAGTGGTAGTCGTCGCCGTCGATGAAGGCGACGCCGAGACGGCGGGCAAGCAGCGCGCCAACGCACGACTTGCCCGACCCCGACACCCCCATCACCACGATGCGGTACGTAGCATCCTTCACGAGATCTCCCTGTGCTCAGTTGCCGCGCACGGCAGCCAGATCGGGCAGCCAGGTCACGATGCCGGGGAAGGCGATCAGCACCACCAGCACCACCAGCAACGCCGCGTAGTAGGGCAACATGGCTTGCACCAGTTGCTCCATGCTGACACGGCCGACGCCGCAACCCACGTAGAGGCAGGTACCCACCGGTGGGGTCAACAGACCGATGCCGAGGATGAAGGCCATCAACACGCCGAAGTAGACCGGGTCGACCCCCACCGAGGTGACGATGGGCGTGAGCATCGGCGCCATGATCACCATGGCCGGGGTCAGGTCCATGACGAAGCCCACCAGCAGCAGCAGGGCCGCCACAATCAGCAGCAGCAGGAACGGCTCTTCGGTGATCGCCTGCACTTGGCGCACCAGGGTCTGCGGCACCATGTTGATGGTCAGGAACCAGGCGATGACGGTGGCGAAGGCAAGCAGCAGCAATACCATACCGGTCAGCCGCGCGGTGCGGATCAACATGCCCCACAGCTCGCGGGGGTGGAACTCGCGATAGAACACCAGTGAGATGAATAGCGAATAGAGCAGTGCCACCACCGCCGCTTCAGTAGCGGTGAAGACGCCGCCGATGATGCCGCCGATCACGATCACCGGCAGTACCAGCGCCAGCCAGGCTGCCTTGAACGCACGCCACAGACGGCCCAGCTCGAAGCGGCGGGTCTGCCCGGCATGCTCGATGCTGGCCATGATGAAGGTGGTCACCATCAGCGCGAAGCCGATCATCAAGCCCGGCACGATCCCGGCAATGAAGAGCCGGCTGATCGAGGTCTCGGTGACGATGCCGAACAGAATCAGCGGAATCGACGGCGGGATGATGATGCCGATCACCGAGGAGACGGTATTGATCGCCGTGGCATGGGGCGCGGAATAGCCCTGCTGTTTCATCGACGGAATCATCATCGAGCCGGTGGCGGCGGTGTCGGCCACGGCCGAGCCGCTGATGCCACCGAAGAACATCGACCCGGTGATGGCGACCTGGCCCAGGCCACCGCGCACGAAGCCTACCAGCGCACCTGCCAGCTCCATCAGGCGACGGGCGATACCGCCATGGCTCATCACCTCACCCACCAGAATGAAGAAAGGAATGGCCAGCAGCGGGAAATTGTTGACCCCGCGGATCGATTGCTCGATCAGGATCGACAGCGGAATATCGGAGAGTATGGCCAGGACCACGGCGGCCACGCCGAGGCCGAAGGCAATCGGCAGCCCCATGGCGATGGAGGCGAACAGGATGCCCAGAAAAATCCACAGCATGGTTCAGTCTCCCGCCTGAGGTTGGTCGAGATTCGGGTCGCGAATCAAGCGCAGGCACTGCCACGCGCGCCACAGCGCAACGGCGACGATGAACAGCGAACAGAGCACCAGCGAGACGTTGATCAGGTTCCATGGAACGCCGAGGATGGCGGTGCGCCCGGTGGAGCGGGACATCACCAGATAACCGCCCCACACCATGATGCTCATCAATGTGGCGATGATCAGGTGCTGCAGCAGATAGAGCGCGTAAGCAGCCCGCGGTTGCAGCCGGCGGACGAGAAAATCGACGGCAATATGTTCGTAGCGGGCGAACGCCGCCGCCGCGCCGATGAAGATCAGCCAGATGAACAGCATGCGGGCCAGCTCATCGGCCCAGGGCAGCGAGCGATTGAGCAGCGAGCGCCCGATGACGTTGGCCGACACCGAGACGATCAGCGCCACCAGAATCGTGGCAATAAGGTGCTCCATTAGGCGGGTGAGCCAGCGAAACGGAGCCGGACCACGGCCACCTTCGATATCGAGTTCGAGCGGCTCGCGCCGAGGGTCTGCCAAGTAGGCACTCGCCTCGTCGGGCAGGGGATTGGGCGAAGTCATGCGGCGCTCCGTACAGGAGCAGGGGGAAGCCCCCTGCCCTGCAAATTCAGACGGATGGGTGAATTACTGGGTTGCGTCGACGATGGACTGGATTTCGGCGATCAGGTCCTCACCGATACGCGGTGCCCAACGGTCGTAGACCGGCTGCACGGCTTCCTGGAAGGCGGCGACCTGGTCGTCATCGAGCCGCGTGATCTGCATGCCGCGCTCCTCGAGCTGGTCACGTGCCCAGTCGTCGTACTCGGTCGACAGCTGAATCTCGTACTCGGCCGAAAGACGCGCCGCTTCCTGCACCAGCTCCTGATACTCCGGCGCCAGACGATCCCAGGTGCGCTGGGACATCATCATGATGAAGGGCGTATAGACGTGACGGGTCTCGGAACCGTAGTCCTGCACCTCGTAGAAGTTGGAGGTCAGGATGGTGCTCCAGGGGTTCTCCTGGCCATCGACGACGCCCTGCTCCATGGCGGAGAACAGCTCACCGAAGGCCATCGGCGTGGGGTTGGCGCCCAGGGTTTCCCAGATCGACAGATGCACCGGGTTCTCCATGGTGCGGACGCTGAGACCGCGCACGTCGAGCCCTGCCACATCCTCCGGCGACTCCACCGCACGCGCGCTGTTGGTGAGCTGACGGTAGCCGTTCTCGGAGAAGGTCAACGCCTTGATGCCGGTACCGTCGAAGGCATCGAGCATGCGCTGGGCGGTATCGCTCTGCATTACGGCGATGGCCGCTTCACGGCTCGGCAGCAGGAACGGCAGGTCGAAGACGGCCAGTTCCTGAACGTACGTCGTGGCCGGAGACGAAGAGGGATAGCTCATGTCCAGCGAGCCGGTCTGCAGCATTTCCATCATCTGCACGTCGTCGCCCAACTGGCTGTTGGGGAAGATGTTGACGGTAATGCGGCCTTCGGTGCGCTGTTCGAGGATATCGGCAAAATAGCGGCTTGAGAGGTACTGCGGCGAGGTATCGGACAGGCCGAGCCCCATGCGCAGCGTGTGGCTGCCGTGATCGCCCACCGCTTCACCCTCGATAGCGGGCGGATCGGAGAGGTCAGGGGTTTGTGCGTAAGCAATGCCCAGCGAGAGCGTAGCCGCACCGGCTAGCGTGAGGGTATTGCGCCAGAAAATGGTCATGGCGGACTCCAGTCGATTGTCGTTGTGTATGGCACGTCTTGGCATCTCCCCGATGGCGTGTGGCCTCGAGCGTCGAATGTGGCTCTTGTTAAATGCAGCCATTGTTACCGGTAACATTCGATGTAGGAAAGGCTAGCCAGGCACGGGAGAGGTGTCAATCACGAACAGGTCGGCATGAAATAGACTTTGGTCGCAGACGGTTCAAGGTTCAAACGCACCCGTCTCGCGAATGGCCCGCCCCACCGCCGCGAGGATCTGCTCATTGCGAGCCAGATCCAGCTCACCCCGTACGCAGGCAACGATCACCACGCGGCGGGCATCGTCGCCATAGCCTTGAGTGGCGATGCCGGCATCGCAAACGCGGCGGTGCTGGGTGCCGGTCTTGTGGGCCAGACGAATGTCGCGCCCCAGGCCGGCCTTGAGCCGCCATTCCCCGCTGGTGGTGCGCGCCATAATCGCCAGCAGCTCGGCGGTGGCTTGCGTGCCCAGGGCGCGGTCTTCGGCGAGTTCCTCGAGAAGGTCGGCGAAGGCATCCAGCCGCCCGGCGTTGAGGTCGGTGGCGTAGTAGAGCTGGAAGGCCTGATCGATGCTCGGAACCTGCAGCTGCTGCGGCGTCAGGCCGAGGCGCTGACGCAGCCATGCAAGTCGGGTGGAATCGCTTTGCCGCTTGCGCAGTTCGATGAAATCCATGCCGCCGAGGGTGAAGGCGCTGGGGTGCAGGTTGGCATAGGCATGGCGCCGCACGTCGACCAGCGTGGTAATCGGCCCCAGCCCACCGCCCGGCGTCAGGTGCCGGGCACGATAATTGACGCTCTCCAGGCCCAGGTGGCGAATCAGCATGTCGCTGGCGGTGTTGTCGCTGACGATCATCATCGACTCTAGCAGTTGCCGCAGCGGCAAGGCGCTGCCAGGCGATGCCCAGTTGGTGGAGCCGGCACCGTCGACGTAGTCGCTGCGCTGTAGCGTCAGGCGATCCTGAAGCGACATTTCACCGGTCTCTACCCGCGCCATCAGCTCGATTGCCACCGGCAGCTTGACCAGCGAGGCCAGGTACCAGTATTCATCGTCGCGCCAGCCCAGTCGCGCGCCGCTGCCGAGCTCGCGGACATGCACGCCGATCTCGCCGGCGTAACCGGCCTCGAGCAGCGCCAGCCTGGCTTCCAGGCGCTCCGCCCAGACCGGCTCCAAACGGGCGTCGACCTGCTCCGCCCAGCTCGGCTGCGCCATGGCCATCGAAGGTAGCACCATGACCAGCAGCAACAGTACTTGCGTGACCCACCTGCCCTTCATCTATCGTCCTTCTTCCATCGTCCTTGTTCCACCACCCTCATCGACTGTGCTGCCTGAACCAGCGCATGAAGGCGATCCAGCCTGCCGCGAGGAGAATCAGCGTCAGGCCGATACCCAATACCTGCGGATAGCTGTAGACCTGCCAGGCGTCGAACAGCAAGCGCAGCACCAGGAAAATCGCCACGATGTGGAAGATGAACGCCCGCAGAGCGTCCGTGCCGATCACGGTGAGCGGCTTGAGCCACCGAGCCGCCGACCGGCCACCCAGCAAGCACAGCGCCAGAATGATCAATGCCCCGCCGACGCTGAACAGCATGAAGGGCACCTCCGGGGGGTGCTTGCCGGCGTTCCAGGCCACCGCCAGCAGCGCTGCGTCGAGTTCGGGCAGAGAGAGCACCACGAACCCCAGCAGGAACACCGCTCCCACACCTGCCAGAGCGGCGACCAAGCGCCGTCTGGTCGAGGGCTCGCCGTAGCAGCGCAGAATGGCCTCGCCGATCAGCAGGCCCAGCATGACCAGCGGCAGCCGTGCCAGCTGCCCCCAGGTGTAGTGGTCGGCGTCCTCCACCAGCAGCGCCTTGAGAATCACGCTGTCCCAGAAGTGGAAGTGACGTTCGAGCATCACCGACAGCACGCCGACCACAACCGGCGCCAACAAGCGCGACCACAGCGGCATGCGACACCACAGCGGCAGGGCCCAGGGAATCCACAGCAGCGCCAGCGCATAGAAGCCGAGGATTTCCACCCAGATGGCGAAGCGCTGATAGAGCAGCGCATCGACGATGTCCTGGGTGGTGAACATCGGCAGCATCTCGACGATGGTCAGCGCCTTGTACCAGAACAGCACTTCCAGCCCACGCAGCATCAGCTTGAGCCTGCGCTGCGGCCAGTCGGCCGCTCCCGTCTTGGGCAGGAAAGCCACCGCCAGAGCGATGCCGAACACCATGATGAACAGCGAGGAAGAGAATTTGGTGATGAGGTGGATCGGCACCATGCCCCAGTCGGGCACCTGGCGAATGCCGAGCAGGCCACTCACCGCGTGGCTGAGAATCATCAGGGCGATGGCAATGCCGCGGGCGAGGTCGATGGCATCCACCCGGGAGGACAAGGCCGGCAGCTGCGGTGGCTGGTTGAGCCTGATCATGGCGATTCCCTAAATGATGTGCTTCCCTGATGCCACCGCCCCACCCGCCATGGCCTACTGACCTGCGACTGGCTCGACGCTCTCCAGCGTCAAACGACGCCCTTCCGTGGCAGAGTACTCGAAACTACCGACGACGCGCACCGTTTCCCCCAGGTGAGGCGCGATATCCTCGTGTGGAAATATTTCGACCCGGTTCAGGTCTTCGTCCTCGATCCAGTAATGCAGCGGATCCTCGAAGTGCCGCACCACGCCCTGGGTGCGCACCCTGGCACCATCGAGCTGTTCGGCCTGGTCGACCAGCACCGGCAGGGTGACCTCGCGCAGTTCGTCCGACGGACCCGAGCAGGCCGTAAGGCCTGCCAGCATCAAGCCTGCGACGATTCCCTGACGCTGCCATCTCGCTTTCATGTCCTTGATCCTTCGCTCCTTCAAAGAAGTACTGCACAAATAAGTCCGCTACATACCGCTCCGCCGCCAGCCCGGAGGCCGGCGGCGGCAGCCATCAGCGCGGAATGACGAGCGTCAGCCCCGGCCACACGAGATCGGGATTCTCGAGCACGTGCCGGTTGGCCTCATGCAGCTCCTGCCAACGCTGGGAGCTGCCGTAGAAGCGCCCGGCGATGCTGGCCAGGGTATCGCCACGGCGCACCTGGTACAGGTTGGCATCCAGCGCACGAGCCACCAGCCGCTGATCCCGCTCGAGCTCCTCGACCAGCTCGTCGATGCTCTCCAGCAGGGCTTCATCGCGCCCCCCGGCTCGCATCAGTTCAGCACGAGTCGAACGAATCGCACCCATGGTCACGCTGGCCGAGCGCAAGGCGCCGTCGAGGTCTATCTCACCGCCCTCTTCCGCCGGCAGGCGTGCGCGTAGCGCGGCAATTTCCCGCTGCGCCGCACGCAGCTGGCGCTCGTGCGCTTCCAGCTGTTCGGCCAGCGCAGCAGCATCCTGCCCGGCAGTGTCATCCGCGGCTTCGTCGGCGATTGCCTCATCGGCAGCCTCCTCGACCTGCTCTTCCGCGTCGGTTTCCGCCGCTTCATCCTGCTGCGCGTGAACGGTCTGGCCGAGCGTCAGCACCAGCAAGGCCACCAGCAACAGCCCGGCGAACGGCCAATGCCGGGAGCCCTCCCCGCGTGTCTCTTTCGCTTCTTTCATGACGCAACCTCTCTGCTGTTCTTGTGATTTCGACCGACGTCATCGTCAACCATCGGCACTCAAGAGGAGCCCGGCAAGCTCGCAAGCCCGCCCACATGAACAGTATGGCCAGAGTGGGCCATTCATGCCCGCTTGCTAATCAACGCAACGCAATATGCAAATTTCTTGCGCTTTCATTTTTTATGTACAAATATATTTGCAGACAAGGTTCGCATGCACTGCTTCTGCTCGAACCTTGTTCCACAAGCAGCGCAACAATGCTCAACAACAATGCCAACGAGGAAGCATGATGAAAACGCAGATTCTGTATGCCGCCATGGGGGTCAGCCTTGCCCTTGCCCCTACTGCCTTTGCCGACAAGCTGATCGTAGCTACCGATACCGCCTTCGTTCCCTTCGAGTTCATGAAAGACGGCGAATACGTCGGATTCGACATTGACATGTGGAGGGCCATCGCCGAGGAAAACGGCTGGGAGTATGAGCTAAGGCCGATGGACTTTTCCGGCATCATCCCAGCGCTTCAGACCAATCAGGTCGACGTGGCGCTGGCCGGCATCACCATCCGCCCGGACCGTCAGGAGGTGATCGACTTTTCGGATGGCTACTACGATAGCGGCTTCACCCTGATGGTCCCCGTGGACAGCGACATCGAGAATACCGACGATCTGGCCGGCCGTACTCTGGCGCTGCGCATGGGTACCTCGGCAGCCGATTACGCCCAGGAACACTTCACCGAGACAGAACTTAGGCTGCTGCCCAATATCGACAACGCCTATCTGGAGCTACGCACCGGTCGCGTCGATGCCGCCATGCACGACACGCCCAACGTGCTTTACTACATCGCCACTGCAGGAGACGGTCAGGTGAAAGCCGTCGGGGAGCAGATGATGGCCCATGAATACGGCATCGGCTTCCCCAAAGGCAGCCCTTTGGTGGAAGACGTGAATGCCACTCTGGCCACCATGCGTGAGGACGGTCGTTACGACGATATCTACGAGACCTGGTTCGGCACCCGCCCCAACCAATGAGTCGAGTATCTGCACCCCTCATCCCTGACGAATCTCGAGGTTCCCAATGAATACGGATTGGTCCGTCATCGTCACCTTCATGCCTCAGCTGCTCAAAGGTGCACAGATGACGATCTTCATCACCGTAGTGGGGCTGTGCGGCGGCATGGCGGTAGGCGCCATCGCAGGCCTTATGCGCGCCTACGGCAATTGGCTGCTCAACTACACGGCGATGGTCTACATCGAGGTGATTCGCGGCACACCCATCGTGGTGCAGGTAATGTTTCTCTACTTTGCGTTGCCGGTGCTGGCGAGCATTCGCATCGACCCGCTCACCGCTGCCATGATCGCCATCGTAATCAATGCGGGAGCCTACATTGCCGAGATCGTCAGGGGTTCCCTGCAATCAATCAGTCGTGGCCTCGCCGAGGCCGGACTGGCTCTCGGCCTGCCCCGCTGGAAGGTGTTGCTTTATATCGTCGGGCCACTCGCCTTTCGGCGGTTGATTCCACCTCTTGGCAACCAGTTCATCATCAGCCTCAAGGACACCTCGTTGTTCATCGTGATCGGCGTCGGTGAGCTGACACGAACCGGGCAGGAAATCATGGCGGCCAATTTCCGTGCCGTGGAGATCTGGAGCGCCATCGCCATCATGTATCTCATCATGACCGGAAGCCTGACCCTAATGCTGCGCTTCATCGAGAGAAGGATGAAGATTCTATGAGCATCATCGAATTCAGAAACGTATCCAAGCACTTCGGTTCGCTCAAGGTGCTCGATGAGGTTGACCTTACCATCGACCGCGGCGAAGTGGTCGTGTTGATTGGTCCTTCGGGATCGGGAAAATCGACGCTGCTGCGCTGTATCAACGGGCTGGAAATGATCACCGGCGGAGACTTGGTGGTGGATGACCTCAGCGTGCTGGCAGGTAACGCTCGGCTGAGAGAGATTCGTCAGGAAGCCGGCATGGTATTTCAGCAATTCAACCTTTTTCCGCAGCTGACCGCCGTGGAGAACGTCGCTTTCGGCCCCAGGCACGTACGCGGCATGAGCCGAACTCAAGCACGGGCACAAGCGTTGGCGCTGCTCGACAAAGTGGGTCTGAAAGCTCAAGCCGAGCAATATCCCGACTCACTCTCCGGTGGGCAGCAGCAGCGTGTTGCCATCGCCCGGGCGCTGGCCGTCAAACCCAAGGTGATGCTCTTTGATGAGCCGACTTCGGCGCTCGACCCCGAGCTGAAACAGGAGGTGCTCAACGTGATGCGCACACTCGCAGAAGAGGGGATGACCATGGTGGTAGTGACCCATGAAATGTCCTTCGCCAGGCAGGTGGGCTCACGCCTGATATTCATGGAACACGGCAAGATCGCCGTCGACGGAGACCCGCGAGAGATGATCTCGGCTCCCACCAACCCCAGGCTCAAGGACTTTCTCAGACATGTACATTGACCCGCCGAACGGCACGGAGCGCCGAGCCGGGCTGGGATGCCTGCGCGCTAGCGGCAATCACCGGCAGTTGGGTTATGCACTGGGGCAGGCCGGACACCGTGCCGTGCATGACAAGCTGCTGTCCAGCGAGCTGTGGCAAGACATCACCCATCCCCGTCACGATGCTGCGGTCGCTCGCATGCTGGCATGCTGCAGGAGCCGTTTCCCCTGGGTGCTCGAAGAGCTCGAAGGCCTGGCCGAGGGGCTCGAACTGCCCTTTCTGCAGGTTTTCGCATGGAACAGCCGAGGAGACTTGCTCACTCACTGTCCGGACGGATGCACTACCGTCGTCCTTCCTGGCCACGAGCCCTGCATCGCACACAACGAAGATGGGCTCCCTTGCTTCGACGGCGACGTCTTCGTGGCTCAGCTGTCGCCGGTCGGCCAGCCGAGCTTCATGGCTTGCTGCTATCCAGGCTCACTGCCAGGTCATACCTTCGCCCTTACCGAGTTAGGCATCGTTCAGGCCGTCAACAACCTGCGCTTCGATGGCGTAGTACCCGCGATACCCCGCATGGTGCTGGGCCGCGCCATGCTGGCCGAACCCACACTTGACGCCATTCTCAGCCTGCTCGCTGAGGCACCGGCCAGCGGGGGATTTCATTTCACGTTGGCCCAGCAGGGCGAGCGCAGGCTCTACAGCGTAGAAATAGGAAGCGGCCAATTATCCATCAAAGTCATCGACAACGCCTATGTGCACGCCAACCATGCGCTGCACCATCCACGAGCTGAGGACGGTCAGACGATCACCCGCTCCTCTCGCGACCGCCAGCAGCGAGGCGACGAACTGATTGCATCGACGCAGCTAGACCCCCTACGCATCTTGCGAGATACCGGGGGCAACGGGTTGCCCATCTATCGTCGTGCGCCAGACGACCCCGATCACGAGAATACCCTTGCGACTGGCGTGTTCCGCCTGCTTAATGACGGCGTTCAATGGGAGATACACCCACCTGGCCATAGCGAGCCCTTTCATGGCAGCAGACACACCCTCTTTGACGGATAACGAACGCGCCCCATCCGACCTCGAGTCGCTCCGAGCCCTCTCCCTAGCCATCGCCCGAGGCGAAAGTGACCGACACCTGGGACCCAAGGCTCAGGAGGTGCTTTCGCGACTGATCGAACTGCGCGGCGACCCGGCGCTGCTCTCCATCTCCGCGCTGGCCGAGAAGCTCGAAGTCAATCCCTCGACGATTTCCCGGCTGGCCAGATCGCTCGGTTATACTCGCTTCGGAGAGCTCCAGCGCATCCTTCTCAGCGACTCGCTGACCCCGCCCCATTCGTTCTACCGCCAGCATGCCAGCGTTGCCCTGGCCGCGGACAAGAGCGATCTGCTGAATCAGGCTCGCCAGCTTGCCGGCGAGCAGTGCCGCAATATAGAGCGCTTGCTGGACAACCTGCGCAGCGACGAACTGGAAGCCTTTGCCAACGCCGTGATGAATGCAGCCCGCGTTCGCTTGTACGGCGTGCGTCAGTTCCATGCCTTCGCCAGCTTTCTGGCCTACGGCCTGGGAATGCTGCGCTCCGACGTCAGTCTGCTCAGCGACAGCGGTCACGGCATTGCCGAGGGTCTGGCCGGCATGGGTACCGACGACGTGCTGATCGCCGCTAGCTGCAAACCCTACACACGTGAAGTGGTGAACGTCTGCAAGGCGGCCCGCAACCACGGCATCCGGGTCCTAGTGGTCACGGACATGTCCAACTCCCCGCTTGTACGCCACTCCGAACAGGCCCTGCTGGTACCTCACGAAACCAGCTTCATCTCGAACAGCATGGTGGCTTTCCTGAGTGCTGTGGAATGTCTGGTCAATACGTGCGCCACGCTATCGGGTGAAACGGCTGCCGAGGCGCTGTCACGCCGTGATCGCTTCATCGACGAGCTGAAAATCGAGATGCGTTGATCTCTTGTGCCCCTTGGCTTGGAACTCGATGCCTGGCACGGCATCATGTGGCCCGTGAAAAATTCATTCATCCTGGGGTCACAATGAGAATCGTGTTGCGCTACTTCTTTCGCGGCGTACGGCTGGTGCTGTCGCCGGTCATGCTGATCGCCGAAAAGCTCTCCACGCCGCAGAGCGTCGAACGCAGCGAACAGGAGCAGGCTGAGGTCGACGAGGCGTGCCGCCAGCTGGCGCTGTATCAGTTTCGCTCCTGCCCGTTCTGCATCAAGGTGCGCAAGGAGATGGCACGGCTGGGCCTGAAGATCGAGGTCCGCGATGCCCAGCTCGACCCGGATCGTCGCCTTGAGCTGGAAGAAGGCGGTGGCAAGGTCAAGGTTCCGTGCCTGCTGATCGAGCATGACGATGGCCGCCATGAGTGGCTGTACGAGTCCAACGCCATCAACGCCTGGCTGCACCGGCGCTTCGGTGCTGATGCTCAAACGAGCTGAGCGCTCTCGGCGGTGAACAGCAGCGTATCGGCCAGGCGGCGGGCATCGTCCTCCTTCAGATAGGGCAGGGTCTGGCGACCGTTGGCCAGCTCCAGGTGCAGGGTGGCAACGCCGCGCCGGCGTTGCAGCCAGCTCTGCTGAAGCCGCAGCGAGATGAGATGCTGCATGGGAAAGATGCCGGTGCGCTGGCCCACCACCCCGCGCCGAACGCGCAAGAAGCCCTGCTCTTGAGCCCAGCCGGTCGCGATCCAGCGCCAGTGGGCCAACACGGCGGCCAACAGCGGCAGCACCGCGGCCAAGCCGCTCCAGGCAGGCCATGAGAGCTCGAGCGGTATCAACACGCCCAGCACCAGTACCGCCCCACCGGCGAGCAGCAACAGGTAACGCAGGAACAGCACCCGCCGATAGCTGGGGTCGACACGCCGCAGCGGTTGCCCGGCAGCACCCTGTCTTGAATCGCTCTGCCTTGAATAGGTCTGCCAGAAATGGGCCGTCAGCGCCGCCCCCTGCGCCTCGCTGAGCCCCGGCACCAGGAAGCGGCGCGACTCCCCCGCATCGCCGCCCAGTGCACCGTACTGATGACACACCAGATAGCCACGCCCGAGCAGCCGGCCGAGCCCCGTCTGTACCCACTCCACCACCTGCAGCCGCGCCAGGCTCAGGGTCTGCTCCTGGCGATGAAACAGGCCGCTGCGCTGGATCTGTCGCTCGCCGGCGTCGAGCAGCACGAAACCGTGAAAGCGCCACCAGGCCGCCAGAATGGCCAACAATGCCAGTAATGTCAGCGCCGCCAAGAGTCCCACGAGGACCGCCAGCAGCGGCGAACCCGGCATCCAGGTGTCGAGATCTAGCTGCGGCAGCCGGTCGTGCAGCCAGCGCTCGAGCGGGCGCACCAGCGGCGACAGCATCGCCGCGATGAGATAGATCGAACGGCTGGCCAGACCATGAAGCACGATGGCCTTGCCACTGATGGCAAAGCACGGCACGACCTGTCTCTCCGCCGCCGGGGCGGACTCGGACGCTACGCCCGGCCACTGCTCGGGCGGCCGCAGCTCCCTTTCGAGCGCTTCCGCCCGTTCGCGGCGAATGCCCGGCAAGGCGATGCGCGAGGCTTCGCCGGCCAGCGTTTCCACTTCCCACAGCACCAGGCCGAAGGGGCGCATGTAGACCGGCTGGCGAATGACGATGCTCTGCACGTGGCGTGCCGCCACCTTGAACTCGCGATGCTCCAACAATCCCTTCTGCACGATCAGCACATCGCCGTCGCAGCAGTAGCGAAAGCGGCGGTAGTAGAGCAGGCTGATCAGCACTGCCAAGATGAGTAGCACCGCCCCACCCAGCGCCAGCTCACGCAGGCCCAGGCGCTCCACCAGTGCCAGGCCGGCCCCGGCGCCGAGTACCAGCGGCATGTGCTGGCGCAGCAGCGACGCACTGCCGCTGAGCAGCAGCAGGAGTACTGCCCAAGGTGAAAGACGCTGCCACTTCAACTCTCCGCCCTGCCTTTCGCCGAGTGGCGACGCTTCGCTCATGGCGCATCCGCCCCCGTGGGCTCCGGTTCCGCACTCTCAAGGCGGGCCAGCAGATGCTGACGAATCGCCGCGGCCCGATCGGCGGTCAAGCCTTCGAGTACCATGTCCGCCCCTCTTCCTCCCGCCGTGAAGCACACCAGGCGTACCAGGCCGAAGGCACGTTCGACCGGGTTGCTCGTCGTCTCGATGTGCTGCAGGCGAGCCAACGGCAGCACCTGAGTGCTCTGCACCAGCAGGCCGCGCCGATAGATCAGGTCGTGCTGACGCAGGCCGTAGGCCCGGCGACGCGCCTCGAGCCAGCCGAGCACGATGCCGCTGGCGCCCAGCAGAGCCACAGCGACCGCCGGCCACGGCTGCCAGGCGGCGATATCGGCAATCATGAAGGGCACTAACGCGGCCAGCCCCGTCAGCAGCAGCCAGTGCAGGCTGCGCAGCACTGCCTGGCAGGGCGCCAGACGAGGAGAAACGGGCTCCAATGGCGCCTCCGCAAGCGCAGGGAGATTCTGTGGATCCAGCGAAGCATTGGTGAAGGTCACATCGGCTCCTTGCTCGACGGCTGGGCGAACACCCTGCTCAGCAGGCCCACAGGCGCTATGCTGATAGATGAGGAAAACACTGCAGCATGGATGCGCTCCACCAGCGAACGTCGGCCCTTGCGCCGAGGGAGACAGTGTCATGGCGATCCCGGCCACCCTAAGGGAATACTTGAGAGCCTGTGATATCGACTACGAGGAGGTCAAGCACGACTACGAAGTCAGTGCCAGCCGCATTGCCCAACAGTCGCACGTTACCGGTGAGCAGCTCGCCAAGGCCATCATGCTGCACGGCCGCTCCGGCTATCGCGTCGCGGTGCTGCCCAGCACTTGCGATGCCGATCTGGAGAGCCTGTCGCGGCTGTTCAACGAACCGGTCGAACTGGCCGAGGAAGAGGAGATCGTGAATCGCTTCAACGACTGCGACCCAGGGGCCATCACTCCTGTCGGCCAGGCCTATGGCCTGCAGGTCTATGTCGACGACATGTTGCGACACCAGCCGGATATCTATTTCGACGCCGGCGATCACGAAACGCTGCTGCACATGAGCGGCAGGGAGTTCGAGAAGCTGATGGGCGAATGCCCCCACGGCCAGTTCAGCCGTCATCACTGAACGAGCCGGTGGTAGTGATTTTCGCACCCGGTCGCCCCGGTCGGGTGCTCTCGGGTCTCGCCCGCGCGGGGCCCTAGCCTGCTGTTGCGCTATCGTTGGGCCATGCTCTCGAGCATGGCCGCCAGGGCCTCGGTCACCCTGGCCATGGTGACGTAGTCCAATCGCTCGGGGGTGTCGCTGGGGCGATGGTAGTGAGGGTTGCGGAAGTTGGCGGTATCCGTGAGCATCATGGCCGGAAAGCCCATTTCCCAGAACGCCCAGTGGTCCGAGCGATGTATGTCGCCCATCTGCGGCGGCGCCACCAAGCCCTCCGAAGGTACCGTCGCGTGACGACGAAACGCACCGATAGCGTTATGGAGCAGCCGGCGCGATTCCAGCTTGGTGACGAAGGCGAGGAAGTTCCCCCGGTCCGGATAGAACAGATCGAGAGGGAATGGGTAGAACTGACTGCCGGGCTCGTCACTGTAGTAGCCGAGCATCTCCAGCGAGATCATGCCCACGATGGTCCACCCCTCGGCCTTGGCCTGCCGCGCGTAGTGCAGGCTACCCATGGCATCGCTGCCGAAGAACGGCGCCTCTTCATTGACGAACGCCACCAGCCGCAGTGAACGATCGAGCTCTGCTCCCTGCAACTGGCGCGCCAGTTCGAGCAGTACGGCCACGCCGGAGGCATTGTCGTCGGCTCCGGGACTACCACGCACCGTGTCGTAGTGCGCCCCCACCACCAGCACCTCATCGGCGCGCCGGGCACCGGGCAGCTCCACCTCGATATTGTGAAATACCCGGCTGCCGGTGGGCACTTCCAGCCTCCGAGGCCGATGTCCTGCCTCCTGGAAGGCCCGCTCGATGTAATCGGCAGCGGCCTGGAGCGCCTCCGGCCGCCAGTAGTGGCGCTCGCCGATCTCATCCGCCAGGATTCGCACATGCTGGTGAAGCCGTTCGCTCAGCCGCTCGCCTTCGGCGCTCAGTGGCGGCGGCTCGCCGCGGAAGGATGTACCGGGCATATGCAACATCAGCCAGTAGCCTCCGCCCAGCACGAGAACGCAGACGAGCCCCAGCCCGCCCAGCACGGCCGCCAGCGGCGAGCGGGTACGCTTCATCTCAGGCCGCTCTCAGCGGTACCTGCAGCGCTACCGGCCCTGTTACCGAGGTCTTCGCGGTCCGTTGCCATCATCTCCCTCTCCCTGGACACCCCACCCTGCTCAAGATAGGTGCCTGACCCGTTGCTGCAAAGGGGAAACATGCCTAACGGCCAGACGGCTTGGATTTCCTCTCATAATGCCGCCAAACTGGGACCAAACAGAGCGAGGTGGCCGTCGATGTTCAAGTCCGTGCTGGTCATAGGGCGTTTCCGTGACATCCGGCTGGAAGTCCATATCAGCTGGCTGATCATTTTTGCCCTGCTGTTGATGACCATGAGCGCAGGGTTCAGGCATCAGTATCCGGACTGGACCACCGCCACCGCCGTGCTCACTGCCTTGGTGACGGCTCTGCTCTTCTTCTCCTCGATATTGGCCCATGAGTTGGGGCATAGCCTGGTAGCCATCCGCCGCGGCGTACCCGTCACGGCCATCACTCTGTTCATCTTCGGCGGCGTAGCCCAGATGGCCCGCGACCCCGACAAGGCAAACGATGAGTTCTCGATCGCCATTGCCGGGCCAATCGTCAGCTTTGCTCTGGCGGCCACCTTCGCTGTGCTGGCCATGCTGACGGCGGGCTGGTACCAACCGCTTACCGTTGCGCTGAATTGGCTGGCAACGATCAATCTGCTGGTGGCGCTATTCAACCTCATTCCCGGCTTCCCCCTCGACGGTGGTCGCGTGCTGCGAGCGCTGGTCTGGAAAGTGACCGGCGACGCCAAGAAGGCCAACGAAACCGCCTTTGCCAGCGGCAAGCTGGTCGCCTACGGCCTGTTCGGCCTGGCCATCTGGAATCTGGTGGCTGGCAATCTCGTGGGCGGCCTGTGGATCATGCTGATCGCCTGGTTCCTGCTCAACATGACCCAGGCACAGGGTCGCATGCACATGCTCAGGGAGCGGCTTGCCGGCGTGCGCGCCCGCGACCTGGCCGAAGCGGAGATACCGCTGGTAGATCCGCAACGCTCCATTGAGGCGTGGCTGCATCAGGACGTATTGCCTTCCGGTCGTCGGGCCTTCCTGGTGGGGACCAACGTCGCCGAAGTGGTTGGACTGGTATCACTCAGCGATGCGCGGCATGTAGAGCACTCACGGTGGGCCTCGACCCAGGTTGCCGACATCATGACACCGGTGAAGAAGCTGCATCACGTATCACCCGGAGCCAAGGCCGACGAAGTGCTTCAGCTTCTCAACGAGCACGGGCTGAATCAGATCCCGGTCATGCAGGATGGGCGGGTAAGCGGCTGGATCGATCGGCAGCGCCTGCTTCGCACTATCGAGATTCATCTGGAAGTGAACCGTTGAGTGTGGCCGGCTCGGCCATGCAGACCCGGTTGCGCCCGGTCGCCTTGGCACGGTAGAGCGCCTTATCGAGGCGCTTGTAGCACTGTGCCTCTGCTTCCTCTTCCCCCAGCTCGGCAACGCCGAAGCTGCTGGTAAGAGTCGGAACTGGAGTAAACGGCTCGTCGGCGATGGCCTGACGCAGCCGCTCGGCAAGGTTAACCGCCCCCGTCAGCGGCGTGGCCGGCAGCAGCACCATGAATTCCTCGCCGCCCCAGCGCGCCAGCACGTCCACGTCTCGCAGCAGTGCATGGCAGGTGTGCACCAGCTTTTTCAGCACCATGTCTCCAACACTGTGACCGAAGGTGTCGTTGATGCGCTTGAAGTGATCCAGATCGAACATGATCAGGCTAAGCGGCTCGCCGCTGCGATGCGCTCTCTTACGCTCGCGGGCCAGCAGATCGAGAAAGCGGTTACGGTTGACCGCCCCGGTAAGCGGGTCGTGGCCGGCATGATACTCGAGCTCCGCCTGGTGCTGTTTGGTCTGACTGATGTCGCGCATGATGGTAGCGATGCTGTCGATTTCGCCGCTTTCATTGCGGCGCGTCACGATCAGTTGTGAAACGGGAATCTCACCGTCACGCCCCAGCACGGCGGTCTCCGCGTACCAGTAGCCGTGCTCCATGGCGTAGGGAATACCTTCCTCCTCGATGAGATGGCACACCCATGGCGGATGCGCGCTGACCAACGCATCGGCCAGCTTGTCGGGCAGAACGCCGAACTGGTCGCGCCCGGCCTTGTTGAGATAGACCACACGGCCCTGGCCATCGGCGATGGCGACGATGTCGGGCGAAGCGTCCAGCAGGTGTGTCAGCCGATCCCGATTCATCTCGGCGGCATGGCGAGCCGTCACGTCCTCGACGATGCCGCTGAAGTCGACACTGCCGTCTTCCGCGACCTGGCGCAGCACGGTGACCTCGGTGTGGATGAGCGTTCCCTTCAAGGTACGCAGACGCAGCGGGCGGCGGCTCACGACCCCGTCCCGTTCCAGATCCGCGATGAACGACTTGAGTTCCTCGCTGCAAACATACAGCGATGAGGGCCGCACCCCCAGCAATGCCTCGAGCGACTCGGCCTCGAAGATCCTCAGCATGGCGGGATTGGCTGCCGTGAAGCGGCTTTCCGGCTCGGCGGAGTTGCGATAGACCCCTACGGGGAGGTTATGGAACAAGTCGTTGTAGGTCTCCAACTGAGCGTAGTAACGCTTCTCGTCGGTGACGTCGATGATGATCGAGTGGAGATATTCGCGCCCCTCGAGACAGACCGGCCCCGAGTAGACGTGCACGTCGCGCACATCCCCGTTGGCCAAGCGATGCTTGAATTCGAAGAACAGCTGCTGGCAGGCTTCCGCCTTGGCCATGTTGGCGAGCACCACCTCAGGATCGAGGCAGTTGATGTCGGTGACACTCAACTGCTTCAGCACTTCGGCGGGATAGCCGTAGAAGCGCACGGCGGAAGCATTGGCATCGACGATCCGCCCATCGCTGGGGTCGATCAGCAGCTTGATGGCCGGATTGGTATTGAACAGCTGTTCGAAGAACGAAGCGTTATCGTCACTGGTCAACGGCGAGCCCCTTGCGTATCGACGGCTTGTCTCGAACATGAGCAGGCGTCGTTATAATAATGGTCATATCGTTATTTCGGCAGTTTCAGTCTGAGCTGAAGGCATGAGCCTGCCGATACTTTGAGATTATGACGTCCTGGCGCGAATGCATAGATTGCGCGGGGTCAATCGATGCGCACAGAATGTGCCGATTTCCACCCTGAAGCCGGCTTCTTCAAGCCGCCGGACGCGATCCATGACCAGCCAAATCTCCAGCGGACGCCGAAACAGGTGACGTACCAGCTCCAGCCGGCTCACCTCCGCCAGCCGCTGCCAGCCCGCGGCCTCGTAACGCCGATAGTCGAGTCCGTCCTCAAGCGCCAACCCCTTGCACTGCGCCGCCCAGTGGCAGAAGGCGTCGAAGCGCTCGGGCATCTGGCCATAGGCCAGGCTGGGCACAGGCAGGTAGGTATCCACGCCACGCAGCTCGCGCTGCAGCTCATCGAAACCCAGCCGCCAGGCATTGGCCCGCTCACGATGCCGACGCACTCCCAGCGGCGCCGTAACGGTTTCCTGAACCGCCAGCGCCAGGTCGGCACGTTCCAGATGCAGGGAGTGACTGTGACACAACGTCCGCCCGAGCTGAGATACGGGGCGATAGTCCGCCGCTTGCGTGCGGTGGTAGCAACATGGCGCCAGGGTCACGGCGAAGCCCGATGCCACGGCGCGCTCGAGCAGCCCGAGATGCAGGTCGCCGCAGGCGTGCAGCGCGACGACATGCGTATCGGCAGAGAGAAAACCCACCACCTCGTCGGCCAACACGTCCTGCCGGTACAACCGTACCGCCGCCTGCTGCGCCACAGCCAACCGTTGGCCTTCCTCGCATAGGCTGGCCTGCCACTCCAGGGCGCTGACCTCCCGGCCATGCCACCTGGCCAGGGCGCGGGAAAGATGCCCCTTGCCAGCGCACCACTCCAGCAAGCGCTCATGGGGCGCGACGTCCAGGTGCCGGACGAAGGCCTCGATCTGTTGCCATTTGCGCCCGCCGACATGTTGGCTCCAGGCCTCCGGCAACGACTCGCCTGTGGAAGACAGTGGCGACAGTTCGACCAGCTCGGCCAGCTCAGCGACCGGCAGTCGGTCCGCGAGCGGAGAGTCGTGCCAGGGATCGGCCTGCAGATGGGCGAGATGGGCGTCGCTGAGCCCCAGCAGCGTTTCGGTCAGTTCCGGGTAACGGTCACACCAGGCGGCGCGACGCTGAGTGAACGGAAGCGGACGCCAGACCGCTTGCCATTCGGCCAGCAGAGCGGTAAGGCGGGAAAACTGCGGCTCAATATTCGATGCGGGATGCGCTGGCATCGAACTCCACCGCGATGTCGATACCCTCTTCCAGGCTCGCCTCTTCGCCCAGGGCCTGCTGCAGGGCCAGAACGCCCTCCACCCTACCCACCACATGAGCCTTGCTGCCTTCCACCTCGAAGGTATCCAAGGCCAGGCGAACCTCGGCGTTGTCGGAAGTGAATACCGGCGGCATCACGCTGGCACCGATGGGGTGCAACAGATCGAACTTGGCGATTTCACCCTCCACCAGGGTGATGCTGAGCGAGAGCGAATCACGCACACGCCAGCTGTCCGGTGCGGTGAAGCCGACCAGATCGATCACGACCCGATCGCCCAATTCGGTGAAGGTGGCGTTGGAGTCCAGACCCTGGCTAAGAATGAACCATTCGCGCTCCTGGCCATCCAGCAGCCCCGTCATCATGCCGACGGTCTCGACCTCCTCCTGGGCCTGGGCCGCCCCTGTCATGGCCAGCAGCATCACAGGCCCCAGCCATGACCACAGCGTCGCTCTCACCCTCATGTTTCCCCCTTGACGTGCTTCGGCACGCATCGGCAACTGCGTCGCGGCCATTCTCCCGGGCACTTACCTGACTGACAAGCCCCGTGAAAAAACGCCAGGCCCCGTGTGTGGCACACTGAACTCCCGACCGTGCCACGCTACTCATTTAGCCAGCATGTCATTCAGCATAGCCTGCATGGCACCACACGAACCCGACCGCGCCGACAGTGCAGCTGGCCGTTACGCCGATGGGTGACGGAATGGTAAGGTCTCCGACAACCCTGCGGGTCTGATGTTGCGCAATCCGTTCCCGGTGACAAGGACTACACGATGATCGATTTCTGGACCTGGACCACTCCCAATGGCCGCAAGGTTTCCATTCTGCTCGAAGAGCTCGGCCTGCCCTACCGTACCCACGCCGTGGACATTACCCGGGGCGAGCAGTTCGAGCCGGCTTTCCTCGAGGTGAGCCCCAACAACAAGATTCCCGCCATTCGCGACGCCGAAACCGGCACGGCCTTGATGGAATCGGGTGCGATCCTGATCTATCTGGCCGAGAAGACGGGACGCTTCCTGCCCAGCGAACCCGAAAAACGCTACCGCACCCTGGAATGGCTGATGTGGCAGATGGGCGGGCTTGGCCCCATCCTGGGTCAGGCCCACCACTTCCTGAAGTTCAACGCCGGCAAGGCCCCCTATGCCGAGGAACGCTTCCACGCCGAGGCCGAGCGCCTCTACCGCGTACTGGATGCACGCCTGGCCGACAACGCTTACCTGGCCGGCGATGAGTACACCATTGCCGACATCGCCTGCTGGCCCTGGGTATCGCGCTACGAGTGGCAGCGTATCACTCTCGACGATTATCCCAACGTGAAGCGCTGGTACCTGGAGATCGCTGCCCGCCCGGCGGTGCAACGCGGTTATCAGGTACCGCACAAGGTCAACGAGATTCCTCTGCCATGAGCCACGCTGCCACGACGAATAGGCAGGACGCGACTCAGCGCAGCGTGCTGGTAACGGGCTGCTCCAGCGGGATCGGCCATGCCGCCGCCCATGCCTTGGCCAAGCGGGGCTGGCGCGTGTTTGCCACCGCGCGGCGCGAGGAAGACCTGACGCGCCTGCACGACGAAGGGCTCGAGGCACTGCCGCTGGAGCTGGCCTCGAGCGACTCCATTACCGCCTGCGTGGAGCAGTTGCTGGCGCACACAGGCGGCAGGCTCGACGCACTGTTCAACAATGCCGCCTACGGCCAGCCGGGAGCCGTCGAAGACCTCTCCCGCGAGGCGCTGCGTACGCAGTTGGAAGTCAACCTGCTCGGCACCCACGAACTGACCACGCGCATCGTTCCCGTCATGCGCGAACAGGGCTTCGGCCGGATCGTGCAGAACAGCTCGGTGCTCGGTTTCGCCGCCCTGCCGTATCGCGGTGCCTATGTGTGCTCCAAGTTCGCCCTGGAAGGGCTCACCGATACGCTGCGTCAGGAGCTTTACGGCAGCGGCATCCACGTCAGCCTGATCGAGCCTGGCCCGATCGCCAGCCGCTTCCGCGAGAACGCCTACCGCGCCTTTCTCGAGCACATCGATGCCCAGCGTAGTTACCATCGCGACATCTACCGTGTCGTCGAGGCTCGCCTGGCAGGGAAAGGGACATCCTCGGGTGGAGCCTTCACGCTGGGGCCGGACGCCGTGGTCGACAAGCTGATCCACGCGCTGGAGAGCCGTAGGCCGAAAGCGCGTTATCATGTCACGCTGCCCACCCATCTGTTCGGCGTGCTCAAGCGCCTGCTCACCACCCGGGGGATGGACCGGATACTGCTGGCATCGACACGCGACGAACGCAAAGGAGACTGAACTTGGGCCGACTCATTTCGTTGATCTTCCTGGCCGCCCTAGCCTATGGAGGCCTCTATTTCTACTACGGCCATGTCGTCAGGCAGGCCATCGATGAGCAGCTCGAGGCGCGCGGTCTCTCGGCCGTGGAGGTGCGACGGGTCACCTATGAGCCGCTGGCACCGCTGAGTACACGAGCCACCATCGCTGCCGAGATCCACTATCGCGGCGCCGACGCCACGGTTAGCGTTCGTCTCGAGGGCCACCCTATCTTTTCCGACGAGGTGCGCATGGAGCTCGACGGCCTGCAGAACCTGCGGCTAAGGTTTGGCGTGGGAGGATAACCAACAGGAGGACACCCATGAGCAGTGCCTACGTGGTCGGACAAGTTACGGTACATGACCCCGAGCGCTGGATGGAGTATGTCGAACGGGTACCTGAAACTCTCGCCCCCTGGGGCGGCGAGGTGATCATGCGTGGTCAACGTACGGCCATGCTGGCAGGCGAGCCGGGGCATCCCAACATCGTGATGCTGCGCTTCCCCGACCGGCTGGCCGTGGAGCAGTGGTACGCTTCTCCCGAGTACCAGGCCCTGGTGCCGTTGCGCGACTCGGCGGCCCAGGTCGAGCTGGCCGCCTACGAGGGATAAACTTCGGCACTGCGTACACGCATGCTATGCTGCGGGCTTTATCTCACGACAGCCTCTCACGACAGGAGCACGACATGGCCAAGGCAACTGCGCGACACATTCTGGTGAACAGCGAAGAGAAGTGCGAGGCTCTCAAGGCCGAGATCGAAGGCGGTCGCGACTTTGCCGAGGTTGCGCGCGAGCACTCCACCTGCCCTTCCAGTCGCCAGGGCGGCGACCTCGGCAGCTTCGGCCCCGGCCAGATGGTGCGCGAATTCGACGAGGTGGTGTTTTCCGGCGAGCTGAACAAGGTCCATGGTCCGGTGAAGACCCAGTTCGGCTATCATTTGCTGGAGATCACCAGCCGTAGCTGATAACCAGCCACAGCCGGTTATTGGCGACAGCATGACGCCACCTCCAGGAGAAGCCGCTCGTGCCTTGAACCGCACGGCGGCTTTTCTCGTTTGGCCCCCTGTGCCGAGCGGCCTCACGCGCTAGGATAGAGCCATGTCGAATCGATCTTTCGCCAACAGGGACGTCGCATGACTCTCTCAGCCAACCCTTCGCGGATCAGTATGCCGGAACCAGGCTCCGCTGCCGGCAACGGCGGCGAGGCCGGCACGCCGATGATTCAGGTCGAACAGCTCTCCAAGATCTATGGTGGCGGTTTCCAGGCGCTCAAGGAGGTGAGCCTGACCATCCGCCGCGGCGAGATCTTCGCCCTGCTCGGCCCCAACGGAGCCGGCAAGACCACGCTGATCAGCGTGATCTGCGGGCTGGTCAATGCCACCAGCGGCAGCGTCCGGGTCGATGGCTTCGACAACGTGGCCCACTACCGTGAAGCGCGCGAGCGCATCGGCCTGGTACCCCAGGAGCTGACCAACGAGGCCTTCACCACGGTATGGGACACGGTCAGCTTCAGCCGCGGGCTGTTCGGCAAGCCCAAGGATCCGGCGCATATCGAGAACGTGCTGCGCGCCCTGACCTTGTGGGACAAGCGTGACAACCGCCTGCTGGAGCTCTCCGGCGGCATGAAGCGGCGGGTGCTGATTGCCAAGGCACTGTCGCACAACCCTCAGGTGCTGTTCCTCGACGAACCCACGGCCGGCGTCGACGTGGAACTGCGCCGGGAGATGTGGGAAGTGGTGCGCGGGCTGCGCGACCAGGGCGTGACCATCATTCTCACCACCCACTATATCGAAGAGGCCGAGGAGATGGCTGACCGCATCGGTGTCATCCGTCGCGGCGAGCTGGTCCTGGTGGAGGAGAAAGCCGCCCTGATGCAGCAACTCGGGCGCAAGGAGCTGACCCTGCACCTGGCGGTACCGCTCGAAGCCGTGCCTGCAGCCCTTAGCGGCCACGACCTCGTATTGGCCGACGAGGGCCATGCGCTGGTCTACACCTACGACGTCAGCCGTCAGGACGAAGGCACCGGCATCGCCGGGCTGCTGGCCGACCTGGAGGCAACCGGCATCAGGGTGAAGGACCTGCACACGCGACAGAGCTCGCTGGAGGAGATCTTCGTCAACCTGGTCAGGGAGAGTGCATGAACCTGCAATCGGTGAAAACCATCTACCAGGCCGAGATGGCTCGCAGCCTGCGTACGGTGCTGCAGAGCATCGTCTCCCCGGTGGTCTCCACGTCGCTCTACTTCGTGGTGTTCGGCGCGGCCATTGGCACCCGCATCAGCGAAGTGGACGGCGTGAGCTACGGCGCGTTCATCGTGCCGGGGCTGATCATGCTGATGCTGCTCACTCAGAGCGTCTCGACCGCTTCGTTCGGCATCTTCTTCCCGCGCTTCTCGGGGGCCATCTACGAAATCCTCTCAGCGCCGATCTCCTATTTCGAGATCGTGCTCGGCTATGTCGGGGCAGCGGCCACAAAGTCGATCATCCTGGGCCTGATCGTACTCGGCACGGCGCGGCTGTTCGTACCATTTTCCATTCAGCATCCGTTGATGATGCTGCTGTTCCTGATCCTTACCGCGGTGACCTTCAGCCTGCTCGGCTTCATCATCGGCATCTGGGCCGACGGCTTCGAAAAGCTGCAGTTGGTACCGCTGCTGATCGTCACGCCGTTGACCTTCCTCGGCGGCACCTTCTACTCCATCGACATGCTGCCCCCTCTGTGGCAGGCGGTGACACTGCTCAACCCGGTGGTTTACCTGGTCAGCGGCTTCCGCTGGAGTTTCTATGGCACCGGTGACGTGAGTATCTGGGCCAGCCTCGCCATCATCACACTGTTTCTCGGTGTAGCCCTGGCGGTGATCAACTGGATTTTCCGCACCGGCTATCGGCTCAAACCTTGAGGCAACGCATGCAGCCGGTGGTTAGCGCGCAGCGTTGAGCGCTACGGCACAGTTGCCGCTGGCGCTCGCGAGCGTTATTGGCCATGCTTTCACAGATTGCGTTTACATATTTGTAACAGGAGGCACAGACTACTTACAGCACGAGCAGAACACGAGAATAAGCGAGCAGCGGAGTGATCCATTCCACGACGACTCCATTGCTCCATCACAAGGGAACTGCAATGACTGCTGGCAAGAACGAAGCTAGGCAGGGAGCTTCGCTCAATTGGTGCGTCGAGTTTCACGACGCCCCGCTGGAAGCCCTCTATCGCCGCACCATGCGCTTACAGGACGCACAGCAGTTGCGCTATGCGCTATGGCTGATTGCTGCCACCTTCCTCTTGTTCATCGCAGCTGACTATCTCCTGCTCGGCGCAAGCGGCACCTTTCTCATCCTGGCCACCACCCGTATCGGCGTGACACTCAGCTGCCTGGTGCTGGCCCGTTACATCACCCGAGACCCTGCCCAGGCCCACCGGCCGCTGCCGCTCAATCTGGTCTACTTCGCCGCCATCAGCGGTTTGCTGCTGACGATCTACCTCCACCCGGGCAGTGTCGGGCTGCACATCTCGAGCATCGTGGTGGCCAGTCTGACCATCTATCTGCTGGTGCCCAACCGGCTGACCTGGATTCTCGTCTGGAATGGCTATCTGTCGTTCGGCTTCATTCTGCTGGCGCTGCTGTGGAAACCCCTGGCCCCCGGCATGCTGGCGAGCACCCTGATGATCATCGCCTTCGCCAATCTGATGGGCTGGCTGACCTTCAGCCGACTGAACCGGCTGCAGCGCAAGCAGTTCGCCCTGCTGATGGATGAGCGCGACATCAATCGCAAGCTGCAGAGCGAGATCGAGGAGCGCCAAATGCTCGAAGCCCAGCTACGCCACATGGCAAGTACCGACCCACTGACCGGTATCGCCAACCGCAGGCACTTCTTCGAACTGGCGGAGCGCGAGCTGACCCGGGCTCATCGCGAGCACACGCCGCTGGCCATCTGCATGGTCGATATCGATCTGTTCAAGACCCTCAACGATCATCATGGCCATGCCGTGGGCGACCTGGTGCTGACGACGGTGGCCTCCTGTTGCGCCTCGGTGCTGCGCGAGACGGACATCATCGGCCGCTACGGCGGCGAGGAGTTCGTCATCGCCCTGCCCCAGGCCGATCTCGAGACCGCCAACTCAATCGCCGAACGCCTGCGAGACAAGGTGACCTCCCTGCAGCTCCCCATGCTGCCCCTCGGCCAGCGTCTTTCCGTCACGGTCGGCATCAGCCAGGTCGCGCCAGGGGAAACGAGGCTGGAACCGGCACTGCAACGCGCCGACGACGCTCTTTATGTCGGCAAGTCGCGCGGCAGAAATTGCGTCGTGGTGGCCGGCGAGGCTCCGCCCGCGTTCTCGGCAAGAGCCTGAGCGTGGCCACCACCCCGGCTTGAACTCGACGCCGGGCCCGGTATGATTCGTCTCCTGCCCAGGCTCTGTCCGAGTAGCTGGCACAGCCCACCCAACGCCTATCACGGCGCCCTTCACGGCGGAGATGGTCATGCCGATACAGCACTGCATCGTCCACGAGATCGACAAGGAGAGCGGCGAGCAGCCGGCAAGCCTGCGGGCAGCCACTGCCGAGCTGGCATCGTCGCCGCTGCTGGAAGACCTGCTGTCGGGATTTCACGATGCCTACCATGCCAAGACCAAGGCATGGGGTCACTTTCAGGAGCCGGACGCCAGCGAACCGGGCTCGGCAACGCCCTTCGCCCAAGAGCTGACCGACTATCTGGAAGCGCGCAGCGACTTTGCCGCTTTCAGCCAGGCTCTGGCCAATCGCCTGCTGCCGCTGGTCGACGCGCACCTCTCCGCCTCCGGCCATCTCCTGTGCATCGACTATCGTCAGGGTGAAACCCACTATCTCGGCGTGGCATTGCTGCATCAACGTACGGGGTTCGGTATCGACTCGGCCATGCGGGTCGTGCCCGCGGCGCAGCTCAACCTGGCGCGCATGAGCCTGGGGCTGCGAATCAATCTGACCCAGTGGCGCGACGGCGCCGCTTCGCGTCATTACCTGTCGTGGATTCACGATCGCGGCGGCAGAAAGCTCTCGGAGGATCTGGCCACCGTACTCGGTGCCACCGAGGGGATCGACGCCACCGGCGAGACCCGCACCCTGCTCAAAGCCTTCAGCGACTATGTCGAGCGCGAAGACATGCCCGAGGAGCAGAGCCGGGAGAAGACCGAAGCGCTAATCGACTACGCCAATGAGCAGGCCGGCCGCGGCGAGCCGATCACCCTGGAAGAGCTCTCGGAGCTGCTCGACGAGCAACAGCCCAAGGCATTCTACGACCACATCCGCAACGCCGACTACGGTCTCTCGCCCGAGATACCGCCGGACAAGCGCACCCTCAGACAGTTTCGCCGCTTCACTGGCCGCGCCGGCGGCGTCTCGATCAGCTTCGACTCCCATTTGCTGGGGTCGTCCATCGAGTATGACGAAAGCCAGGACCGGCTGATCATCAAGCAGGTGCCCAAACAACTCAAGGAGCAGCTCAAGCAACGCAAGGAGTGACGCAGCCCGGCGCTACTCGATGTCGTGGGTAGCCTCGGCGTTGGTCAGCCATTCGCGCAGTACCTGCTGACCGCGCCGGGCAATGCCCGGACCGTGCAGCTGCGCCTGCTCACGCAGTTCGACCGGATCGACTTCCGCCACGGCAAGCTCGGCGGCATGACCAATCAGCCAGGGCTCGATTCGGGTCGGGTCCACCTCGAGATGAAACTGCAGCCCCAGCACCTGATCGCCCACGGCGAAGGCCTGGTGCGAACAGGGGTGGCTGTAGGCCAGCCGCGTGGCGCCGGGGGGCGTTTCGAACATGTCGCCATGCCAGTGCAGGACGTGATCGGGATTGCCCAGGTGGCGTAGCGGCCCCTCCTGTCCGTCTCGCGTCAGGTAGACGTCGGCAAAGCCGATCTCCTTTTCCGGCATCGGAAAGACCCGCCCGCCCATAGCGCGGGCGATGAGCTGTGCCCCGAGGCAGATACCGAGCAGCGGACGTCCCGAATCGAGCCGGTGGCGAATGGCGTCCAGCTCGGCGGCGAGAAACGGAAAGAGCGCATCGTCGTTGGCGCCAACCGGCCCGCCCAGCACCACCATCAGCTCGGGGCTGTCAACATCCAGCGATTCCAGAGCATCCGGCCCCAGCAGTCCCGGGTCGAGGTAGCGGATGCGGTAGCCGAACTCCTCGAGGATCGGCTCGAAGATGCCCAGATCCTCGAAAGCAACGTGGCGGATGGCAACGACACTCTTCATGCGCAAGAAACTCCTTTTCCGTTCCGGACGGTTTGGCAGACACGCCAACCGCATCAGCAGCATAGCCAATGGAAACACCAAGCGTAATAACTTGGGTTTGCCGTTCTGAGGTAAAGCCGACTAGCTTGAGGGAGCATCATCGTTCTGTGCGCTCATGGATTGAGAAGGGGTCTTGGTCATGCAAGGCAAGGAAGTCACAAACCGGGATAAACCGGTGGTGATCATCACCGGGGCTTCGGGGGGCGTAGGAACCGCCCTGACCCGCAGCCTGAAGGATGACTATCACATCATCGGACTGGACCGCAGCGCGGGCGAAGAGGCCGACGAGAGTTACGAATTCGACCTCACCGAGGTCGACTCCATCAAGCGCACGATGAATGAGATCGCCGAGCGGCACGGGCGCGACATCGCCGCCGTGGTGCACCTGGCGGCCTATTTCGATTTCACCGGCGAGGAGTCGCCACTCTACGAGAAGGTCAACGAGCAGGGTACGCGCAACCTGCTCGAGGCGCTGGCAGACATGAACGTCGAGCGCTTCATCTACTCCAGCACCATGCTCGTGCACGAGCCTCAGGTACCGGGCCGCCGGGTCAGCGAGGAGACGCCGATCGGCCCCACCTGGGCCTATCCGCAGTCTAAGGCGCGCACCGAGGAGGTGATCAGGGAACATGCCCGCATGCCCTACACCCTGCTGCGCCTGGCCGGTATGTACGACGAGAAGACCAGCGTGCCGACGCTCTCCCACCAGATCGCGCGCATCTACGAGCACACCCTCAAGAGTCATTTCTACTCGGGCAACACCAACGCCGGCCAGGCCTGCGTGCACAAGGAGGACATGATCGAGGCCTTTCGCCGCACCATCGACCGGCGCCGCGAACTGCCCGAAAAGAACGAAATCCTCATCGGTGAGGAGCATGCCGTCAGCTACGAGGCGCTGCAGAACCGTCTGGGTGAGCTGATCCACGGCAAGAAGAAATGGAAGACCGTGGTCATGCCCAAGCCGCTGGCCAAGACCGGTGCGCTGCTGGAAGAGAAAAGCGAGCCGCTGGTGCCGGACGATTTCGACAAGGGCGAGAAGCCCTTCATCCGGCCGTTCATGATCGACATGGCCGACGACCACTACGAGCTGGACATCCGCCGGGCGCGGGAACAGCTCGGCTGGGAGCCGCGCCATGAGGTCTTCGACACCTTGGAGGCGATGGTCGACCACCTGCTCAGCGACCCCCACGGCTGGTACGAGGCCAATGGCATTACCCCCCCGGACTGGATCGAGGAGGCCGAGGAGAAAGGCGTCAATCCCGAGCGGGTACTGGAAGATTATCAGGCACATACCCAGCGCGAGCATTACCGCTTCCTGTGGGCGCACTTCTTCAACATTGCTCTGGGCGCCTGGCTGGTGGTATCCCCCGCCACCCTGGGCTACGACGGCGCCATGGCCTACAGCGACATGGCTTCGGGTCTGCTACTGGCGCTGTTCGGTGCGCTTTCACTGTCGCTGAAGCTGATCTGGACGCGGTGGGTGTGCGCGGCGATCGGCCTTTGGGTGCTGTTCGCCCCGCTGGTGTTCTGGAGTGACAGCGCCGCGGCCTACCTCAACGGCACCGTTGTCGGCACCCTGGCCATCGGCTTCGCTGCGGTGGTGCGGCCGGCGCCCGGTATCTCACCGGCAGCGGCCATGACCGGCCCGACCACGCCGCCCGGGTGGAACAACAACCCGTCGAGCTGGCGCCAGCGCATGCCGATCATCGCGCTGGCCTTCGTTGGCTTCTTCATCTCACGCTATCTCGCCGCCTATCAGTTGGGGCACATCGACGCGGTGTGGGACCCATTCTTCGGCGGCACCCGTGAGGGCCTGAACGGCACCGAGGACATCATCACCTCGGAGGCCTCCGAAGCCTGGCCGGTGCCCGATGCCGGCCTGGGCGGCATGGTCTACATGCTGGAGATCATGCTCGGCCTGATGGGTGCGGCCAACCGCTGGCGCACCATGCCTTGGGTAGTGGCCTCGTTCGGCGTGTTGATCGTCCCCCTCGGTGTGGTCTCGGTGACCTTCATCATCATCCAGCCCATTCTGATCGGCACCTGGTGCACCCTGTGCCTGATCCAGGCCGGGGCGATGCTGCTGCAGATCGCCTACGCCTTCAACGAGTTCGTCGCCACCGGTGAATTCCTCAGGCGGCGGCGCAAGGCCGGTGCTCCGGTGCTCAAGATCTTCTTCACCGGCGATACCGACGAAGGTCCCAACGAATCGCCGGACGAGGATTTCCAGTGCAAGCCCACCGCCATTCTCGGCGACGCGCTGGGTACCGGGGTCAATCTGCCCTGGAACCTGGCCCTGTGCATCCTGATCGGCGCCTGGCTGATGCTGACCCGCATCACCTTCGGCGCCGAGGGCACCCTGGCCAACTGGGAGCACCTGGTTGGGGCGCTGCTCATCACCCTGGGCGTCATCGCCATGGCCGAGTCGGCCCGTCCGGCCCGCTGGCTGATGATACCGCTGGCCACCATCCTGCTGTTCACACCCTTCCTGCACGGCGCCGACACGGCCGCGACGATCAACAGTCTGATTTGCGCGGTGGCGGTGATCTTGCTCTGCCTGCGTCGCGGGCCGATCCGCGGCGAGTATGGCATTTGGAGCCGCTTGCTGGCCTGAAGCCTGCTGATCTGAAGAGAGTACCGGGGTTGCCTGCGGGCGCCCCGGGCTCACTCATGCACCGATGCCGCAGCCCTGATATCGTATCCCCATGCCTGCCATGAGTGACCACCCGACATGACCCCACGCCCGGACCCGCGGGTACTGCTGCGCCTGCTGGCGCTGCTCACCCCCTATCGCGGCCGCCTGATCATCGCCGCACTGGCACTGCTGGTGGCCTCCGGCAGCGTGCTGCTGCTGGGCCAGGGGCTGCGCCTGGTGATCGACCAGGGCTTTCTCGCCGCAGACGCCACCCGCCTCAACCAGACCCTGGGCGTGATGCTGGCCGTCGTCAGCGTGCTGGCCGGCGCCTCGGCGCTGCGCTACTACCAGGTGAGCTGGATCGGCGAGCGCCTGGCCGCTGACCTGCGGCGTCAGGTCTTCGATCATCTGCTCGAACTGGAGCCGGCCTACTTCGAGAGCGCCTCCCGGCGCGACCGCGGCGCCGCCGAGATCGCCTCACGCCTGACCGCCGATACCAGCGTGCTGCAGACCCTGTTCGGCTCGTCCATCTCGCTGGCATTGCGCAATCTGGTGATGCTACTGGGTGCGGTGACTCTGATGCTGGTGACCCAACCCTGGCTATCGGCGCTGGTGCTGATCGGCATACCGGCCACGCTGCTGCCGATCCTTTGGTTCGGCCGCCGCGTGCGACGGCTTTCCCGCCACAGCCAGGACCGGGTGGCCGAACTGGGCCGCTACGCCAGCGAGGCACTGGACGGCATTCGCACCGTGCAGGCCTTTTCCCACGAAGCGATCGACCGCCACGACTACGGCGAGCGAGCCGAGCAGGCCTTCGCCACCGCCGTGGTACGTACCCGCCAGCGGGCCTGGCTCACCGCCGCCGCCATGTTGACGGTATTCGCCGCCGTGGGCCTGATGCTGTGGCAAGGCGGTCGGGCAGTATTGGCCGGGGAGATCAGTGCGGGCGAACTCTCGGCCTTCGTCTTCTATGCGGTGCTGGCGGCCGGGGCGGTGGCGACCCTGGCCGAAGTGGCCGGCGACGTGCAGCGTGCCGCCGGTGCCGCCGAACGACTGCTCGAACTGCTCGACGCCGAGCCGACCATTCGTTCGCCAGATGCACCGACGCCCCTGCCCACGCCGCTGCGCGGTGAGATCCGCCTGGAAGGTGTGAGCTTCACCTACCCAGGGCGGGAAAATCCGGCCCTGGATTCACTCGACCTGGAGATTCGCTCCGGCGAGCGCGTGGCGCTGGTGGGCCCTTCCGGCGCCGGCAAGAGTACGCTGTTCACGCTGCTGCTGCGCTTTCACGACCCCGAGCGGGGCCGCGTGACGCTGGACGGTATCGACCTGCGCGAATGCGACCCCAAGGCGCTGCGCGCCGGCATGGGCCTGGTGGCCCAGGAGCCGGTACTGTTCACCGGCACGGTGGCCGATAACCTTCGCTACGGAAAGCCCGACGCCACCGTGGACGAACTACGCGCCGCGGCCCGCGACGCCAATGCCCTGGGCTTCGTCGAGGCCTTGCCCCACGGCTTCGATACCGAGCTCGGCCCCGGCGGCGTGCAGCTCTCCGGTGGCCAGCGTCAGCGCCTGGCGATTGCCCGCGCGCTGCTCAAGGACCCGAGCGTGCTGCTGCTCGACGAGGCGACGAGTGCGCTGGATGCCGAGAGCGAGCGTCTGGTACAGCAGGCGCTGGACCGTCTGATGGTCGGGCGCACCAGCCTGGTGATCGCTCACCGGCTGGCCACGGTGACCGCCGCCGACCGCCTGCTGGTGTTCGACGAGGGACGCCTGGTCGCCGCCGGCCGCCACGGTGAATTGCTCGAGCGCAGCCCGCTCTACCGCCACCTGGCAGAGCTGCAGTTCGGTCGACATCGAGCGGAGGCATGAACTTGCGCGAGGCCCGTGCCTGATTCAAATGGCGTTGCGCAGACCGAGTTCGTAAGGATGCGGATCGAGGTACGTCTGCTGGCGAATGTACTCCGAGCCGTGACGCTTCATGTAATGGTTGAGCAACCTGACCGGCACCGCCAGATGCACATGGCCGAGGCGATACTCCTCGATCGCCTGTAGCAGATCCTGCTTGACCTCGCTGTCGAGCTCCTGCTTCAGGTAGCCCATCACGTGCATCAGCGCATTGGTATGGGTCTTGCGCGTGGCCGGACGCGACAGCGCCGCCATGAAGCGCTGCAGGTAGGAGCGCTTGACCTCTTCCAGCGGCAGGGCATGAGCCTCGCTGCCCAGGTAGCGGCCCAGCTCGCGATAGGCTTCCACGTGGTGTGCCATCAGCAGATATTTCTGGCGGCTGTGGAACTGGATCAGAGCGTGATACTCCCCGGCCTCTTCGACGTTGCGTTTCCAGTCGTCGAAGGCGAACACACGGGTGATGAAGTTCTCGCGCAGCACGGCGTCGTTCATGCGCGCCTCCTCCTCCAGTGGCAGCTCGGGGAAGTGTTCGCGCATGACCTGGACGAAGAGCCCGGAATCGGCATGGCTGGGCATGCCGTTTTCGTGATAGACCTTGACCCGCTCGAGCCCGCAGCTCGGCGAGCCTTTCATCAGGATGAAGCCGCGCAGATGGCGATGGCGCGCCACGAACGCCTCGCCGACTTCACGCAGGCGCTCGGTGACGTCCAGCTCGGGATCCACCGTGCCCTTCACCCGCGGCGGCTCGCCGGGGGCGCCGACCAGACGGATCGGCTCCCGCGGCACGCCCAGGCCGGCTTCGAGTTCGGGGCAGAACGGTACGAAGGCGAAGCACTCCTGCAGCACTTCCAGGCAGTAGCGAGAGCGCTTGTGGCCCCCGTTGTAGCGTACCTGCTCGCCCATCAGGCAAGCGCTGATACCCACCGGGATGGCATTCGTCGTGGTGATGTCAGCCAAGGCAAGGCTCCCTTCCCGTTACCTTGGCTCATCGTCGCTTCTTGGCCGCTTGCGGGCAAGCATCGCAACTCATCCCGCTACCTAGAAAGCTTCCCACTCCGCCTCGGCCTGCACTTTTCCGCCCGCGGGCGCTTTTGCTCGAACCGGCATGGGCGCGGGCGGTGCCGGCACAAGCTCCAGGGGCGGGGCCACCACGGCGGGCCGCTCCAGCTCCCCGCCAAGCACGAAGGTATTGATCAACTGCGTGAGTTTTTCCGCCTGGCTGCGCATGGCCGCGGCCGTAGCGGTGTTGTGTCCCACCATCGCCGCGTTCTGCTGGGTCATCGTATCCATGCGGCTGACAGCCGTATTCACCTCGTGAATACCGATACTCTGCTCACGCGAGCCGGCGCTGATCTCGGCGATGACGTCATTGACCTTGGCGATGCTGTCGAAGATCTCCTGCATGGTGACGCCGGCCTGGTGCACGATGTCGGTGCCCTGCCGGGTATGCGTGATCGATGCTTCGATCAGCCCCTTGATCTCGCGAGCCGCATCCGCCGAGCGCTGGGCCAGGGAGCGAACCTCCTGGGCTACCACGGCGAAGCCGCGGCCGTGCTCGCCCGCCCTGGCGGCCTCGACCGAGGCGTTGAGCGCCAGGATATTGGTCTGGAAAGCGATGCCGTCGATGAGTGAGACGATCTCGCCGATCTTGGTCGAGGAGGCGCTGATCCGCCCCATCGTCTCTTCGACCCTCTGCATCGACTCCCTGCCCTGCCGCGCCACTTCGGCGCTGCCTCGCACCAACTGGTCCGCCTGCCCGGTGTGTTCGGCATTGTTCTCCACCGTCGAGGTGATCTCCTCCATTGCCGAGGAGGTCTGCTGCAGGCTGACCGCCGCCTGGTCGGTGCGCGAGGCCAGCTCGTCGCTGCTGCGAGAAATGCTCAACGAGGCCGAATAGACATCGTTGGCCCCGGCTCTCACTTCGCGCAGGGTGGCCTGGATGCGCGACAGGAAACCGTTGAACTGGCGGGCCAGCTCGCCGATCTCGTCCTTACTGGTGACACGCAGGCGACGAGTGAGATCCCCTCGTCCTTCCGCCACGCCCTGGGCGATCTCGTGCATGTCATTGGCGGTACGCCGAATCTGACGCACCGTCCGGCGGGTGATCCAGATGGCAAAGAAGGTAATGGCCAGGTTGATGACCGAAGCAATGGCCCAGAGCCGCACCAGGGTCTGGATCAGATCTTGCCTGGCCGCCTCTTCGATTACCGCCATGGCGGCATCCACAACCCTGGCATTGTCCTCTTCGAAACGCCGATCACGCAGCAGTTCGACAGCCGCCAGGCGAGCCGCATCCGGGTCGTCGATGGTACCGGCGACGCTCTCCACCAGCGCCGCCGCCATGTCGACGACACTCTCCACTCCCTGGTGTCGGGCTTCGAGCATCAGTTCACGCTGCTGAGCCAACTGGGCACGGTTGGAATCGATGCGCTCCAGGCCCTCGAGTACCAGCAGACAAGATGAAGAGATGATCAGCGGCACCAGCACCAGAAGCAGGATCTTGTTTTGCAGATTGAGCGCCAGCAGCCGCTTGAGGCTGGCGAACGCTTCCCCATTGGATGCGTACGTTTTCATGGAAAGGCCATTCTCGCTGTTGAGTGGGCAGAGTATTTTGTGAAAATTTTCAGGCTGTCATGAAGCCTCAGCTCAGCGAATAGTGCCAGGTCCCTACATACCAATGAGTGGTGCTACCTCACACTCCGTTGATCTACATCAAACCATTTTCTGCCGCGCTTCTTTGACCTTGCTCTTCGCCCCGCTTACCTCGCTACTCGAGGTGCCCCATTGAGCCTGTGGGAAACGAAAAACTACAAGCCGATGGCCCTGCGGCTGGCCCGAAAATGTTTCCGCTGAACAATCTGTCATAGAGACTCTTCGACAGTGAATCAAAGGGTTGAAACGAGACGGCCGACAAGCGCATCACGCCTCCGTCTCAGGACGCAATCTTTTCTTTAGAAACAACAACTTTTCTTAGCATTAGGATACCCGACCTGGCTTGATATGCCGGTTGAGCGCTCCTACGTTTAACCATGCTGGCAAACGCCAGAAGCGCCGGACAGCCGGTAAATGGAAGTACGTTTTCGCTTGTTGAATCGACAGGCATGTAGAAGGAGTTCTGACATGGCACAGCGCAACCAGAATCCGGGCAATTTTGCCAACGATCCGAAGAAGGCATCCGAAGCTGGCCAGAAAGGTGGCCAGCAAAGCAGCGGCAACTTCGCCAACGACCCACAGCGCGCCTCTGAAGCCGGCCAGAAAGGCGGCCAGCACAGCGGGGGCAATTTTGCCAACGACCCGCAGCGCGCCTCCGAGGCCGGACAGAAAGGCGGTAAGGAGAGCAGCGGCAACTTCGCCAACGATCCGCAGCGGGCCTCCGAGGCAGGCCAGAAAGGCGGTCAGCACAGCGGGGGCAATTTTGCCAATGACCCGCAAAAGGCCTCCGAGGCAGGCCGCAAGGGCGGCAAGAACCAAGACCGCTGATATACCGGTGTTGGCTGCAAGCGACAGGGAAGTCGTGTAGAGCTCAGTCTGCTATAGGAAGGCAGATAGGTTTGTAGCCGGCCGGGATCGAACGAGCTGTCAGGGGCCACCCTGGCAGCTCAGTCATTTTCAGCGCTCCTCATTTACCTTGTGGCTGCTTCGGCTCGGAAGAGCCAAATCCAGCGCCCGCTGTGCATCCGCCTCGCCCTGCTCGATCAGATATGTCAGGCGATCTGGCGCCCAGTCCGTCAACCAGAGCGAAGCGCTCTCACCGGGATGTGGATCACGGCGGATACGGGTCAGGCGCAGCTCGGGGTAGCGCTCGGTCGCCTCGCGGGCTTCATCGTCGCTGCGCGCGCCTAGGAATAGACGCCTGAAATGATCTAGGCCCTCACCAAGCCCTTGCGGCATGCCCGGCGTCTGCTTGAACAGTTCCACTGTAATGACATGCCACGGCTGCCCGCTCCTCGGTGACGAAAGGCGTTCGAGAGCTGGCAGCAGCAAGCCGCGATGCCAGACATCTCCATCCCAATAGGCCCGCCCCTCGTGCCGCCCGGGCTTGAACAGTAGCGGAATCGCACTGCTGGCACCGATCATGCTGGGCACGATGGGCTGCTCCTGGCTGTCGAACCAGACCGGTTCCGCCGCTTCGATATCGATGGCGCGTATCATCAGTCGAGGGCCGGCATCGCTCAACGCCGTATAGTGCTCGGCATGACGCGCCACGGTCTCGACCAGTCTGCGGTTGTCGTAGCCCGCCGTGGCAGGATAGCCACCCAGGCCGATCATAAAGCCGCCTGGCACGGCCGAGAATACCGGTGGATTGCCGAAAGTGAGCCCGGTGAGGGTGGCGCTCAGGCGCTGGCTTCTGACATCGAAGAATGGAACGAACGGCAAGGCGGGTTGGGCCACCTCACGCCAGAAGCTTGCCAAGGCTTCCACACCCGCATCCGGAGCTGCGTGGTGCGCCGCCAGCAGATACCCGTTAACCGCCCCGATCGATGCCCCCACCACGACCATGTCACGCCTTGCGCGTTCGTCCAGGCGGTTTACCAGAGTGCGATAAACGCCGAACTGGTAAGCACCCAGGGCGCCACCGCCATTGAGTACGAGCATGATTCTTTCCTGCATGTCACCTCCCTGCGACTTGCTGCATTGCGAATACCGCTCCGCAAGGGTAGACCATGCCAACGAAAAGAGAACACCACCGACCGACCAAGGTCGCATTGCCTTTGCCGACACGTTCGCCCAAGCTCGGGAAAAATAAAAAAGACCCCCCGAAGGGGGTCAGGTGGAGCACGCCAGCTCACATCGGTATATCGCCCGCTGTCGTTCAGCCTTTGGCGACGTTGCTCAGAAGGCAGTTCTTGCCGACCTTCCGAAGCGTTGATCGGTTACTCAGTACTAATTAGTAACTCAGTACTGGGTTTCTTGCTTCGTTGCTCAATACAATGCGATAGCCGCGCCAACAATTACAGAACTCTTGAAAAAACAAAGACCTGCAAGAAAAACAGTACGCATGCTTTGTGCCATACGCCGCCAGCTCACTCCCTTCTGCACCATCAATGCTCATAAAAATGGCCTGCTGACTTATTTTGATGCAATGCAAAATCAGCGTGCCTTCATATGCCAAGCACTCATCTACAGCATTTCGCGTGAAACCTTCAGCACTCGGCCGTCCACCGTGCGCTGCAACTTGTCTTCGATCTCACTGCACAGCGACTCCACTTTCTGTCGCTCGTTCCCTGTCACCACGAAAGTCCACTCGCTTGCTTCGAGCCGATCGTGCTGGCCGCTCTCGCACACTGCCACAGCCGGATTACGACCGAAGCGCTCGTGAATGCCACCCATGCGCTGGCGCTTCTCCTTGAGCGATGCGCAGCCCGGCAGGGAAACGTCGAGTGTCAGTACGGCGATGAACATGCGGCTGAGGCTCCTGTCGATGGATGGCCCGCCTGGGCCAGTAGAGCGATGCGGCTTCACCCATCCAGATGAGGCCCAGGCAGACCGCTTTCAACCGGCAGCCGTCGCGCTCAGGCGCTATCGACGTTGCCCGTCGGCAAGGTCACCTTCATGTTCATCATGACGTTCACCGCAAACGCCAGTATGCCCAAGCCAACGATCACCGAGGCCAATGCCACCACTGGCTCGAGCTGTCGCATGCCGCCCGCGTAAAAGTGCAGGCATACCAACAGCACCGGAAGACCGCCGTTGTGCAGGTAGAAGTGAAGTCGGCCGAGAAGGCTACGCGCAGCAGCCGGATACAAGTGATACATCAGACCGGCCAGGGCCAGGCTTGCCCAACCCAGCAGGTTGATGTGTGCATGCACGCTACGAAAGACATATTGATGACTGGCGGCCATCACGATGCCGTAGATGACGCCAACCAGGAGATACACCACCGCAATTTTCAGCCACAGAAGGGCCATTTTCTTGTCTGCCATTGCACCGGTCATTGTCGTTCTCCCACGAACCCTTGCTCAGCGGGCAACGTCGGCTCGGCCATGGCCCCGATGGAGTATGTGAAACCTCCATGAGGACAGGATGGTGCAGACCGCCTGCCGTTGACGGGTTGATTTCGTTATTGTCAGGGTGGTGACAGGCTGCGCTGCCAATGCTGAAACGGCGCAACCACGTACCATGGGTACGCCATTTCTTTATGGCACCAAATCGGATACTTGGGTACTAGCTTTGATGGGCTACGTCACGAGTTCTTCGAGCCCATCGGAACATGTCGTGGATGAGCAGCCACCCTGGCGAGCCAGGCCTGCACGGCAGGATAGCCAGCGAGCGAGAAGCCACCTTCATTGGCGACGTGGGTATAGGCATACAATGCGATGTCCGCCACGGTGAGCGTCTCCCCCACCAGGTAGGGCGAGGCTGCAAGCGTCTGCTCCATGACGTCGAGTGCCTTGTACCCACTCGCTTGCTTGCCTTCGTATTCCGCCCGGCGCTCCTCGGGCAGGCCAAGGTATTTGGCGATGAAGCGCGCTACCGCAATATAGGGCTCGTGGCTGTACTGCTCGAAGAACTGCCAGCTCAGTACGTGCGCCATGGCCAGCGGCTCATCGGGCAGATAGGCGGTACCGTGGGCTAGATAATCGAGAATGGCGTTGGATTCGGCCAGGTACTCGCCAGAAGGCAGTTCGAGCAACGGAATCTTGCCGTTGCGGTTCTTGGCCAGAAACTCGGGACGGCGCGTGTCGCCGGCCAGAATATCGACATCGATCCATTCGTGTTCGATGCCCAGATGGCTCATCAATAGCTGTATCTTGTAGCAGTTGCCGGACCGACGATCGCCGTAGACCTTGAACATTATTCTCATTCCCTCTTCTCGCTCATATTTCGACGACCAAGTCGTTCACGAACAGCGGCGGCTCGAACTCGTCGGGGTAGCCGCCTGGGTTGGCCAGTATCCGCGTGCCGCCAAGCACACGATCCACCGGCTCGTGCACGTGGCCGTGAATCCACAGCTCCATACGTCCCATCAGGCTCGGCAGATGAGAGGCAAAGGCTGGCGACAGCGCATCGCCCCGGTAGCGCGGCGGTATACACTCCGCCAAGGGAGCGTGGTGGCTGATCACTACCCGCGGCCCGTCGAAGGGCCGGGTCAGTTCCGCCTCCAGCCAGGACAGCGATTCGGCATGCAGCCGGCGACTCTCCGCCGGGCTGAAGGTCTGCCCTTCCGGCTGTTCGATGATGCTGAAATCGGGCATCATCCAGAGGGCTTTCTGCTCGGTCAGCTCAGGATCATGTTCCGGCTCACCATCGTACAGGGCGAAGTCGGTCCATAGCGTCGTGCCATGAAAGCGCACCCCATCCAGCGTCAGTGAGCGATTGTCGAGCAACTCGATACCCAGCCGCTCGGCTTCGTACGCCATGGCCTGTCGCAACAGCGGCATGCTGGTGCCATAGAATTCATGATTGCCCGGCACGTAGAGAATGGGCAACCCGGCGAAACGCTCGGCCGCCCAGCTCAGCCCCTCGGCATGCCGGTGAATGTCACCGGCGAGAACCACCGCATCAGCCGGGACGTCCGGCAGTTCGCGCCCTTCATCGAAGTGTTCCAGATGAAGGTCGGATAGCACCCTGAGTCGCATGTCCCCTCCCTTTCGAAGCGCAGGATCGTTGATCCGCCTCCTGGCGAGCGATTCAGCATAAGGCGGTAGTGCCCGGCTATGCCAGGTTTGGCTGATACGACCACTCACGGCTATGTTGAGATGGCCTGTTGCAAAAGGCGCAACGACTCAATGGAGGGAGTCTCATGAATCAGCATACCAACACGTCTACACACGACGTCGTCGATATTCTCACCCTCGACCATCGCGAGATGGAGGACCTGCTGGACCAGATCCAGCGTTCCCCCGACGCCGAGCAGCGCCGGGAGCTCACCGATACGCTGATTGCCGAAGTGATGCGTCATTCGGTTGCCGAGGAAATGTACGTCTATCCGGTGATGGAGAAGCGTATTCCCAACGGCAAAGAGGAAGCCGAGCATGACAAGGAAGAGCACGACGAGATCGTCCAGGTGATGAAGCAGCTGGAAGACGTTGACGCCGCCGAACCGGCCTTCATGGACCATGTGCACAAGCTGGACGAACTGCTGCGCCACCATGCCAAGGACGAGGAAGCCGACCAGTTCCCCCAACTGCGTCAGCGTCTCCCCGAAGAAGAGCGAATCGACCTGGGCAAGAAAGTGGAGAACGCCAAGCAGCTGGCGCCAACCCGCCCTCACCCCAGCGCGCCCCACTCCGAACTGTTCCACAAGACCGTGGGCCCGGGTGTGGGCATGGTCGACCGCCTGCGTGACAAGCTCAGCGGAAGAATGACCGGCTGATCATTACTTGCCGGATCCAGGTGCCTAATTCAAGGCACCTGGATGGTCCGCTCATAATTCAAGTCTGGGGTACGCCGTAATTGCTTGCCCAATCAACGACTAGGCGCCATAGCCGAGTCAAAGCAGTGCCTTTTTACCATGGGTCGTAGGTGCCGAAGTTCCAGATGGCCTTCCAGGTCGCGGCAGCTGAAGCCCCTGCCGCCATAATCTTCGTCCTTGATCTCCATGACGATCTCGGCACCAGCCGCTTTGGCGCGGGTGTACACGGCGTCGGCATCCGAAACGATGAGATAGGCACACTGCGTTTCGGCGCCACCGATCTCATCCGGCTGTTTCATCAGGCGCCCGAACTCACTGTCCGTGGCGGACCCCAGCATGATCATTCCGTTGCCGAACGTCAGTTGAGCATGGGCTATGGAACCATCATCGTTGGCGGCCGCGAATTGCTGCTCGAAGCCGAAGACATGGCAGAGCCATTCAATGGCCGCTGGCGCGTCTCGATAGCGTAGGCAGGGAATCACCGTGGCACGTGTGTTCTTTGTGTCGCTCATATTACTTCCCTCTTGCACGACCGCGCTTGCTGGCAACCATACTCGGGATCCCCCCTCCGATGGCTGCCTAAAAGCGCCAAGTTAAGCCCACTAGCGGGCCGCCCATCGCAATATCGAGCCGCGCGCCTTCTTCGTCACGATCCAGTGCCAGATGGCGATAGCCGGCGGAAAGATAGAGGGCTTCGCTGAATTGATAGTTTGCGGTTGCCACAACCTGCCAGGTGCTGTCAGCCCCGATACCGAATCCCCCTACATCGGCATGCAGCAGCGTGGACCATGCCGGACTCCACACCGAACGCAAGCGCGCGGCCAGAATCGGGTCGACCCAGCGCTCGGTGTCTCGCAGACCGATCCCCAGGCCCGGCACGGAGACTTCTGCTTCCATACGCCAGGCCCGCACGCCGACGAGCAGGTCCAGAAAATGCCCATGATCACTGAAGACCTGGTAGCCGGCTGCCGCTGTGAGCGAGCGCTGCTGCACCTTGCCTTCGGCGGTCACGCCCGGCGGAATCACACCCTCATGGCTGAGCGAGGCGTAGGTGATATCCCCGAACAGCACCCATCGCTCGTAGCGGGCGCTGCCAGAAATGAAGAGCGCGCCTTCCAGGTCGTCCAGTATCTCGCCGAACGTACGCGAGGTGCTCACCGACGGGGAACTCGCGAGCGGGCGAATGTCACCGGACAGATTCGCCAACCAGACGTACGGCGTGAGCTGAAAGCGCCAACTGTCTTCACGTGTCTGGGCCTGGGCCTGGGCCTGGGCTGCCGCAGTAAAGCCCATCGCCACGATGACCAGGACAAGGTAAATCAATCGGACGATCATGGTTCGCCTCACAGAGTGTTCTTGTAAATGCGTCCATCCTTCATGATCAAACGCAGGTTGCGATCCGGATCGGTGAGGAAATCGAGGTCGCGACTCGGGTCACCATCCACGACCAGCAGATCGGCCAGTGCACCTTCCTCGATGCGCCCCAGCGTGCCGGGATAGGGGCTTCGAGGGCCGGAGAGCCCGAGCAGCTCCCCGTTGCGGCCGGTGGCCATGGACAGCACCGTGAGCGGATCGTAAAAGCGCGTCAGCTTGGCAAGATGGCGTAAATGACCAGGCGCATTCTGAGGGCTGAAGAGGATATCGGTGCCCCACGCCAGTCTGACATCGAAGCGCTGCGCCAGCTCGTAGGCACGCTCGGTACCCTCGGCCACTTGGCGCTGGGCCTGGCGGCGAGCCTCGTCGGGGTAGACGTTGGCGTCCTCGTCCTGAAGAAAAGGCTGCAGACTCCACCAGGTGCCCTCTCCCGCCATCATTCTCACGCTCTCCTCATCGGCGAGCTGGCCGTGTTCGATGGACTTGGCACCAGCCCTGATGGAGCGTTGGATACCGCGTGGGGTGTAGACGTGCACCATCACGTAAGTACCCCAATCTCCCGCGGCCTCCACGGCGGCACGCAGCTCACGCTCCGTGAACTGCGTGCTGTCCAGAGGATCGTAGGCCGAGGCAACCCCACCGCCCCCCATCAGCTTGATCTGGGAAGCGCCGAGCATCAACTGCTCGCGGGTGCGCCGCATTACCTCGGCTTCGCCATCGGCGATCGCTACCACCCCTTGACGCTCCGGCTCGCTGAGGGGCGTCGTGGTGCCTCGGGGTACTTCATAGCGCATACGGAAGTCGCCGTGCCCCGAAGTCTGCGAGATCATCGCTCCGGCCGGGAAGATCCTCGGCCCCGTGACAACCCCCTCATCGATGGCACGCTTCAGCGCGAAGGATGGTCCACCGGCATCCCGCACCGAGGTGACTCCACGCATCAGGGTACGCTCCGCTTCTCTGGCGGCGACGAGATGTACGTACCCCGGGTCGGCAGTCATCGCCGCTGTCTGGGTGATGGCGACCAGGGTGCTATGCCAGTGTGCGTCGATCAGCCCTGGCATCAGAACGCGGCCACCACAGTCGATCACTTCGGCTCCCTGCGGCTCGGCATCTCCAGCCAGCAGCGCCTGGATACGGCCCTCCTCCACCCGCAGAGCTACATTTTCACGCAGCGCCCCGCTGCTGCCATCGAAGAGCCTGAGATTGTAGAACAGCAGTGGGCCACTGCGGTCCTGCGGTTGGGCGCTTACGGCCCTGGGCGCATGAAGCCCGGCAAATAGCGCCATGACGGCCGCCGCACCGCCAAGGAAATGACGCCGCGAGATATCGGCCATCATGCGTTGATGGAAGTGGTGCAGCAGCGGCGAGCCACAACAGCAGGCACCGTGGGTATGGGCAACCGATTGCGTACAGGCACGCATGGTATGGCCAGCGGTCGGCATATTGAGGTCCTCGTCCTGAGGGCGCCTCAAGATAAGCGAGTATTGCCGCCCCTGTACGGTGCCCGTTTCTACAGGTTCCACAACGTAACACCTAGAAACTAGACCGCTGCCCGACTCTACGCCAGAGCTTATCGATTACCGTACGGTCGATGTTCTCAGTCTACGCATACCGCATCACCAACCATGATCAGCTTGATGGAAAATACTTCCATAGCGCATGCTAGGTGTTCCGCTTCCCTGCCCCCATTCTGGAGAAACGACATGACACAGCCCCGCCTCGGCTTCATCGGCATCGGTCTGATGGGCGACCCCATGACGCGCCGCCTGCTCGATGCCGGCTACATGGTCACGGTATGGAACCGCACAGCGGAGAAGTGCACTCCACTGCGTGAGGCCGGAGCCACGGTGGCAACCTCCATCGCTGAGTTGATGGCAGGGGTGGATGTGGTGATGCTGTGTCTGGCCAACACGGCCGTGGTGGAAGAGGTAGTGTTCGGCGACGGCGGCGTGACGGCGCATGGCCGCGCGGGACAGCGCTTGGTCGACCTCTCCAGCAGCGACCCGGCGGCAACGCGGCTCTTTGCCGAGAGATTGGAGGAAGAGTGCGGCATGCGTTGGGTGGACGCACCGGTCTCCGGCGGCGTGGCAGGTGCCGAGGCCGGCAGCCTGGCGATCATGTGCGGCGGTGCGGAAGTGGACGTCGAGGCGGTACGTCCCCTGCTGGCTCCACTCTCGGCACGGGTGACGCATATGGGCCCGGTGGGTGCGGGACAGGTGACCAAGGTGTGCAACCAGATGATCGTCGGCTGTCAGGCGGCGGTGATTGCCGAGATGGTGGCCCTGGCCGAGGCCAGCGGCGTGGATGCCTCGCGCTTGACCGAGGCGCTGGCCGGCGGCTTCGCCGACTCCAGGCCGTTCCAGATTATGACCCCGCGCATGGCGGCAAGGGAGTTCGACAACCCGGCCTGGCATCTGCGCACCCTGCTCAAGGATCTCGACATGGCCGTGGCCCAGAGCCAGCGCGCCGGCAGCGGCACACCGATGACAAGCCTGGCGGCACAGTTGATGCGCACCCACGTCAGCCACGGGCACGCCGAGCACGATCCGGCTACGCTGGTAAAAGCGTATCGACGATAAGCGCAACCAGGACACCCCATGGCGGCCCCATCCCGCGAGAAAGCAAACGTAGCCATTCTGGTCACCGGACAGACCCTGTTCATGATCGCTGCCATCACCGTGATGACGCTGAGCGGCGTGGTGGGTCATCAGCTGAGTCCTGACCCCGGGCTTGCCACGCTGCCCATCGCGCTGATGATGGTGGGCACGGTGGTTTCCACGCTGCCCGCTTCGCTGTTCATGAAGAGCGTGGGCCGGCGGCTGGGCTTCATCACCGGCGCGGCTCTGGGTGGCGTAGGCGGCGGCCTGCTGAGCTTCGCGGCCATCGCGGCGGGCTCGTTCTGGCTGTTCTGCGCCGGCAATCTGCTGCTCGGGCTCTACCAGGGCTTCGCCATGTACTACCGCTTCGCCGCCGCCGACGTGGCCAGCCCCGCCTTTCGCAGTCGCGCCATCTCACTGGTGATGGCAGGCGGCGTGGTGGCCGCCTTCCTGGGGCCGTGGAATGCCAGCGCCACCCTCGGCTGGGTGGCCGGGGTGCCCTCGGGCGGCCCCTATCTGGTGATTGCCGTGCTGGCCCTGGTGGCCATCGGCCTGTTGACTCAGCTACGCGTGCCGCCAAGCGGCGAGCCGCAGCCCGGCGACATTGCCCGCCCCATGGCAGTGATCGGCAGCCAGCCGGGCTTTCTGGTCGCCGTGCTGGCCGGCGCCGTGGGCTACGCCATCATGGTACTCGTCATGACCGCCACTCCGCTGGCCATGCGGGCGGCGGGCTTCGAGATGAGCCAGGTCGCCGTCATCATGCAGTGGCACGTGCTGGGCATGTTCGCACCCTCGTTCGTCACCGGCAGCCTCATCGCCCGTTTCGGCGTCGACCGTATCCTGCTGGCCGGTGCCGCCATGCTCGCGGCTGCCGTACTACTGGCCAACCTGGGCCAGACGATTGCCCATTTCTGGGTCGCCCTGGTGTCGCTCGGCATCGGCTGGAATTTCCTCTTCGTCGGCGGCAGCGCGCTGCTTTCCACCATGCATACCGAGGCGGAACGAGGCAAGGTACAGGGCATCAACGACCTGATCATCTTCTCGCTGGTTGCCATCGGCTCGCTGATGTCGGGTCACCTGTTCCACCGGCTGGGCTGGGAGGCACTCAATCTGGCCATGCTACCGTTGATCGTGCTGGTGGCGCTGTCCGTGCTGGCCTGGCTGCTGGTGCGGCGACACGCCTCGCGCCCCAGCGCCGATTGAGCTCCTCCTCCCGTCTCGTTGTGAGTCACGACGGACGGGTGCGTTTCCGCCGTTGTATTTGTCGCCTGCCCCACCCTTCCGTACACTTGTTTGACTCTCCCCTACACGAGCTATCGCCGAGGCACCCATGGCTTTCGATTCGACCTCTACCTATGTGGCTACCGATGCCCTGAAGCAAGCAGTGAACGCCGCCGTGACCCTGCAGCGCCCGCTGCTGATCAAGGGCGAACCGGGCACCGGCAAGACCCTTCTGGCCGAAGAGCTGGCGAACTCACTGGGCACAAAGCTGATCACCTGGCACATCAAGTCGACCACCAAGGCCGCCCAGGGGCTCTACGAGTACGATGCGGTGAGCCGCCTGCGCGACTCCCAGCTCGGCGTGGAGGGCGTGGAGAACGTCGAGAACTACATCAAGCCCGGCAAGCTGTGGGAGGCTTTCACCGCTGACGAGCGCGTGGTGCTGCTGATCGACGAGATCGACAAGGCCGATATCGAATTTCCCAACGACCTGCTCCAGGAGCTGGATCGCATGGAGTTCCATGTCTACGAGACCGGCGAGACCGTGCGCGCCCGCCACCGGCCGATCATCGTGATCACCTCGAACAACGAGAAGGAGCTGCCCGACGCCTTCCTGCGCCGCTGCTTCTTCCACTACATCGAGTTTCCCGACCGCGAGACCATGCAGGCCATCGTCGATGTGCATTTCCCCGACATCGCGCCGAAGCTGGTGAGCCAGGCGCTGGAGGTGTTCTTCGACCTGCGCCAGGCACCGGGGCTGAAGAAGAAGCCCTCTACCTCGGAGCTGGTGGATTGGCTCAAGCTGCTGATGGCCGACGAGCTGGCCCGCGAGGCGCTCTACCACCGCGACCCGGTGAAGGCGATCCCGCCGCTGGCCGGAGCCCTGGTGAAGAACGAGCAGGATACCCAGTTGCTCGAACGGCTGGCCTTCATGATGCGCCGCCAAGGCAACCAGAGGCGCTGAGCCATGTTCATCGGCCTGTTCGAAACCCTCAAGCGCGCTGGCGTGCCGGTGTCGCTGCGCGAACTTCTCGACCTGCATGCGGTGGTCGAACGCGGCGTGGTTTTCGCCGACATGGAAGCGTTCTACCAGGTCGCGCGTACCGTCATGGTCAAGGACGAGCGCCACTTCGACCGCTTCGATCGCGCCTTCGCGGCCTGGTTCGACGGCCTGGAAAATCTCGATGCCGCCATCGAGGCGCTGATTCCCGACGACTGGCTGCGCCGCGAGTTCGAAAAACAGCTCTCCGAGGAAGAGAAGGCGCAGATCGAATCCCTGGGCGGCCTGGAGCAGCTGATCGAGACCTTCAAGAAGCGCTTGGAAGAGCAGAAGGAGCGCCACGCCGGCGGCAACAAGTGGATCGGCACCGGCGGCACTAGCCCCTTCGGTGCCTATGGCTACAACCCCGAGGGTATTCGCATCGGCCAGCAGGGCTCACGCCACCGCCGGGCGGTGAAGGTGTGGGACGAACGCCGCTTCCGCGACTACGACGACTCCCTCGAACTCGGTACGCGCAACATCAAGATGGCGCTGCGCCGACTGCGCAAGTTCGCCCGCCAGGGCGCGGCCGAGGAGTTCGACGTCGACGCCACCATTCGCGACACCGCCCGCGACGCCGGTCTGCTCAACGTGCGCATGCGCCCCGAGCGCCACAACACGGTGAAGGTGCTGCTGTTCCTCGACGTGGGCGGCTCCATGGATGATCACATCCGCGTCTGCGAGGAGCTGTTCTCCGCCGCCCGCTCGGAGTTCAAGCACCTGGAGCACTACTATTTTCACAACTGCTTGTACGAAGGTGTCTGGCGCAACAACTACCGCCGCACCAACGAGCGCATCCCCACCATGGACGTGCTGCATACCTACGGTCGCGACTACCAGGTGGTGATCGTCGGCGATGCCGCCATGTCGCCCTACGAAGTGACCCACCCCGGCGGTAGCGTGGAGCACTTCAACGAGGAGGCCGGTGCCGTATGGCTCAAGCGCCTGGCCGACAAGTTTCCCCGCCTGGCCTGGCTCAACCCCATGCCGCCGCGAGCCTGGGAGTACACCCACTCCACCCAGTTGATTCGTCAGTTGATCGACGACCGCATGTACCCCATGACCCTGGAAGGACTCGAGAACGCCATGCGTGATCTGGCGCGCTGATGCTTGCTCCATGCCAAGCCCACCCATATACTGTACATACATACATGATTCTGAGTAACAGATCCTGAAGCGGCCACGCTATTAGGCCGGTCTGGGCAAACGACACTTTGGGGCAAACGACAATGGGGAACGCGACACGGCGAACGGTCTCGCTATAGCCCTTTTGGGTTATTAAATTGAAAAATAGCCTTAAAGGGCTATTATAATGACATCACCGACGCGTAGAGCAAGCCTATGGCGCAGCGCATTGCCGTTCTCACGGGCGACCTGGTCGACTCCCGCAAGGCCAGTGATCCCCAGAGGCTCTTTCAGGTACTCGATACCGCCATCGAAGCGATCACCGCGCGCTACGACGGACAGAGCGAGCGCTATCGTGGCGACGGGTTCCAGATCGCCCTGCCCGACCCGGCGGTCGCCATGCCCGCGGCGGTGCTGCTGCGTGCGGCCTTGATTCGTCATTCGGAGGAGCGCCAGCGCTGGGATGCGCGCATTGCCGTCGCCATCGGCCGGGATTCCTGGCAGCCCGGGCAGCGGGTAACCGAAGCCAGCGGTGAGGTATTCGTGCGCTCCGGCCAGACCCTGGATACCATGAGCGAAGGCACGACCCACCTGGCGCTCAGCCTTGTCGAGGAGCCCAGCAGCGAGTGCCTGGCACTGCTGACCCGCTTTGTCGACGATCTGCTCGACGGCTGGTCGCGCTACTCCGCCGAAACCGTCTATCTCAGCCTGTGGCACGAGGAATCCCAGCAGGCGCTGGCCAAGCGGCTCGGCATCAGCCAGCCTAGCGTGCACAAGCGACTGCGGGCCGCGCGCTGGGCACTGCTCGACGACTATCTGCGCTATCTCGGCCAACGATTCAAGGACGACTCACCATGAACGCCGATCTCTCGCTGCTGCTGGGGCTTGTGCTGGTCCATCTGCTTGGTGACTTCGCCCTGCAGCCCAGCCGCTGGGTCGAGGCGCGTTACATGCACAAGGTGCGCTCCGCTCAGCTCTACCTGCACGCGGCGCTACATGGCGCCCTGGCCCTGGCGGTGCTGAGTGCGGCCACACTGACTCAGGCCACTGGCGCTTCCTGGAACATGGTGCTGAGCGGCGCGGCAGCGATTGCCGTGAGCCATGCCGTGATCGACCTCGGCAAGGCCTATCTGTCGCCCATGCGGCTGCGCTGGTTCATGCTCGACCAGCTGCTGCATCTGCTGGTGTTGATAGGCGTCTGGCTGACCTGGCTGGGCCACTGGGAGCCGCTGGTGGCATTCTGGCAGTGGCTGTTCACGCCACAGGTGCTCGGCACCGTCGTCGCCTACGTCCTCGTCACCCGCCCGCTGTCGATCGTCATTGCCTTGGTGATACAGCGCTGGAGCGCCCAGATCGACAATCCGGGTACGCTGATTGCCGCCGGCGCCCGCATCGGCATGGCCGAGCGCGTGCTGGTGCTGACCCTGGTGCTGCTCGACCAGTTGACCGCCATCGGCTTCCTGCTGGCGGCCAAGTCGGTGCTGCGCTTTGGCGAGCTGCGCGGCGCCCAGGATCGCAAGCTGACCGAGTACGTGTTGATGGGCACTCTGCTCAGCGTCTCGACCGCCATGGTGCTCGGTTTGTTGATACGACTGGCGGTACAGGGGAGCTGAGCATGTCGAAACGTTGGACCGCCATCATGAGTATCGCCCTGGCCGGCGTATGGCTGGCCGGTTGCGCCGCACCGGAACAGCTTGAGCGGCGCAGCGGCTATGTAGTGGATCACTCCTGGGTCGCTCCTTCGCACAACAGTCGAGTGCGCCATCTGGTGATGCATTACACCGATATCGACGAAGCCGAGTCGCTGGCCGTGCTCACCGGCCCTCATGTCAGCGCCCATTACGTGCTGCCTCTGCCGCCGCGGGACCACCGCGGCCAGCCGCTAGTCTATCAACTGGTCGACGAGAACCGCCGCGCCTGGCATGCCGGCGCCAGCGCCTGGCGGGGGCGCATCAACATCAACGACACCTCCATCGGCATCGAGATCGTCAATCTCGGGCCCGACCGCCCCTATGCCGAGGTGGAACGCCTGCTGGAAGAGAACCCGGAAGCGTCGGTGGATATCCAATGGGCGCCCTATCCCGACGCCCAGATCGAGGCGCTGATCGCGCTGTCCCGGGACATCATCGAACGCCACGGCATCCACCCCGCCGACGTGGTGGCCCACTCCGACATCTCGCCCACACGCAAGATCGATCCCGGCCCTCACTTTCCCTGGCGCGAGCTATATGAAGCCGGTATCGGCGTATGGCCGGAAGCGGAAAGCGTGTCTCGCTGGCGGGCGCGCTTCGAGGCCGAGGCCGTACCGCTCGACACCCTTCAGGAAGCACTCAAGCGTTGGGGCTATCGGCTGGAGGCGACGGGCAAGCTGGACCAGGAGACCCGCGCCGTGCTGCGGGCCTTCCAGATGCGCTTCCGCCCCAGCGACTATCGCGGCACGCCGGACGCCGAGAGTGCCGCCATCCTGTGGGCGCTGCTGGAGCGCTATCGTCCAGCAGCGCTGGATGGCCTCGACCAGCCAGTACAGAACAGTCAGCCGTTACGAAACAGATAGCTGTAGGCATTCAACGCCGGCACCCCACCCAGGTGGGCGTAGAGCACGCGAGAGCCCTCGGGGAACTCGCCGTTGCGCACCATGTCGATCATGCCCTGCATCGACTTGCCCTCGTAGACCGGGTCGGTCAGCATGCCCTCGAGGCGCGCGCAGAGACGGATCGCCTCCAGCGTACCCTCGCTGGGCAGGCCGTACTCGGGGCCGCCGTAGCGGGCATCCAGTACCACATCCTCATCGGCGATCCTCCCTTCCAGCTCGACCAGTTCGGCAGTGTGTCGGGCAATGCGCAGGATCTGTTCGCGGGTGCGCTCCGGCTTGGCCGAGGCGTCGATGCCGATCACCCGCCGTGCCCGGCCGTCGGCGGCGAAGCCGACCACCATGCCGGCCTGAGTGCTGCCGGTCACCGAGCAGACCACGATGTAGTCGAACTTGAAGCCGAGCTCCCGCTCCTGCTGGCGCACCTCTTCAGCGAACCCGACGAAGCCCAGGCCGCCATAGGGATGCTCGGAACAGCCGGCGGGAATCGGGAAAGGCTTGCCGCCGCGCTCGCGCACGTCCTCCAGCGCCTGCTCCCAACTGGGACGGATGCCGATGTCGAAGCCCGCCTCGTCGAGGCGCACCTCGGCGCCCATGATGCGCGACATCTCGATGTTGCCGACTCTGTCGTACACGGCATCCGAGTAGTTGACCCAGTCTTCCTGTACCAGCACGCATTGCATGCCGAGATGGGCCGCCACGGCAGCGACCTGGCGCGTCTGGTTGGACTGGATGCCGCCGATGGAAACCAGCGTGTCACAGCCCTGTTCCAGAGCCTCGGGAATCAGGTATTCGAGCTTGCGTGTCTTGTTGCCGCCGAAAGCAAGGCCGCTGTTGCAGTCTTCACGCTTGGCGTACAGCTCGACCTTACCGCCAAGATGGTCGCTGAGGCGCTTCAGCGGGGTGATGGGTGACGGTCCGAAGGTCAATGGATATCGGGGAAAGCGCTGCAAGTTCATGGGGTTTCTCCTGCTGACGAAGCAAATGGCGATGGTCGGTCCGCTCGGCCACCGGAGCTTGACCTTTTTTCATACTACCCGTCAGAAAGAGTTGCCTGGTTGCAAAACAGGGTCGATTATTCAAACCAAAGAAGGCTTTTTCTCGCTCCTTGCGAATATAAGTCCGTATATAGACATGAGCAGGAAATAAAATTGCGCGACACGACCACCCACTCCGCTTCCGCGACTGGCGTCGAGCTGGATCGCATCGACAAGCGTATTCTCAGGCGGCTGCAGCAGGACGCCTCGATCTCCAACGTGGCGCTGGCGGCCGAGGTCAATCTCAGCCCACCCGCCTGCCTGCGTCGCGTCGAACGGCTGAAACGGGAAGGCCTGATCCGCGGCATCGTCGCGCACCTCGATCCCGAACGGCTCAATGCCGGCATGGTGGTGTTGATTGGGGTGGTGCTGGATCGCTCGACGCCGGCATCCTTCGCTGCCTTCGAAGAGGCCGCGCAGCGCGTCACCGGCTGTATGGAGTGCCATGTCGTCACCGGCGAGTTCGACTACTTCATGCTGGTCAGAACCCGGGATAGCCAAAGCTTCAACAAGCTGCACGCCGAGCAACTACTCTACTTGCCCGGGGTGCGCCAGATCCGCTCGTTCATGGGACTGAAAGAAGTGGTTTCGACCCACCGGGTGCCGCTGTGACACCACAGGGCACCCGGCAGATCGATGGAAGATCTTTCTCTTACAGCGTGGCCAACCGCTCCCTGTCGTTCACTCCGGCCATGCGCACCAGCGCCAGGGCCTCGTCGAGGCTTTCCACCTCTTCGACCCGCAGCAGCTCGCTGTCGAGACTGACCCGCTTGCCGGTCTTCTCGGAGAGCAGCTTCTCGAGGGTCGGCACGTCCATGTTTTCGTCCATGATCAGCGTATCGACGCTGGCCGTATCGTGGGTGCCGGGAAGGTAGATGGTGCCGTTGGAGAAGTCCACGGCATAGGCGATCACGCCAGGTACGATGAAGAACAGCAGGCCCACGCCGTTGGCGATGGCGACCACCGGGTCGATACGCCCACTCATCTGGCCTTTGCGCTCGGGGTGGAAGACGGTACCGCAGCCCACCAGGGCGGTGATGGAAACGCCAAGCACCAGGCCGGTCAGGGCACGACGGATCAGGATCCTCATGGAAGGGATGCTCCGCAGAAGTCGGGTTACCGGCGTCGAGGGCGATTGCCGCCCTGGGCGCCGCCATGGAGAATGGCGGGAGATTACCACAGTCACGACTGATACGAGCGTTTACATTTTTCACGGAGGCCCAAATGAGCGAGATCGGATTACATACCTGCCAGGGCAGCGCCATCGAGCCGCGGCTGGAGGAGCTGGCTCATTTGCGGATCACCGTGTTCCGCGATTTTCCCTATCTCTATGACGGCAGCTTCGACTACGAGGCCGACTACCTGCGCCGTTACGCCGAATGTCCCGACAGCGTATTCGTGCTGGCCGAGGATGGCGATGCTCTGGTGGGGGCAGCCACGGGCATGCCGCTGGCCAAGGACGTGGCGGAGTTTCGCGCCCCCTTCGAGCAGGCCGGCTTCGATGTGAACAGCGTGTTCTACTACGGCGAGTCAGTGCTGCTGCCGAGCTACCGTGGCCGCGGCATCGGCAAGGCCTTTCTTGCCAGGCGCGAGCATCACGCTGCCGAACGCGGCTTTACCACCGTCGCCTTCTGCGCCGTGGAGCGCCCTGACGACCACCCGCTGAAACCGGCAGGCTATGTGCCGTTGCACGGCTTCTGGCGCTCCCAGGGCTACGAGCGCCACCCGGAGCTCGCCACCACCTTCCACTGGAAAGACATCGGCGAGCCGACGGAGACCGACAAGCCAATGGTGTTCTGGCTGAAGTCGCTGCAGTAACCTGCACACAGACTGAGCCACCGCGAGCGAGGGGCGCCGGGGACAGGGCGCAGAGGAGGTCTTTTGCCATGGGTGAGGAGCATTGCTCCGAACGGGCTGGCCATGGATGGCCAGCACCGGTCCTGCAAGCGGAGCAGGATGCGAGAGCGCCGCAGGGCAAAAGTAGCGCCCAGGGATGGGTTTACAGCGCCTCCTCGGAGCCCTGTCGACGGATAAGCCCCGAGCAGCCATGCCAGGTTGAGCAACGCTTTTGCCGCCGTTCCTCGTTGGCCTTACAATGCCCCGAACGCCGCTCGCCGCGGCATCTCGATTCATGTCAGCCCACGCTGAAGGAAACGCCGGACCCATGCGCGCCACCCAACTGTTGATTGCCACCCTCAAGGAAACGCCTGCCGACGCCGAGGTCATCAGCCACCAGCTGATGCTGCGTGCCGGCATGATCCGCCGCCTCACCTCGGGCCTCTACACCTGGCTGCCGATCGGCCTGCGCACCCTGCGTAAGGTGGAACGCATCGTGCGCGAGGAAATGGACCGCGCCGGCGCCCAGGAAGTCTTGATGCCGGCGGTGCAGCCCGCCGAGCTGTGGCAGGAGTCGGGCCGCTGGGAGCAGTACGGCCCCGAGCTGCTGCGCCTGAAGGACCGCCATGAGCGCGACTACTGTGTCGGCCCCACCCACGAAGAGGTGATCACCGACCTGATGCGCCGCGAGCTCTCCAGCTACAAGCAGCTGCCGGCCAACTTCTATCAGATCCAGACCAAGTTCCGCGACGAGATCCGCCCTCGCTTCGGCGTGATGCGCTCGCGCGAGTTCATCATGAAGGATGCCTATTCCTTCCACTTGGACCAGGACTCCCTCAAGGAGACCTACCAGGCGATGTATGACGCCTACACGCGCATCTTCACCCGCCTGGGCCTGGATTTCCGTCCGGTGCTGGCCGACACCGGCGCCATCGGTGGCGACAACTCCCACGAGTTCCACGTACTGGCCGACTCCGGCGAGGATGACATCGCGTTCTCCACCGAATCGGACTACGCCGCCAACATCGAGAAGGCCGAGGCGCTGCCCGCACCTCTGGGCACCAACCCCGAGCGCGCCGCGCCGAGCGAAGCGCTGCGCCTGGTCGACACGCCCAACGCCAAGACCATCGCCGCCCTGGTGGAACAGCACGGCCTGCCCATCGAGAAGACCATCAAGACCCTGATGGTGCGCGCCGCCGAAGGTGGCCTGATTGCCCTGCTGGTGCGCGGCGACCACGAGCTAAACGAGATCAAGGCCGAGAACCTGCCCGAGGTGGCCGCCCCGCTGACCATGGCCACGGAAGAAGAGATTCGCGCCGTGGTGGGCGCCGGTCCCGGCTCGCTGGGTCCCGTGAAGCTGAACATGCCGATCATCGTCGACCGCAGCGTGGCCTTGATGAGCGACTTCGGCGCCGGTGCCAACGTCGACGGCAAGCACTACTTCGGCATCAACTGGGAGCGCGACGTGGCGCTGCCCAAGGTGGCCGATATCCGCAACGTGGTCGAGGGTGACCCCTCGCCGGACGGCAAGGGCACGCTCTCGATCAAGCGCGGCATCGAGGTCGGTCACGTGTTCCAGTTGGGCAAGAAGTACTCCGAGGCGATGAACGCCACGGTGCTCGACGACAACGGCAAGGCGGCACATACCTGGATGGGCTGCTACGGCATCGGCGTGACCCGCGTGGTGGCCGCCGCCATTGAGCAGAACCACGACGCAGCCGGCATCATCTGGCCCAACGCCATCGCCCCCTTCCAGGTGGCACTGGTACCGATGAACGCACACAAGTCGCAGCGCGTGCGCGAAGAGTCCGAGCGCCTCTATGAGGCGCTGACGGCAGCCGGCATCGACGTGCTACTGGACGACCGTGACCTGCGTCCCGGGGTGAAGTTCGCCGACCAGGAGCTGATCGGCATACCCCACCGCCTGGTGGTCGGCGACCGCGGGCTGGACAATGGCGAGCTGGAGTACAAGGGGCGGCGTGACAGTGAAGCGACCATGGTCCCGGCCGATGGCATCGTCGAGTTCCTGCGCGAGCGGATCGGCGCCTGACCGGCGACTGGCCGCCGCGGCCCTGCTGGCCGCGGCCGGCCTTTTCGCCCCGCCACTGACGGGTGAAGAGCGGCTCAGCCCAGGTGGGAGCGAGCCAACGAACCTGGCCGACGCCCTACCCGCGGCCTTGCAGACCCCGCCTGCCCAGCGCGTGCGGGTAGAGCCCGACATTCCGCCCTCGTTGCGCCAGACTCTCGACACCCTGGTTGCCGTGCCGCCCTCGCCGGATCAGGTGTGGGCGGCGCGTCGCTGGATGAGCCAGATGGAACCCAAGCTCGCACGCTTCATCCCCGACGAGGCACTGCGTGGAGAAATGCTCACCCGTATCTATCACGAAGCGCGCCTGGCCGGCCTGGCACCGGAGATCGTGCTTGCCGTCATTCAGGTGGAAAGTGCCTTTCAGCCGGAAGCCGTCTCCTCAGCCGGCGCCGTCGGGCTGATGCAGATCATGCCATTCTGGATTCGCGAGCTGGGCCGCTCCGCCGACGACCTGATGGATCCATGGTTGAACCTGCGCTACGGCTGCACCATTCTTGCCCACTATCTCGCCGTGGAGCGCGGCGACCTCACCCGCGCCCTGGCCCGCTACAACGGCAGCCTGGGCCAGACCTGGTATCCCGAGCGGGTGATGCGCGCCTGGCACGACAACTGGTGGCTCGCACGCTGACCCTCGTCACTCCGAGCCGCGCCGACGCTCCCACCACAGATGTGCGGCCAGCGGTGCCAACGCCAAGGCTGGCGCCAGCAGCATGAAGCCGACCCGGGTCTGGTAGACCGACGTGAGCATGTTCTGCTCGATGGCCACCACGCTACTGGCGATACCGATCGCCACCGCGGCCAGCAGAATGACGAACCAGGCCAGATGCGCCCGACGCAGGCCATCGATACCGAAGCGCAGAAAGCCTATAGCCAGCCGCCAGGCCGCCAGAATGCCGAGCAGCTTGATCAGCATGCCCAGGTCGAACGCCAGTAGCGTGGCATGGAGATCCGGAATCGGGTAAGCCACGTAGGTGAGCGGCACCAACAGCGCCATCAACAGCGTGAGCGGCACCAGCAGTAGCACCACTTCGGCCAACAAGATCCGCTTCCTGGCTGTCAACGTCATGCGTTCTCCTCCATGAAGCGCCGGGTGACCTCGGCCAACGGCCCCGGCGCCGTGAACACCAGGGTATGGGCAACATCCGGGAGTATCTCGAGCTCACCCCGCGGCAGACGCCTCGCCAGCATCTCGGCGAATTCCTGATGGGTGATGGGATCGTGCTCGCCACGCACCACCAAGGCCGGCGCCTCGACATGGCGCACCTTCTCCTCGACGGGATCGGTGACCTGGAAGATATAGGAACGGATCATGCGCCACAGCCCCGCCTTGCCGTACTCGGGAGCCGTCACCTCCCCCAGCATCTCGGGGTTGTAGGGCTCGTTCTGACGCCAGCGAACGAACTGCCAGAAGGTCGAGCGCTCGTCGGGTGGCGTGGTGGGTCCCTGCAGGATCAGCCGATCCACCCGCTCGGGGTAGCGCATCGCCAGATCGATGATGACCTGACAGCCGAAAGAGTTGCCGAGAAAGGAGGCACGCTCGAGGCCAATGGCATCCATCCACGCCACCAGCCAGTCCGACATCTGGGGGATATTGAGCACTTCACCGGGATCCTCGCTGTCTCCGTACCCCGGAATGTCGGGAACGTAGACGGGAAAATCCTGCGCCAGCAGGCGTGCGGTGGGAACCATGTAACGGCCCGAGAGCCCCGAGCCGTGAATCAGCACCAGCGGTGGCGCGTCGGGCGGTGCGGCTTCGGTAGCGACCAGTGCGTGCAACGAGACGCCGTGTACCGACGTTCGTCTTGCCTCGAGCGGCCCGAGGTCCATCCATTCATGGAACGGGGGAAACTCAGGCGCAAGAAGCTCATCGTCGGTGTCGCCACAGCCACCGAGCAGAAGCCCCAGGCTGCCGCCTCCCACCAACTGCAGAAAACGACGACGACCGATATTGTCGGCGGCGCGAAAACCGCTATGCCGTTCGGGCGTTTCCCTGCCCTCATGCGGAGTCATCATCCGACTCCCCCTTCCGTGGCGCTGAAGAATGTCAGGTCGTATTATAGAATTTGCCTAGTACCCACCCTAGCCAGCCATTTCGCGACTGTCCAATGCCGCCACTTGCCAGCCGTCGCGCCCCTTCTTCTTGACTTCGTATAGCGCCACGTCAGCGGCAGCATAACCTCTCTCGTAACCGGCATGGTCCGCCTTGAAACGTGCCGCCCCGACACTGAACGTCACATGCGTGGCATGCGGATGCGACGGATGGGGCAAGGCAGCAGCACGCAGCGATTCGACGAGATTGCGACAGCTGGCATCCAAGGAGCGATCATCCTGGCACTCGAACAATACGGCAAATTCGTCGCCCCCCAGGCGATACAGCCGCGCCCGCTGTTCCATTGCCTGCTGAATCAATTCGACCAGACGACGCAGCAACCGATCGCCATCGGGATGGCCAAGGCTGTCGTTGTACTGTTTGAAATAATCGATATCGACGAGCAGTAGTCCCATCTGCTGCCCATGCTTGGCCATGACGTCATCATGCAAGGCACTGCGGTTGCCCACGCCGGTGAGCGGATCTCGCAGGGCTCGACTCATCCACTCTAGGCTTTCTTTTGCCGATTTGGCTGCACGGCGGCGCTGCAGCTCATGCATTAGCCAGAAACCCAGGCCCAGCACGAATATCACCAGGCTCCCGGCCAGCACCTGCCCCTGGTGACGACGCGTCTCGTCGACGAACTCCGCCGTGACGGCACTGCGCCGGTCCAACTGGTGCATCTCGATTCGGGTTAGGCAATGCATCGGCGCGAGCACGCTCTGCCGCAGGTGGGTGGCCGTGACAGGCGCATCGCCCTCGAGACGCAGGAGCAACTCATCGATGGCGTCGAGACTTGGCGGAGTGCAGTCGTACTCACGTCGATAAAGACCGATATCGAACAGACTGTAGGCAAGTTTTATCTGGAAGTGGGCCTGCTGCCGGATCTCGGCATCGTCAGGCTCCAACAGAAGCAGGTCGAGCCCCTGCTGCAGATAATCGCGGGCACGCGTGGCCAATTGCTGACCGGTGAGATTTCCCGACTGGCTGAAATAGGCATGGATCTCGGGGTAGACCCAGCGCGTCTGATACGCGATCAACAACATCAACGCCACGAAGCTCATCAGGCTGAGCCACAGCCAGCGTACATGTCGCCACCAAGGTAGCTCCGGTTCTACCATACCGCCTCGATGCTGCGGATCATCCACACCCAGTCGTTGAAATTGCGCAAATTTCCGGGATCGCGGCTGCCGTAATCACGCTCTACCAAGCGCACTGGGCCACGCTGGCGAAGGCTGATAGGTTCGTCATCCTGGTGAGTGACGAGAATCCAGTTCGGGTCGTCCCAGTCCGGTAGGGTCACATCGTAGTCGTCCCAGGCCACGAAGTGCAGCTGGGGCGGCACCCGGCCGAAGTGTTCGACGAGAAGATCGCGGAAGACCAAGCCTCGAATGCTCACCTCTTCGGTCAGATAAGGCTCGAAGAAATGGAATTCGACGTCGGCTCGCTCCCGCAGTGACTCGATGGAAAGCTCGATTTCCCGTTCTCCGTCGTGCAGCAGCAGCGAATCGGGGTTGGCCTGTACGGCAGGAGACAGCAACAGCGCTCCGAGCAGCACCGCCAGGGCACGGCCGTAAACGTCGCGTCCAGACTGGAACATGATCAAGACCCCTCGTGCTTTTTCTTGCTGTTATCGATCACGCCATCGGCGTATCGTTTCGCTGGAGTCTAACACGAAAAAATGCCGGCCCAATTGGGCCGGCTACTGGGGGGAAAACTCCCCCCTCCCCTGACGACTTGCCTACAGGCTGATTCAGTGCTTGCGCTTGCGACGATGGTCGCGAATCACGAAGCCGACCCAACCTGCCATGAATGCGATCATCATCGCGACGGTTACCAGTCCGAAAATTACGGCGTCATCCCAGTACATGTCGTTTTCTCCCCGTCACTCGATGCGATGAGTTCACTCTAGCCCGTTGAAGGCAGAGGAAAACTGACCTGCATCAAATTTCGCCTCAGCCATGACGAGTGGCGCCCGACGAATTGATGCAGGTCAGTTTTTGAGGGGGATTCGTGCGGGTTCGGCTTTAGGAAAGCTTGCGGTCTTCGACTTGGGCTGGCGTAACATCGTCGGGCAGCGGGTGCCCCTTGGCCAGCTCGGCGCGATTCGCCTCGCGCACGCTCAGCACTTCCAGCGCGTAGCTCAGGGTCTGGCCAGCCAGCGGGTGGTTGGTGTCGACCAGCACCTCGTCGTCGCTGACTTCGAGCACGGTGACGATCTGCGGGCCGTCATCGCCCGGCGTCTGGAAGCGCATGCCCGGCGTCAGCTCCTGCTGAGGAAAGGCGCTGCGGCCGAATGACTGCACCAGCTTCTCATTGCGCTCACCGTAGGCGTCCTGCGGCGGCAGCGTCACGTTCAGTCTGTCGCCGGGTGCGTGACCCTCGAGCTCGCGCTCGAGGCCGGCCATGATGTTGTCGTGGCCGTGTAGGTACTCGAGGGGCCTGGCACGTGCCCGCGAATCGTCGAGAATCTGGCCCTGCGCATCGCTCAGCACGTAGTGAAGGGTCACGACCCGCTGCGGGGCGATGTTCATGGTGAACTCCTGAGGCTCTGTGAGCGTTGATGGGTAGTGTCGGGGGAAAGACCGGCAGCCGCTTCAGTTGCCCGGGCGCAAGCTGGCCACGGGCATTTCCAACTGTTGCTGCCGGTTGAGCAGATTGAGTAGCACGATGGCCCGCTCATCGCCCTTGTGACTGGCAAAGACCGCCTGCAGATCCTTGAACGGCCCTTCGGTGATCTCCACCTTCTCGCCGGCACGGAAATAGACGTTGACGGTATTCTCCAGGCTCTGGGAGCCCTGCTCGCGCAGCATCGCGATGAGGTCGTCGTCGACCGGCAGCGGATGGTTGCCGAAATTGACGACACGCAGCACGCCACGAGTCGAGCGAATCGGTCGCCAGTTACTGGCAATTCGATCGAGGCGAATGAAAAGGTAATGAGGGAACAACGGCTCATCCAGCCACACCAGCTTGCCCCCGCGTTTCTTCTGCACCTGCAGAATGGGGTGAAACAGTTCATAGCCCTGATTGGCCAGATGCTGTGCGGCACGGAAGGATTCTCCGCCCTTGCACTGAACGACGTACCACCGAGGCAAGTTATCGTCCGTGTCATCGATCGGCTGACGTTCGCTATGGCTCATGAAGGCCTCCTGATCGGAATTACCTGCTGGCATCGATGCCGGTGCTCTGCAACAATCGAGCGGCCGGACGATGGGTCCTCCTGGACCGTCCACCTCCGCTGAACGGCGGGTCATTCTAACATCGTTACGAGCCCCGGGCCGCCCCCTGGCCATCGTTACATCGAGGAGTTTCGCCACGCATGACAATCCCTACCGCTCAGCGCAGTTGGGGAGCCGCCCTGGCCATCTACCTGCGCGCGCCCGTGATCACCATGCTGTTCCTGGGTTTCTCGGCCGGGCTGCCGTTCCTGCTGGTCTTTTCCACCCTTTCCGCATGGCTGCGCAGCGATGGCATCCAGGTGGCCGCCATCGGCTTCTTCTCCTGGATCGGCATGCTCTATTCGATCAAGTTCTTCTGGGCCCCCATCGTCGACCGCCTGGCACTGCCTGTGCTGACCCGAACCTTCGGCCAGCGCCGCGGCTGGATGCTGCTGGCTCAGGCCATGATCGCCGGTGGGCTCGTCGGCCTGTCGAGCCTCGACCCACAGCAGAACCTGGCCCTGGTGGCCGCCTTCGCCCTGCTGGTCGCCTTCGGCTCGGCGACCCAGGACATCGCCATCGACGCCTTTCGCATCGAGTCGGCGCCGGATGACATCCAGGCGGCCATGGCCTCCACCTATATCATCGGCTATCGCGGCGGCCTGCTGGCCGCCGGCGCCGGCGCCCTCTACCTCGCCTCGTGGCTCTCCTGGCAGGCAGCCTACCTGGCCATGGCCCTGCTGGTCGGCGTGGGGGTGATCACGGTGCTGCTGCGCCCGGAGCCCAAGCGGCTGTCGCTCACCACTCAGCTGATCCACGAACCCAAGGTTCGGGCTTTCATCCGGGCCAGCCGCGGCAAACCGCGAGCGCTGCGCCGCCTGGGCGCGTGGCTGATCGGCGCGGTGATATGCCCGTTCACCGATTTCATTTCCCGTCATCGCCTCAAGGCGCTGTGGCTGCTGGTGTTCGTGGCCGTGTTCCGCATCAGCGACCTGGCCATGGCATCGATGGCGAATCCGCTCTATATCGACCTGGGCTTCTCCCTGGCGACCATCGCCAACGTGACCAACGTGTTCGGCATTGCCATGAGCATCAGCGGCGGCATTCTCGGCGGACTGCTGGTAGCGCGCTACGGCATCGGGCCGATCCTGGTGCTGGGCGCGGCGGCGGCCACCCTGACCAACCTGCTGTTCGCCGCCTTGGCGCTGGCCGGCCAGAGCCTGCCGATGCTGGTGATGGCCATCGTCGGCGACAACCTGGCCAATGGCCTGGCCAGTGCGGTGTTCATCGCCTTCCTGTCGAGTCTGACCTCACGTGCCTACACCGCGACCCAATACGCACTGTTCTCTTCGCTGATGACGCTGCCGGGCAAGTTCCTGAGCGGCTTCGGCGGGCTGGTAGTGGCGGCAGAGGGCTACGCCACCTTTTTCGTCATTGCCACCGCGCTGGGATTGCCCGCCATTGCCTTGGCGATCTGGATCAGCCGCGACAAGGATCTGGTACCGCCGCCGACGCCACGGGCCGCCTGACGGGAGTATCAATCGTCAATCTGACTCTGCAGCCAGTCCAGCGCCCCCGTCGTGGCACGCCACTGGTCGCGCATCAGCGTGCGGTACTGCCACGCCTCGGCGCGGGTGCCGGGCTCGGCGACGTTGTCCGGGCCCAGTTGCACCGGGCGGGTCTGCTCGGCACACAGCATCGGCAGCGCGTGGGGATTGTGGCGACGCACGTCGCGCAGCGCCTCGTTGGCCTCGTCGATACGCTGCAGTCGGAACAGGGCCAGAGCTCGCCCCATGAGAAGGCCCAGCACCGGCGTATCGTCGCGCTGGGTCTCGGTCACGCTCAGCGCCTCACGGTCGCGCCCTTCCCGCAGCAGTTGATCCAGCACCAGTTCCTGCAACCCCAGGCTGTCCTGATCGTCGAGCGTCAATAGCCGCTCGGCCAGCCGCCGGGAACGCTCGCGAGCCCCCCGCTCCATGCCAACCACCAGCGCCAGCCCAGTGCGCAGCAGCACGGCGTTGTCGGCGCTGTCCCAAAGGAACGGCCCCTCGCCCTCGCCGCGAATTCGCTCGAGCCAGCGCTCCAGACGGTCGGAAAGCGGTTCGAACAGGCTGGGCGACATCCACGGCAGGCTGCCGAAACGGCTGGTCAGGGCCAGGGTGAGCGACTGCACCACCCGCGGCGAATCGAGCCACTCCGGATGCGCGCAAAGTTCACGCAGCCAGTCGCCGGCCTGCAGCCAAGGGTCACCCTTGAGTCCCAGGGCACTGTCGTCGTCCACGTCGACCTGGAAGTGCTTCTGCCAGGCAGCGAATAGGGTGTCTTCACGGGCGCTGCTACGATATTCCAGTTCGCCGTTCTCGGTCTCGCCAATGTTCAGCCCAGGGGCCGGCGGCAGCTCCGCCAGCAGTGCCTGCAGCGAAGCCAGCGGCTCCGCCAGGTCCTCTTCGGCGTTGAGCAACTGATCGGCGAGGGTGGCGCCCGGATTCTCCGCCAGATCGGCCAGGAACTGCAGCTGCTCGGGCTCGAGGTCGCCCTTGCGGGCCAGACGCCGGAACCAGAAGCGGGCCCGCTCGGCGGCTTCCTGCTCGTGCCCTTCGTGCAGCAGCAGCATGGCTTCGATGTAGGCCAGGGTCGGCGAGTCGGGCAGCGCCTGCTGGGCGCGCACGAAGGCAGCGCGGGCGCTGTCCAGATCGTCGCTGTCGAGGTGCATGAGGCACAGGCGCTCCAGCGCCACCCCGCGCAGGAACAGCGGGCCGCGGTCGAGCACCTCATCGAGCAGCTCGGCCCGCTTGCGAGTGAAGCCGCGCTCCTGGTAGAGGTCGATCAGCAGCTCGAAGGCCGGCTCGGCCTGAGCCGGAAGGCGCGACCAGTCGGCGCGCTGGAACAGCGATTCGAGGATCTGCTGGGCGCGACCGCGCTGGCCGGTTTCGGCGGCGATCAGGCCTGCTTCCAGCAGGGCCTGAGCGGGCGCGTGGCCGCTCTCCAGGGCCGCCTTGAGGGTGGGCCCCTTCCAGTCGCGCAGCGAGAGCATCCACATCAGGTGGTCCGGCACTTCGGCCGGCATCGCGACGGCTCCGCAGCAGTGCTTGGTCTTGCGCCCGGAGTCGCACCAGCAGGGTTCGTTGCGGCCCGGACGTGCCAGCGGCTCACAGGTGAAGCCGGCGCGCTCCAGCGGGGTCTGGCTCCACAGGATGGGCGCCATTGCCTGGGCCATGGCCAGATCGCCGCCCATCAGTTCGGCGCCTTCCTCGCGCGCCCAAGCCATGAACGCCGGATAGCGCTCTTCCTCTCGGATGGCTGCCAAGGCACCCGAGGCAAAACCCAGCAGCTGCTCCACCCATACTGCCAGCATTCACTCTCTCCGCCAGTTCGAAAATGGCGCATATAGTAACAGGGAAGCGTGACTCGGTGTTGTGCGCAAGGAGCGTTCGCACCCGTCCCGGGTTCCGCCCTCGGAACTCAACGGCGCGCCCATTCCAACAGCGGCCGGGTACGGGCGTGCATGTCCAGGCGGGCCCCCAGGCGTACCAGGTTCCAGTAGTGCCCGTTCAAAGTGCGCGAGAGCAGCAGCACGTCGGCAGGCGGCTGCAGGCGGTCCATGGCCGCCCACACCTTGGGCGTGAGATCGCGCAAGCGGCGATGCACCCTGACGTCCGAGAAGTCCTGAGGGCCAGGCTCGAACAGCGGCGCCACGGCCTCGGCCGATTCACGATACAGCGCCAGCGGCGCTCCCTGCCCCTGGCGTCCGCCCAGTCGGCGCAGGGCATCGTCCATCGCCATGGGGTCGCCGGCCAGGGTGGCATCGAGCAGCTGCATCATGGCGCGGAGATGGGCTTCAGGTACCGGGATCACCGCCCCCAGATCGTAGATCACCAGCCGGCCATCGTCGGCCACGGCAAAGTTGCCGGCATGCGGGTCGGCATGCAGTTCGCCGTGGGTAAATAGCTCTTCGGTGAGCCAATCGGCAAGCGTTGCGGCAACGCGCTGGCAGGTCGCATCGTCGGCCTGCTCCAGCTCGCGCAGCGGCGTGCCGGCCACGTAGCGCATGGCCAGTACCCGCGGTCCGGAAAGCTCGGGCAACGGCTCGGGGATGAGCAATCCCTCGAGATGAGAGTAGCGCTGGCGATAGCGTGCCAGCGCGTTGGCCTCGGCATGGTAGTCGAGCTCGCCGCGCAGGCTGGCGGCAAGCTCCTCGAACAGCGCATCCAGACGCACCTGGGGCACCTTCAGCCAGCGCCCCAGCCGCATGATGCGTCGCAGTTGGGCCAGATCGCCTTCCAGAATCTCGGCCAGGCCCGGGTACTGCACCTTGAGCACCAGGGTTTCGCCGGCATGGGTGACCGCGCGATGCACCTGCCCCATCGAAGCGCTGGCAAAAGGCCGTGTCTCGACCTCGCGGAAGTGACGCTCCAGGTCGCCGTACTGCGCCTCCAGGGTGCGGCGAATGCCCTCCCAGGGCATCGGTTCGGCCTGGCGCTGCAGGCGGGCCAGCTCCTCGGCGAGATCGGGCGGCAGCAGGTCGTCCCACTGGGCCACGATCTGGGCCAGTTTCATGGCCGGCCCCTTGAGCTCGGAGAGGCCGTCGAACAGCGCCTCGCCCAAGGCGCGCCAATCGGCTTCGCCACCGAAGCGACTGCGCAGAAACGCCCCGCCGGTACGCGCACCGAGACCGAAAAGCCGTCTCGTCCTTCCTCGCTCACGCATGTGGATGCTCTCCTGGCCTTTGCTGCCGAACCACGATACAGGAACCGTACAGCTTTTTGGCGCACGACATCTGGTCTTACCGACGGGTTACTGTAAGAATATCCATAAACGAACTCCCAAGTCCGAGTCTTTCATGCGCCTGATCATTGCCGAGAAACCCAGCCTCGCCCGAGCCATCGCCGACGCCCTACCGGGCGACACGAAGCGTGAGGACGGCGCCCTGCGCGGCAACGATACCGTCGTCACCTGGTGCCTGGGCCACCTGCTGGAGCAGGCACCGCCCGATGCCTACGATAGCGCCTACAAGCAGTGGCGGCTGGACCATTTGCCGATCCTGCCGACCCGATGGCAACTGGCGCCACGTCCCAAGGCCAGAGGCCAGCTCGCCGTGATTCGCAAGCTGCTCAAGCAGGCCCGCGTGGTAGTGCATGCCGGCGATCCGGACCGCGAAGGCCAGCTGCTGGTGCAGGAAGTGATCGAATATCTGGGCTGGAAGGGGCCGGTGGCGCGTCTGCTGGTCAACGACCTCAACCGGCCTGCGGTACAGCGCGCCTTGTCCCGTCTGGAGGACAACGCCCGATATCAGCCGCTCTATCGCGCCGCCGAGTCGCGCTCTCGGGCCGACTGGCTGTACGGCATCAACCTGACCCGCGCCTGGACCCTGACCGGCCGTCAGGCCGGCCACGACGGGGTGCTCTCGGTGGGCCGTGTGCAGACCCCGGTGCTTGGCCTGGTGGTGCGCCGCGACGCCGAGATCCGCGACTTCAGGCCCTATCCCTTCCACGTGCTGTGGGCCGATCTGGCAGTCGCCAACGGCAGCCTGCGCGCCTGGTGGCAGCCCGGCGAGCAGCACCGCCTTGACGAGCAGGGCCGCCTGCTCGAGCGCGCCCCGGCCGAGGTGCTGGCGGCACGTCTGCCAGGCGCCGAGGGGCGTCTGACGTCGCTAGAGAGCCGCCAGAAACGCCAGGCCGCTCCGCTGCCCTATTCGCTTTCTGCGCTGCAGGTGGACGCCGCACGGCGTTTCGGCCTCTCCGCCCAGATGGTGCTGGATATCTGCCAGCGGCTCTACGAACGCCACAAGCTGATCACCTACCCACGTTCGGACTGTCGCTACCTGCCCGAGGAGCATCTGGTCCAGGCTCGCGCCACGCTGAGCGGCGCCTGCAGCCAGGACGAGACGCTACGCGGCTGGCTCGCCGGCGCCGATTTCGCGCTGCGCTCCAAGGCCTGGGACGACAGGAAGGTCGGCGCCCACCACGCCTTGGCGCCCACCGGCAAACCGGCCGAACTTGCACGCCTGGAGCGTGCCGAAGCCGATGTGTTCCGACTGATCGCCCGCAACGTGCTGGCCCAGTTCTACCCGCCGCTGATCGCTCGTGAGGTGAAGGCGGAATTTACCATTATGGGCGAGTGCTTCCGCGCCAGCGGACAGGAACTGCTGCAGCCGGGCTGGAAGCCACTCTTCACCACCCGCGACGAGGCTCCACCGCTGCCACCTCTCAGTGAGGGGGAAGGCTGTCGGGTGACGGCAAGCGCCGTGGAGGATCGCGAGACGCGCCCGCCAGAACCCTTCACCGATGCCAGTCTGATCAAGGCGATGATGAACATTGCCCGCTACGTCGACGACCCCCAGGTCAAGCGCACCCTGCGTGAGCACGACGGCCTGGGCACCGAAGCGACCCGCGCCGGCATCATCGAGACGCTGATCGAGCGCGGCTATCTGGTACGCCAGAACAAGGCGCTGCGCGCCACTCGCCTGGGCAGCGGTCTGATCGCCTCGCTGCCCGATGCCGCGACCCGTCCCGAGCGCACGGCGCTATGGGAGCAGCGCCTGACGGCGATTGCCGAACGCGACGACGACCCGGCCCCCTTTCTCAGCGCTCTCGTCGACGACCTGCGCGGCCTGCTGAGCAAGGCCGACTCGCAGCGACTGCGCCAGGCCATGGCCGCGGCCCAGGGCGAGGTAGCGACCGGCTCGCGTAGCCCCCGGCGCAAAGCGTCCGGCAAGCCGCGGCGTAGCCGAGCGGCGTCGACACGAGGGCAACGCAAGCCACGCACCAAGGCCTAGCCGTGCCTGACACGTCGGGCTGGCGTGATTCGGCAAGCCATCGGTATGCTGCCGTATTCCATCAACGAGGCACACCATGAACGAGCAGACTCACCTGGTCGTTGGCCCCGGCGCCCTGGGCCGGCTCGTGGCCCTGCACCTGGCGGGTGTGGCACCGGTCAAGGTGGCCGGACGGCGGGGCCTGCCCACCACGCAGACCCTCGTCACGCCGGAAGGCATCCGGCGCACCGTGCCCCTGGACATGACCACCCTGGCGGAGCTGCCGCCGCTGGCACCGGCATTTCTGCACCTGACCACTAAGGCCTACGACGCTCATGCGGCCTACGAGAGCGCCATGGCCCGGCTCACCGGCAGCCCGATTCTTGTGCTGTGGCAGAACGGCTATCAGGTCCAGCCCGAACTTCAGCGCCGCCACCCGGGGCCCGTGCTGTGCGCCTCCACCACAGAGGGTGCCTGGCTCTCGGGCGACGAGGGCGTGACCCATGCCGGACGCGGCATCACCTACCTCGGCGATCTGACCGGCCGCCATGCCGAATGCTGCCGTCAGCTCGCCGCTACGCTGAATCGCGCGGGCCTGGTCGCCGAGGCGGTGTCGGACATCGAGAGGCGGCTATGGCACAAGCTGGCGATAAACGCAGCGATCAACCCCCTGGTGGCACGCTACCGTATCCGTAACGGTCAGCTGCGCGACCGGCCGTTTCGCCCCATGGTGGAGCGTATCGTCGGCGAAGTGGCCGCAATCATGGCGAAAGTGGGTATATCTCCACCGCCGGCTGGCTGGCACGCACTGGTGTGGCAGGTGATCGAGAGCACCGCCGACAATCGCGCCTCGATGCTGCAGGACGTGCTCGCAGGTAGACCGACCGAACGCGACGCCATACTCGGACCTCTGCTCGCTGCCGCCCACGAACATGGCCTCGATACGCCTTGTCTCAAGGAGCTTTACGACTACCTGGCGAGCGTCTCGGTTACGCTTCGTTGAAGCCCGGTCTGGCGATACTCTGGCCATACTGCTAGGCTTTTGTGGGGATCCTCAAAGGCATGCGCATGATTTTGCGACCAAGCCTGAGGCATCACTACTGATTCACCGCACAGGGAAATGGATCTGAAAACATGAAGGCGTGTTTCAGAGGTGCCGTGGCCATGGCCGCCTGCCTGACGCTGTTGCCGCTGTCGGCCATGGCGGACGACGGCATGTCCGTCGCGGATGAGCCCCTGGCATACTCCCACGCTTCCCTCGACCTGCTAGCCGCCCTGGCGCACTCTCCTTTGAACACTCCCGCCTATGCCGGCAAGAACAGCGACCTGATGTATCTCGACAACGGTCTGGTGCTGGAGGGCAGCGACCTGCAGACGCCGGATGGCTACACTTCGGGCTTTCGGGTGACAGCAGGCTTCTCGCCGGTCAACCTGCCGCGGCTCGACCTGGGGGCCGAGTTCACCTACCGCGAAAGTGACGAGGTGCCGACCCGCCACGCTGACCAGGCGCTGCTGGTGAATACCACGACCTTGGGCGGCAGCCTGGTAGCGGGCGTGCGGCTGGGCCAACTGGGCCTCTATGCCAAGTCGGGCTTTGCCGAATGGGAGGGCGACCCGGTGACCCAGAGCGAGTCGCTCTACATGGCGACCGCCGGCACCGCCAGGATTCAGGGCTTCGGCGCCCGGCTGCAGCACAACCGCCTGGTGAGCCGGCTCGAATTCGAGGAGATCGACGCCCCAAGCATGGCGCACCTGAACCTCATTACCGCCTCGCTGCACTACGCCTTCTAACCTCCATACGCCTTCTGAGCGCACATGCCTCTGCCTCCTCAGGCTAGCTCTTTGCCTGAGTGTCGCCCCTCGTGCTCATTACCTGCGCTTCTTTCCTCCATACGCCTTCTGAGCGCACATGCCTCTGCCTCCTCAGGCTAGCTCTTTGCCTGAGTGTCGCCCCTCGTGCTCATTACCTGCGCTTCTTTCATGCGTGTCCTATATTCAAGCAGCGTCCGCATGGGGCCATGCGACGCTACCCCGAACCCATGATCCTGGAGCACGACGATGAGTCTCAGAATCGGCGATACCGCGCCCGACTTCACGGCGCAAACCACCCAGGGCACCTTGAAATTCCATGAATGGATCGGCGACAGCTGGTGCATTCTGTTCTCGCATCCCAAGGACTTCACCCCGGTCTGCACTACCGAGCTGGGCTTCATGGCCAAGCTCAAGCCCGAGTTCGACAAACGCAATACCAAGATCGTCGGCCTCTCGGTGGATCCGGTCGACAATCATGCCGCTTGGGCCAAGGATATCGAGGAAACCCAGGGCACCGCGCCCAATTACCCGATGATCGGCGACGACAAGCTTGAAGTGGCCAAGCTCTACGACATGCTCCCCGCCGAGGAGCCGGGCAGCGCCGAAGGCCGCACGCCGGCCGACAACGCCACGGTGCGTGCGGTATTCATCATCGGGCCGGACAAAAAGATCAAGGCGATGCTGATCTACCCGATGACCTCAGGCCGCGACTTCAACGAAGTGATGCGCCTGCTCGACTCGGTACAGCTCAATGCCAAGCACACCGTGGCCACACCGGTGAACTGGCGTCCCGGCGACGACGTGATCATCCCACCCTCGGTTAGCGACGAGGAGGCCAGGAAGAAGTACCCCGAGGGCTTCACCACCATCAAGCCCTACCTTCGCACCGTCAAGCAGCCCCGCTGAACCTCTCTTGCGCTCACCGCATAGCACGATCGCCCCGGCAAAGCCGGGGCGATCGTCATGAAGCTGCTTTTCGACAAAGCATGGCCGAGCGCAGTGACTTTAGCCCGTGTTGCGCAGGCCCGCGGCGATGCCCGCCATGGTGACCATCAGGGCGCGCGACAGCTCACCGCTGATGGCACCATCGGCATCGCGGTTACGCTGTAGCAGCTCCGCCTGAAGGCCGTGCAGCGGATCGATGTAGGGATTGCGTACCTCGATGGCCTGTCGGATCAGCGGCGTCTGCTCCAGCAGCTGCGGCTGGTCGAGAATGGACAGCAGCACCGACTGCAGCCGGGTGAAGCGCTCGCGCAGCTGAGCGCCCAGCTCCTTGAGTGCAGGCTCGTCGACCAGGCGTTGCTCGTAGTAGGAGGCGATGCCCACGTCCGCCTTGGCCAGCAGCATCTCGAGCATGTCGAGATAGGTGCCGAAGAAGGGCCAGCGATCGCGCATCTCGCGCAGCACCTCGAGCCCACCGTCCTCTTCCAGGCGAGTGCCGAAGGCTTCCCCGCTGCCCAGCCAGGCCGGCAGCATCAGGCGGATCTGGGTCCAGGCAAAGATCCACGGAATGGCCCGCAGCGTCTCGACGCCACCGTCCTGACGACGCTTGGTCGGGCGTGAGCCCAGCGGCAGGTGCCCCAGCACGCCTTCCGGCGTGACCGCGCGGAAGTAAGGCACGAAATCGGGGTCCTCACGCACCACGCCGACATAGGCCCGGTGAGCGAGTTCGGCCAGGCGGTCCATTTCCTCGCGCCAGTGAGCCTCCGGCGCCGGCGGCGGCAGCAGCGTCGCCTCGAGCACAGCACAGGCGTAGATTTCCATGGAACGCAGGGCGATGTCGGGCTGACCGAACTTGAAGCGAATCATTTCGCCCTGTTCGGTGACCCGCAGGCTGCCGTTCACCGAACCCGGCGGCTGCGACAGAATGGCCGCATAGGCCGGACCGCCGCCGCGGCCGACGGCGCCGCCGCGACCGTGGAACAGGGTCAGCGCCACGCCATGGCTGCGGCACACCTCCACCAGGCGCTCCTGGGCGCGATACTGGGCCCAGGCCGCCGCCAGCTGGCCGGCGTCCTTGGCCGAATCGGAGTAGCCGATCATCACTTCCTGGCGGTCGCCGACCAGCGCCCGGTAGCCCGGCAGCGCCAGCAGGCGGTCGACCACGTCGCCGGAGCGGTTGAGGTCGTCCAGGGTCTCGAACAGCGGCGCGATGGGCAGCGAGACGACGCCCCCCACCTCTTTCATCAGCAGCGCAACCGTGAGCACGTCGGAGGGCTGGCCGGCCATGGAGATGATGTAGGTACCGAGCGCCTCGGACTGCTCGTTGGCGATGACCAGGAAGGTGTCGAGCACCTCGCGGGTCTCCGGCGAGCACTCCCAGCGGCGCGGAATCAAGGGGCGTCGCGATTCCAGCTCGGCGAGCAGGAAGGCCTGGCGCTGCTCCTCGCTCCACTCGCGGTAGTGGCCGAGGCCGAGGGTCTGGGTCAGCTCCTCCATGACCATGGCGTGCCGGCTCGCCTCCTGACGAATGTCGAGCTTGGTCAGGGTCACGCCGAACACCGCCACCCGGCGCAGAGTATCGAGCAGCGCGCCGTTGGCGATGGTGTCGAGTCCCACGTCGCAGAGCGAGCGGTAGCAGGTGAGCAGCGGCGCATAGAGCTGGTCGCTGCTCTCGATGATCGCTCCGCCCTCGTAGCTGCGCCCGTCGAGCTGCGCCTTGGCCCAGTCGCGGGTGGCCTCGACCCGCTGCACCAGACGCTTGAGTAGCTCGCGGTAGGGCTCGGCCACGTTGCCCACCTCGGCCCGCAGCGCGCTGTTGCACTTCCACATGGACAGCTCGGCCTTGAGCTGTTCGAGGTCACGCAAGTAGAGATCCGCCGCCATCCAGCGCCCCAGCAACAGCACCTCACGGGTTACCTTGGAGGTCACGTTGGGGTTGCCATCTCGGTCTCCACCCATCCATGAAGCGAACACGATTGGTGCGGCATCCAGCGGCAGGCGTTCACCAGCGGATTCCAACAGCAGGCTGTCGAGATCGCGATGGAACGCCGGCACCGCCTGCCACAGCGAGTTCTCGATAACCGCGAACCCCCACTTCGCCTCGTCCACCGGCGTGGGTCGCTCGTGGCGGATCTCGTCGGTATGCCAGGCCTGGCTGATCAGCTCCTCGAGGCGCCCGCGGGCGCGGCTGGCACGCTCGGGGTAGTCGAGCGACGACTCGATGACGGTGAGACACTCGTCGATGGCATCGTACTTCTGGATCAGGGTACGACGAATGACCTCGGTGGGATGGGCGGTGAGCACCAGTTCGACGCGCATGCTGGCCAGGCTCTCGACCAGCTTACGCGGCGTGTGGCCGGCGCCGCGGGCCCGCTGCAGCAGCTCGGAGAGCACTGGCTGAGAACCCGGCTTGTAGTCCTCCACGCGGCGAAAACGTGCCCGATAGTGCTGCTCGGCGATGTTGGCCAGATTGAGGAACTGGTTGAAGGCGCGGGTCACCGGTAACAGGTCGCGGTCCGGCAGCTTGCGCAGGTACTCGATGAGCTCGCGGCTGCTCTGCACGTCTCCCTGTCGGCCGCTCTTGGCCAGGCCGCGGATGGTCTCGATGCGGTCGACGAAGCCCTTGCCCAGGTCGTCGGCGATGGTGCGGCCCAGGCTGTCACCGAGGATGCGTACGTTGTCGCGTAGGGATTCGTGCAGATCGCCGCTCATGGTCGATCTCCTCCTGAAGACGGTTCTGGTGATTCGGCAGATATCGGGGAAACGCTGCTCTCGAGCCGCTTGGCCTCCTGCCAATGCCGCTCCATGGTGTCCAGGTCGACGTCGCGGGTGGTCATGCCGCGCTCGGCCAGGGCACGCTCCACGTGACGGAAGCGGCGTTCGAACTTGGCATTGGTGTCGCGCAGGCACTGCTCGGGATCGGCCTTCAAGGTGCGCGCCAGGTTGGTCACGGCAAACAGCAGATCGCCTACTTCCTCCGCCGCATGACGATGATCGCCCTCGGCCAGGGCCTGCTCGACCTCGCCGAGTTCCTCGCGGATCTTGGCGATCACACCCGTGGCGTCGGGCCAGTCGAAGCCGACCCGAGCTGCGCGCTTGGAGAGTTTGACGGCACGCGACAGCGCCGGCAGCGTACGCGGCACGTCGTCGAGCACCGACACGTCGGCCTCGGCACGCTCGACGCGCTCCTTCGCCTTGAGCGACTCCCAGCGACTGTTGACGCTCTCAAGTTCAGCCTGGCGCGTCTCGACCTGTTCGGCGCTGACACCGGGCGGCCGTCGCGAGGCCAGGGTGCCGTCGGGAAACACATGCGGATGGCGGCGCACCATCTTCGCCGTCAGGGTATGCACCACGTCGTGAAAATCGAAGCGCTCTTCTTCACTGGCGAACTGGCTGTAATACACCACCTGGAACAGCAGGTCGCCGAGCTCGCCGGGCAGCTCGCCCCAGGCTCGGCGCTCGATGGCATCGGCCACCTCATAGGCCTCTTCTAGAGTATGCGGCACGATGCTGTCCCAGTCCTGCTTGAGATCCCACGGGCAGCCCTGCGCCGGGTCGCGCAGCACCGCCATCAGCGTCAGCAGGTCGTCGATGCCATGGCGGGTCTCGCTCATGAACCACTCCCCTTGCGTTTCATCCCCTTGGCCCCAGTGCGCAAACGCTGCACCTCGATCACATTGGAAAGCTGCTGGATGCGCGAGAAGAGCCGCCCCAGGGTCTCCAAACCGTCGACTTCCACGGTGATGCGCATGCGGGCGATGCCGTCGCTGGTGTCGGTCAGGGTGTTGACCGACAGCACGTTGACCTTCTCATTGCTGAGGATGCCGGTCACGTCGCGCAGCAGGCCGGAGCGGTCCCAGGCCTGGATTTCGATGTCCACCGGATACTGGGTGCGGGCGCGCTGGCCCCACTCCACCTCGATGACCCGCTGGGGCTCGTCGATGCGCAGCTGCAGGATGTTGGGGCAGTCCTGGCGATGCACAGTGACGCCGCGCCCCTGGGTGATGAAGCCGACGATCGGCTCGCCGGGTACCGGGTGGCAGCAGTTGGCCATGCTGGTCTTGAGGTTGCCCACGCCCAGCACGGTGATGTCACTGCTGCCGCCCTTGGACTGATCGCGCTTGGGCTTGGCCAGCAGACGGTCGAGCTGCTCCTGATCGTCGGTCTCGCCGAACAGCTGCTGGGCCTGATGCAGCACCTGGCCGATGCGCAGATCGCCCGCGCCCAGGGCGGCATACATGTCCTCGGGCGAGGCGTAATTGACCTTGTTGGCCAGGGTCTCGAGATCCATGTCCTCCACGTCGAGGCGGCGCATCTCGCGCTCGAACAGCGCCTTGCCCTCTTCCACGTTCTGCTCGCGGGCCTGATGCTTGAACCACGACTGGATCTTGGCCCGCGCCCGCGAGGTGCGCACATAGCCGAGGCTGGGGTTGAGCCAGTCGCGGCTGGGCCCGCCCTTGCTGGCGGTGAGGATCTCGACCTGCTGACCGGTCTTGAGCTTGTAGGTGAGCGGCACGATGCGGCCGTCGATCTTGGCCCCGCGGCAGCGGTGGCCGACCTCGGTATGCACCCGGTAGGCGAAGTCGATGGGCGTGGCGACGCGCGGCAGGTCGATGACGTGGCCGTCCGGGGTGAAGACGTAGATGCGATCCGGCGCCACGTCGCTGGAGAGCCCTTCGCGCAGGTCGCCGAAGTCGCCCACCTCGTCCTGCCACTCGAGCACTTGGCGCAGCCAGGCAATCTTCTCCTCGTAACTGGAGCTCTTGCCGCCGGTGTCGTGGCCTTTGTAGCGCCAGTGGGCGCAGACGCCCAGCTCCGCCTCGTCGTGCATGGCGAAGGTGCGGATCTGGATCTCCAGCACCTTGTTCTCGGGCCCCAGCACGGCGGTGTGCAGCGATTGGTAGCCGTTCTTCTTGGGGTTGGCGATGTAGTCGTCGAACTCGTTGGGCACGTGGTGCCAGCGCGAGTGTACCAACCCCAGCACGGTGTAGCAGTCGGTCACCTCCGGCACCAGGATGCGAACGGCCCGTACGTCGTTGACCTGGGAGAAGTCGATGCGCTTGCGCTTCATCTTGCGCCAGATCGAGTAGATATGCTTGGCGCGGCCGTTGACCTCGTACTCGTTGATTCCCTGGGCCTCGAGCATGCTCTTGAGGGTTTCGACCACGTCGTGGATGTAGCGGTCGCGATCCAGGCGCTTCTCGGCCAGCTGGCGGGCAATCGCCTTGTAATCGTCCTCGTGCAGGTAGCGGAACGAGAGGTCTTCGAGCTCCCACTTGACCTGGCCGATGCCCAGGCGATGGGCCAGCGGCGCGTAGATGTCGAACACCTCACGGGCCACCTGCAGGCGCTTCTCGCGCGGGGCATCCTTGACCTGACGCAGGGCGCAGGTACGCTCGGCAATCTTGATCAACGCCACACGCACGTCGTCGATCATGGTCACCAGCATCTTGCGCAGGTTGTCCTGCTGGTCGTGTTGCACCAGGCCCTGGCTGGGAACCTGGATGTTGCTGATGGCGGCCATCTGCAGTACGCCGGCAATCAGCTCGGCCACCTCCTTGCCGAACTGCCGGGTGACGGCGTCGATGGAGATCAGCCCCTCACGCACTGCGCGATAGAGCACCGCCGCCTCCAGCGCCGCCTGATCGAGCTTCAGCAGGGCCAGAATGTCGGCCATTTCCAGGCCCATGCGATAGGTGGTGTCGCGGGGCAGCCACGCCTTGTGGGGGCGGTCCGCCTCCATGGCGAGACGCTTGGTGAGTTCACAAGCCTCGCGCATCTCGTCGGGATCGCGCAGCTTGACGTCTTCCTGCAACCGCTCCAGCCAATGGCCGATATCGACGTCGCCATCGTCGGTCAGCGGCTGGTCGTCGCGGACTTTCACCATCTTTCTAGACTCCTTGCGATGACGGCTGGCCTGCACCATGTTCGAGCAGGAGCAGGGTCTCCAGGTGCGAAGTGTGCACGAACATGTCGGCTACCATCGCCTGAACGATGCCATAACCGCCATGCACGAGCCGTGCCGCATCGCGCGCCAGCGTGGCAGGGTCACAGGCAATGTAGACCAGCTTCGGCACCGGGCGTTCGACCAATGCGCGACATACCGCATCGGCACCGTCCCGGGGCGGGTCCAGCACCACGATATCGGGCACCAGGTGTGCCAGCAGCTTCGCTACGGCGACTTCATCGTTCAGGTTGGCCTGGTGTGCCTCGAGTTCGAGTGCGCTATCGCGTGCGTTGGCTTCGAGCCTAGCCACCATGGCGGGATTGCCCTCCACCGCCGTGACCCGGGCACCGTCGGCGGCCAACGGCAGGCTGAAGTTGCCGATGCCGGCAAACAGATCCAGCAGGCGCTGACCGCTGGCGGGAGCCAGCCACTCCCGCACGCTACGCACCATCTCGCGATTGATCTCTGCGTTGACCTGAATGAAGTCTCCCGGCGCAAAGTTCAAGCGCAGCTCGCCCACGTCGAGCGGTAGCCGATAACCGAGCGAGGCCGGCTGCCCCAGCCATTCGAGAGTGGGTTCGTCACGCCCCAGCAGGTACGCGACGACGACGTCATTGGCCTGGCCAAACTCCCGCCAACGCTGCAGGTCGGTGGGGTTCTCGCGCAGCTGGCGAACCACCACCACGCGGGTCGAGTCGGCGGCGATCAGCTCCAGGTGGCCCACCAGTCGCGGCGCTTCGAGCTCGCTCAACTGAGCCCGCAGCGGCAAGAGCAGGGCCGCAAGCTCGGGAACGAGCACCTCGCAGGCCCGGATATCGACCAGACGGCTGGCATGCCGGGCACGAAACCCCAGGTGAACGTCGCCCTGGGCGTCCACCTTGACGCCCAGACGCGCACGGCGCCGGTAACCCAGCGATTGTCCCGCCAGCAGTCGAACGGGGTGAGCGAGTTCGATGCCCTCACGGCCGAGAAGATCGGTGAGCACGTTGCCCTTGTGCCGACGCTGCGCCGCCACCGCCAGGTGCTGCATGTCGCAACCGCCGCATTGACCGTAATGAGCGCAAGGCGGCGTGACCCGCTCGGGCGCGGGCTCGAGCAGCGTGCGCACATGGGCTTCGTCGAAGCGCTTGCGGGTGCGATGCACCGCCACCTCGACACGCTCGCCCGGCAGCGCCCCCTCGACGAACAGCGTCTTGCCGGCAGCGGTGCGAGCCACGCCCCGGCCATCGTGGGCCAGACGCTCGATGCTCACTGCCTCGCCGTCGGCTTCGCGCGCTGCCGGACGCTGGGCTTCGGCGTGCCGCTTGTGCAGCCCTGAGACACCGGAACGCTGACGTGCCGGTCGCCGCTTGCCAAGCAATGCCAACTCAAACCTCCGGGGCGAACAGCCCAGTCGAGAGATAACGATCGCCACGATCGCAAACGATGAACACGATCACGGCGTTCTCGACTTCTTCGGCGACGCGCAGCGCACCGGCCAGGGCACCGCCGGAGGAGACTCCGGCCAGAATCCCTTCCTCGCGCGCCAGGCGGCGCATGTGCTCTTCGGCCTCGTGCTGGCCGATGTCGAGCACCCGGTCGACACGGGTGGCATCGAAGATGCTCGGCAGGTACTCCTTCGGCCAGCGGCGGATACCGGCGATACTGGCGCCATCCTCCGGCTGCAGACCGACGATCTGCACCTCCGGATTGCGTTCCTTGAGATAGCGCGAAACGCCCATGATGGTTCCGGTGGTACCCATTGAGCTGACGAAGTGCGTGATGGTGCCGTCGGTCTGTTCCCATAGTTCGGGGCCAGTACCGCGATAGTGGGCCAGCGGGTTGTCGGGGTTGGCGAACTGATTGAGCGGCTTGCCTTCGCCCCGCGACACCATGGCTTCGGCCAGGTCGCGAGCTTCCTCCATGCCGCCCTCCTTGCTCACGGTGACCAACCTGGCACCATAGGCGGCCATGGCCTGCTTGCGCTCGCTGGATGCGCTGTCGGGCATGATCAGCACCATGCGATAACCCTTGATGGCAGCCGCCATGGCCAGGGCGATGCCGGTGTTGCCCGAAGTGGCTTCGACCAGCGTATCGCCCGGCGTGATGTCGCCGCGCGCCTCTGCTTGTTCGAGCATCGACAGCGCCGGGCGGTCCTTGACCGAGCCTGCGGGATTGTTGCCTTCGAGCTTGGCGAGCAGCGTGTTGTTGCGTCCTGCGGTGATTCGCTTGAGTCGCACCAGCGGCGTGTGGCCTACGACATCCTCGATGGTGGGGAACTGCATGTAAGCGTCCTTAGGCTAACGTCTTTTCCGTAGTATATCCGCGCCGTCATCGACTGGACAGGCATGCCCCGTCAATGTGGCATACTGAGGAGGCTGGCCCGTGACCAAGGAACACCGATGTCGCTCGGAAATCGACTGACACTATGGATACTGTGTCTCCCTCTACTTGTGCTGTTGCTCGTAAGCGTCTCCCTGCTGAAGCAGGATACCGAGTGGCGTAAGGCGGCCCTGCGCGACCGTATCGTCACCGCCGTCGAGCAGCAGAGCCCGGAAATGGCGCAGGCTCTGTTCGATGGCGCCCAGTCCCGGCTCGATGGCATGGCCCGGCGCCTGCTGGAGATCGACGAGACACGCGGCGTCGGTATCTACACCGACGAAGGCCTGATCGAGCTGGAGATGGGGCGCAATCGCGCCCAGGTGGCCTCCTCGCCACCGCACACCACGCAACTCGACACCAGCGGCGACCTGTGGCGGCTGATGATGCCCCTGGCAGTGGCCAACAACGAGGGCACTGCCATGCCCCAGGCATGGCTGGAACTGGATATCGATACCCGCGCGCTCACGCTGGATTACTATCGGCGCCTGGCCACCGCTGGCCTGGGGCTTTTGATCCTGGGGCTGCTGCTGTTCGTGATTGCTTCCGCCCTGGGCCGCCGGCTCGACTCCAGCCTGGACAACGCCGCCGAAGCATTGAGGCGCCTGCGCAGCGGCGACCTGGACATCCGCCTGCCGGAAGAGGGCGCCCCGGAGCTACGCCGCCTGGCTCGTCACGTGAATGCCCTGGGCGACGAGATGCAGCAATCCCGCGAAAACACGCAACGCCAGATCGAGCAGACCACCTCCGAGCTGGAAGAGTCGATGGAAACCATCGAGATCAAGAACATCGAGCTCGACCTGGCACACCGCAGAGCGCTGGAAGCCAACCGCATCAAGTCCGAGTTCCTGGCCAGCATGAGTCACGAGATCCGCACCCCGCTCAACGGCATCGTCGGCTTCTGCCGGCTACTGGGGCGCTCGCGCCTGGAACCGCGTCAGCGCGAGTGGCTCGATCAGGTGCAGGTCGCCTGCGACAACCTGCTGGCCCTGGTCAATGACGTGCTGGACTTCTCACGCATGGAAGCCGGTCGCCTGGAGCTGGATCGCGCCGAGCTGGACATGGTCTCGCTGGTTGACGAAGCGCTCGCGCTTCAGGCTCCGTTGGCCCATCAGAAGGGTCTTCATCTGCTGGGCCTGGTCTACGACGACGTGCCTTCGCCGCTGCGCGGTGACCCGCTTCGCATTCGCCAGGTACTGACCAACCTGACCCACAATGCGCTCAAGTTCACCGAGCAGGGCGAGGTCATCGTCCGGGTCATGGTCGAGGAGCAGCCCGACGTCGAGCATGTCCTCCTGCGTGTCAGCATCAGCGATACCGGAATCGGACTCACCTCCCAGGAGCAGCACAATCTCTTCCAGGCTTTCCGCCAGGCCGCCGCCAGCCATCCCCGGCAATACGGAGGTTCCGGCCTGGGTCTGGCCATCAGCCGGCAGCTGGTCGAACAGATGGGCGGGCAGATCACCGTGGAGAGCGAGCCCTCGCGCGGCTCGACCTTCTCCTTCACACTGCCGCTGGACGTCGTGGGCAACGGCATCGAGACAAGTGACGACATCCTGGACGGCAGCCGGGTCGCCCTCTTCGAGCCCCATGCCCCGACCCGCCACGCACTGAACCACCTGCTCACCCTGTGGGGTGGGCAGGTGGAAGAAACTCACCAACCGGATCTGCTGCCGCCCGCCCCCGCGCTGCTCGTCGCCACGCTCCCCACCGAGCTGAATGACGATGTGGTCGAGGAGTGGCGCGCACGCCTCCAGGCCTGCCCCTGCCCGGTGCTGCTGCTGGTCAACATGGCGCCGCTGGAGCTACCCGACCTGCACCTGCCACGCGGCTGCGAGATCCTCTGCAAACCGGTTTCGCGCCAGGCCCTTGCCGATGCGCTGCGCCGTTGCAGCTCGGCACAGCGTCGCCCCGCCATCGAAGCGCAACGGCAGCACAAGGCACGAATCCTGGTGGTGGATGACAATACGATCAACCGGCGACTGCTGCGCGAACTGCTGCAAAGACCCGGCCTGGAGCTGGCCGAGGCCGGCAGCGGCGAAGAAGCCCTGGCCCTGGCCGAAGGCGAGACCTTTCATCTGGTGCTGATGGACATCCGCATGCCGGGAATGGACGGTATCGAAGCGACCCAGGCATTGCGCCGCATGGGTGGGCACTGGGCGCGCTGCCCCATCATCGCGGTGACCGCTCATGCTCACGACAGCGAGCGAACGCGCCTCCAGGCGGCCGGCATGCAGGAAATCCTGATCAAGCCGGTGGACTCCAATCGCCTCGAAACCATTCTGCAGCGCCACCTCGGCTTCGTGCCACCCCTCCCCGCTAACGCTTCTGCTCCTACCCCCGCCCTGCCGGCGGTGCGTGAAAATGACATCGCCGCGGATCTGGCGGTCGTCGATCTGGAACTGGGCACACGACTGGCGAATGGCAACGAGAGTCTGGCCTACGAACTGCTCGGCGAGCTCGTGGCTTCACTGCCCGACACCCTCGAACAGCTGCACAAGGCACTGGCCAGCAGCGATTCCGAGGCACTGCTGGATGCCGTGCATGCCCTCAACGGCGCCTGCCGCTACTGCGGCGCGCCCGAGCTGGCCCTGGTCGCCGAAACCCTGGAAACACGGCTGCGTTCGCGGGGAATGTCGGAGGTCTCGTCGCTGCTCGAAGACCTGTTCAAAGCCATCGACAGGCTCAACGAGTGGCATGCCCAGAGCCAGGAAGCGCCTCCCAGTACCGCCAAGTGAGCCTGGCTGCGTCGCCTAGCCCCACCTGACGGCGTTATCGGCAGCGGCGCTGAGGTCAATCCTCATCGTCGTGCTCATGGTGATGGTCGTGCTCTTCGAGCGAAGCGACGAAGCCCGCCTCCTGCCCGGCGATGATCAACCGTTTCATCTCGGCCACGGCCTCCTTGAGCCCGACGAACAGCGCCCGGGCAATGATGGCATGGCCGATGTTGAGCTCGTGCAGGCCCGGAATGGCAGCGATCGCCTCGACGTTGTGGTAGTTCAACCCATGCCCGGCATTTACCGTCAGCCCCAGTTCGAGTGCCATTTCTGTCGCTGCCGTCAGCCGCGCATGCTCCTCGCGCGCCGCCTGCCCGGAGCGCTCGGCATAGGCCCCGGTGTGCAGCTCGACGACCGGTGCCCCGGCGCGCTTGGCCGCTTCGATCTGACTCGGCTCGGGATCGATGAACAGGGAGACCTCACAGCCCGCTGCCGCCAGACGTCGGCAGGCATCGGCCACGGCAGCGAAATTGCCCACCACGTCCAGCCCGCCTTCGGTGGTCAGCTCCTCGCGCTTCTCGGGGACCAGGCATACGTGCGCCGGGCGCACCTCCTCGGCCAGCGCCAGCATCTCTTCGGTGACGGCCATCTCCAGGTTCATGCGCGTATTGAGCACTTCGGCCAGCAGGCGCACGTCGCGTGTCTGGATGTGACGACGATCTTCCCGCGGGTGCACGGTGATACCGTCGGCGCCGGCTTCCTCTGCCAGTAGCGCCGCCTGAACCGGATCGGGGTAGCGTGTGCCGCGCGCCTGACGCAGCGTGGCAATGTGGTCGATGTTGACGCCAAGCAGAATGCGCGGGGGATGCATGGTGGCCTCCAGCGGCTGGTTGAATGAGCGAATCAGTGTGAGGGGGGACGGCGCCGTTCGGCAAGCTGACGCATCAGCTCACGGGAACGCAGCGGACGTGTGCCGAGCAAGGGCGCCAGCGCCGCCCGCGCCACCGCCTTGGCCGGCCCGGCCAGCCCGGGGGCTGCCCAGTCGCCGCCGGCCAGCAAACGCAGGGTACGGCCATCGATTCCGGGCGAGCCGGGTACGAAGGCACGCGAGGCGGTATCGAAACGGTAGCGTGCCTGGGGGTCCAGCTCCTCGCCCTCAGGCGTGGTGTAGCGCGGCAAGGCGTCCAGCGCATCGAGCAGCGTGAACTCCAGGCGCCGCAGCGCCATGGCACGCCCATCGGGTCGCGGCAGCGCCCCGAGCAGAGCAGTGTAGAAGGCGAACACGTCCGGCACGGGCAGCTCCACCGGCAGCGTTCGCGTCAGCAGTTCATTGGCATAGAGTCCGCACAGCAGCCCTTCCCCGGCCAGCAGCGCCGCCGCGCCACGACTCTCCATCAGGCGCAGGCGTTTGAGCTCCCCTTCTCCCACCCAAGTGACGTGCAGCGGCGCAAAGGGCTGCAGACGGCCCCGCGAGCGCGAGCCCGGTCGCTGCACGCCCTGAGCCACCGCCCGCACGCGGCCGTGCTCGAGGGTCAGCAGCTCGACCAGAGCGCTGGTCTCGCGATAGGGACGTTTGTGGAGAAGAAAGGCCGGCTGCGGCTGCATGGTGAATCGCCTGAACGAAAAAGGGGCAAGCGCAGACAGGTTTGGGCAGTATCAGTCCAGGTCGTAGCCGAGGCTCTTCAGCGCTCGCTCATCATCCGACCAGCCGCGCTTCACCTTGACCCAGAGATTGAGCATGACCTTGGCGTCGAGCGCACGCTCCATGTCGAGCCGCGCCTCGCGTCCGATGTTCTTGATTCGCTCACCCTTGTCGCCGATGAGGATTTTCTTCTGCCCGGCGCGCTCCACCAGGATCAGGGCGCTGATGTGCACCACCCTGCCCTCGTCACGGAACTCCTCGATCTCGACCGTCACCTGATAGGGCAGCTCGTCGCCGAGCTGGCGCATGATCTTCTCGCGCACCAGCTCCGCCGCCAGGAAGCGCTGGCTTCTGTCGGTGACCTGATCGTCGGGGAAGTGGTGGATGCCCTCGGGCAGATGCTTGGCCACCTCCGCCTCCAGCTCCGGTACGTTGGTACCGTGCTTGGCGGAAACAGGAATGATGGCGGCAAAGTCGCGGCGCGCGCCGACCTCGGCCAGCCAAGGCAGCAGCGTACTCTTGTCCTCGAGCCGGTCGACCTTGTTGACGGCGAGGATCACCGGCGCCTGAACGTGCTCCAGACGCGACAGCACCACCTGATCCTCATCGGTCCAGCGCGTGCGGTCGATGATGAACACCACGCAATCGACGTCGCGCAGGGCCTGAGTGGCGGCCTGGTTCATGAAGCGGTTGATCGCCTTGTTGCGATCGCGCCCCAGGATATGGATGCCCGGCGTGTCGACGTAGATGAACTGCGCCTCGCCCTCGGTCTTGATCCCCATGACCTGATGTCGGGTGGTCTGCGGGCGACGCGAGGTGATCGATATCTTCTGGCCGAGGATGCGGTTCATCAGCGTCGACTTGCCGACGTTGGGACGACCGACGATGGCCACGAAGCCACAGGTCTCGCTCATGATTTCGCCCCTTTCTGGTTTTCGAGCTGGAGCAGAGCAAGCTCGGCGGCCTGCTGCTCGGCATGACGGCGGCTGGAGCCGGTACCCAGGGTATGCGTCGCCAGCAGTTCGACGTGACACTCGACCGTGAAGGTCTGGTCGTGCGCCTCGCCCTCGACGGACACCACATCGTAGCGCGGCAGCGGCGACTGACGCGACTGCAGGAACTCCTGCAGCCGGGTCTTGGGATCCTTCTGGGTATCCTGCAGATCGATCGACTCCAGGCGCTCGGCGTACCACGCCAGCACGCGGGTACGCGCCACATCCATGCCGGCATCGAGATAGATGGCGCCAAGCACGGCTTCCACTGCGTCGGCCAGGATCGAGTCGCGCCGGTGACCGCCGCTCTTCATCTCGCCCGAGCCTAGCCGCAGGCACTCGCCGAACGACATCTCCCTGGCCAGCTCGGCCAGGGTCTGGCCGCGAACCAGCCGTGCCCGCAGGCGCGACAGCTGGCCCTCGCGAGCCTGGGGAAAACGCTCGTATAGCGCCTCGGCAATCACGAAGTTGACGATGGAGTCGCCGAGAAACTCGAGCCGCTCGTTGTTTTGGCCCCCAAAGCTGCGGTGCGTCATGGCCAGCTCCAGCAGAGTGATGTCGCTGAAATCGTGGCCGATGCGTCGGCTGAAGGCGGAAAGGGATTTGCTCACGAAATTCCTGTTATTGCTGATCCATCAATGGATGCGGCGAACCTGGGTGAAACTGGGCAGACCACCGTCCCAGTGCATCCATACGGCAAAGGCTCGGCCGACGACGTTCTCCTCGGGCACGAAGCCCCAGTAGCGGCTGTCGTTGGAGTGGTCGCGGTTGTCGCCCATGGTGAAATAGTGGCCATCGGGTACCACGATCTCGCGCACACGCGGGCCCGGGTCACGTGGATTATTGTAGATACGATGGCTGACCTCGCCCAGGCGCTCCTCCAGCAGCCACTCGCCCGGCGCGGTGGGCGGCGCTTCGTCCAGCACGCGCTTGGGTACGGGCTCGCCGTTGACGTACAGCTGCTTGTCTTCGTAGCGCACGGTATCGCCCGGCAGGCCCACCACTCGCTTGATGAAGTTCACCGAGGGCTCACTGGGGAAACGGAACACCATGACGTCGCCACGCTCGGGCTCACCCAACTCGACGATACGCGTGTGGGTCACCGGCAGACGCAAACCATAGGCGTACTTGTTCACCAGGATGAAATCACCCACTTCCAGGGTCGGACGCATCGAGCCCGAGGGGATCTGGAACGGCTCCACCAGGAAGCTGCGCAGCAGCAGGACGACCAGCAATACCGGAAAGAACGAGCGCGCATAGTCGACCGGCCAGGGCTCCTTCATGGCCCGCTCGCGGGCAGCCTCGTCGAGCCCTTCCGTGGTGCCCGCCTCTACGGCGGCCAGTTTGCGGCGACGCGCCGGGCGCCACCAAACCAGATCGAGCAGCCAGATCAGTCCAGTGATGGCGACTGCCACCACCAGTAGCAAAGAGAAATCCATGTTATCGCCGGTCCTAGTCGTTCACCTTGAGTACGGCCAGGAAAGCGTCCTGGGGAATCTCCACCCGACCGACCTGTTTCATGCGCTTCTTGCCCGCCTTCTGTTTCTCGAGCAGCTTCTTCTTGCGCGTCACGTCCCCACCGTAGCACTTGGCCGTCACGTTCTTGCGCAGCGCCTTGACCGTGGAGCGAGCCACCACCTGACCGCCGATGGCAGCCTGGATCGCCACGTCGAACATCTGGCGCGGGATCAGCTCCTTCATCTTTTCCACCAGCACCCGCCCCCGCGTGTGGGCATGGTCGCGGTGAATGATGACGGCCAGCGCATCGACCCGGTCGCCGTTGATCAGCACGTCCAGCCGCACCAGCCTGGCCGCCTCGAAGCGCTCGAAGTTGTAGTCCAGCGAAGCATAGCCCTTGGAAATAGACTTCAGCCGATCGAAGAAGTCCATTACCACCTCGGACATGGGCAACTCATAGGTGAGCTGGATCTGGCTGCCGAGGAACTGCATGTCGAGCTGGTTACCGCGACGGTTCTCGCACTCCATGATCACGTTGCCGACGAACTCCTGCGGCACCAGGATGCTGGCGCGCACGATCGGTTCGCGCATCTCGTCCACGTCGGCCATGTCGGGCAGCTTGGAAGGGTTGGAGACATACTTGACGTCACCGTTCTTCATCGCCAGCTCGTAGACCACCGTAGGCGCGGTAGTGAGCAGATCGAGATCGTACTCGCGCTCGAGCCGCTCCTGGATGATCTCCATGTGCAGCGTGCCGAGGAAACCGACGCGGAAGCCGAAGCCCAGCGCATCGGAGTTTTCCGGCTCGTACTCCAGCGAGGCGTCGTTCAGCGCCAGCTTCTCCAGCGCATCGCGGAAGTCTTCGTAGTCGTCGGCGCTGACCGGGAACATGCCGGCGTAGACCTGCGGCTTGACCTTCTGGAAGCCGGGCAGGCGCTCGACGTCCGGTGTCTTGGCGTGGGTGATGGTGTCCCCCACCGGGGCGCCGTGGATGTCCTTGATACCGGCCACCACGAAGCCCACTTCACCGGCACGCAGGATGTTGGTTTCCTTGCGTATCGGGGTAAAGATACCCACCTCGTTGGCCTGCCAGTCGCGACCGGTGGACTTGATGCGGATCTTCTCACCCTTTTTCAGGGTGCCGTCGAAGATGCGCACCAGCGACACCACACCGAGGTAGTTGTCGAACCAGGAGTCGATGATCAGCGCCTGCAGCGGCGCATCGGGATCGCCCTTGGGCGGCGGAATGTCGCGCACCAGGCGCTCGAGCAGCCCATCGATGCCCAAACCGCTCTTGGCCGACACCTGGCAGGCATCGGTGGCGTCCAGCCCGATGATCTCCTCGATCTCGTGGGAGACCTTGTCCGGGTCCGCCTGGGGCAGGTCCATCTTGTTGAGTACCGGCAGCACCTCGAGCCCCTGCTCGATGGCGGTGTAGCAGTTGGCCACCGACTGCGCCTCGACGCCCTGAGCGGCGTCCACCACCAGCAGTGCCCCCTCGCAGGCATACAGCGAGCGCGATACCTCGTAGGAGAAATCGACGTGCCCCGGGGTGTCGATGAAGTTGAGCTGGTAGGTGTTGCCGTCCTGGGCATGATAATCCAGCGTGACCGACTGGGCCTTGATGGTGATGCCGCGCTCGCGCTCGAGGTCCATCGAGTCGAGCACCTGCTCCTTCAGTTCGCGCTCGGTCAGTCCGCCGCAACTCTGAATCAGGCGATCTGCCAGGGTCGACTTGCCGTGGTCGATATGGGCAATGATCGAGAAGTTACGAATGTGCTTCAGTTTTCCGTTGCTTGCTTCGTTGCTCATCTAACCCAGTCCGGTATTCGACACGAGCGCGGCAGCGGCAATCTAGGACGGCGCCCGTTCACGTCATATGAATTCAATGGCCGGTATTGTACCGGCATGGCCAAGGGTTGGACAGCACAGCCGCATGCAGCGGCAAAAACGACGACACCTCCCGCATGAGCGGGAGGTGTCGTAGCGACGGTCGGTTGCCTTCGCCGCTCAGCCGTTGCCCAGGCGCAGTGCCACGAACAGCGAGCGACCCTCACGGTAGAGGCGCACCGGCACGGCGCGATCGGTAGGCAGCCTTTCGACCAGCTCGCGCAGTTGGGCCGGCTCTTCCACGGCGTGATGGTCAAGGCTGACGATCACGTCACCGGGTCGAATGCCGGCATCGGCGGCCGCCCCACGGGGGTCGACGTCACGCACCACTACTCCGCTGTCGATTCCGAGCCGCTGACGCTCGGCATCCTCGAGTTCGGCCACGGCAATGCCCAGGCGCGCCTGAGCGTCCGAATCGCCACCGGGCCGTGCCTGCTCCGAGCGCTCGCTATCCGGCCAGTCGCCGATGGTGACGGCAATGTCTCGGCGTTCACCGTCACGCATGATGGTCAATTCGGCATCGTTGCCCGGCGTGACCCGCCCGATCAGGCGCGGCAGGTTGCGCGAACGCTCGACCTCCTCGCCATCGACCTCGAGCACGATGTCACCCGCCTGCAGGCCGGCACGTGCTGCCGGACCTTCGGGGTCGAGGTCGGCGATGAGAGCACCGCTGGCGCTGTCCATGCCGAACGATTCGGCCAGGTCGCGCGACACCGGCTGGATCATCACGCCGAGCCAGCCACGACGCACGCGGCCGTCGTCACGCAGCTGATTGGCAACGTCCATGGCCACGTTGATGGGAATCGCGAACGACACACCCATGAAACCACCGCTGCGGGTGAAGATCTGGGCATTGATGCCCACCACCTCACCATCGAGATTGAACAGCGGCCCACCGGAGTTGCCCGGGTTGATGGCAACGTCGGTCTGGATGAAAGGCACGTAGGCATCACGCGGCAGCGTGCGGTTGATGGCGCTGATGATGCCCGCGGTCACCGAGTGATCGAAACCGAACGGCGAACCGATGGCCGCCACCCATTCGCCTACGCGCAGCCGGTCGGAATCTCCCATGCGCAGCGTCGGCAGGTCGGAAGCATCGACCTTGAGCAGCGCCACGTCGGTCTGGGTATCGGCACCGATCAGCTCGGCTTCGAGCTCCCGGCGGTCGTTGAGACGCACGAGGATTTCGTCGGCTCCGTCGACCACATGGGCATTGGTGAGGATGTAGCCATCCTGACTGATGATGAAACCGGAGCCCAGGGACTGACGTTCATGTCCCCGCCCCGGCCCACCGCCTCCGCCACCGGGCGGCGCCGGGAAGCGGTCGCCGAAGAAGTGGCGGAAGATATCCGGAATGTCCTGTCCGCCGAAATCTTCGAACCCCTGGGAGCGCCCCGAGATCATGCGAGTCGTCGAGATGTTGACCACTCCGGGGGCCGCCTGCTCGACCAGCACGGTGAAATCGGGCAGTTCGCGGGCAAAGGCAGACTGCCATGACAGCAGCATGGCCACCAGCAGCGCCCAAAGAGAGACCTGTCGCGTCAATGGCTTCATGAGAGCTCCTGCATCAGCATTTCGTTATCTCTAGCGGAACTTACTATTCGGATGCTTCGCGCCAGGTGAGACTTTCCGCCACCTGGGCCAACACCCGCGGCGGCAACTCACCCATTGCCACCACCTGCATGGGCCGACCATCCACCACCACATGGCGTACCACGGCGAGCGAGATTCCCAGACGATGCAGCCCCGGAATCAACCGCTCCCGCCCCTCCTCGATCGGCTCGACGAACAGACTCAGGGTCGAAAGGCCATCGCTGTAGATGCGATGACCGATCTCCGGATCGTGTCGGTCGGTCTGCGTATCGACAGGCTGATCGAGAAATCCATTGGGCAGCCAGGCCGCCCGCCAGGCCTGCCGTGGCGGCGTGGGGCTCGCATCGAGCACCACGCCGCCTTGGTACAGTTGCGGTGGCTGGAGTTCGGTCAGTTGGAACGTCTCGACCACACGCCCTCGGTCGTCGATCAACTCGCGCTTGAGCGGCAATGCGGTGTGTTCGTCGAGCCACAGGCGATGGCCGAAGCGCAAACCGTCCAACGGCTCGATATCCAGCCGAACCGCACTGCGATTGGCGATACGCTCATCGCTGCCCATGGAAAGCCGATAATACTGCTCGATATGCCTGGCCATGCCTGCCGGCGATGCGGGCACTTCCGGCTCGCCGTTGGACCAGCTCATGCGGCCGATATGGCCACGGCGCTCGAAGAAGACGGGCGGCCCGTCGAGGAAACGCGCCACTTCGCGCTCGATGCCGTCCTGGATGTCGCGGGAAAGCGCCAGTGTGCGGACGCCATCGATGCCGATGCGTACCGCCCGCGCCTGAAAGACATGACAGTGCCCCGCCCACAGGCTGCGCTCGAACCACTCCAATGGCGATTCGGGACGCTCCCACTCGGCCAGCTGGCGGCAGTCGAAGCGTTCGGTCTCGGTTGGCTCATCCGCAGTTTCTGCAATCGCCACGGCACCGTAAGCCAGGAGCAAGGCACCGCTAAACGCAGCCAGGCACCTGGCGTTACGCCTGTTGACCATCAGCGCTGCCCCAGCGTCTCGTTACCCGAAGCCCGCAAGAGTGGCATCCAGACGTCGCCGCTCAGGTTGGTGGCCCCCTGAGAATGACGGTCGAGGTATGACTGCAGCAAGCGCGCCTGCTCCTGGTCGGTGCTGCGGGATTGCCGCGGATTGGGAGTCAGGAACAGAGGGTTGTCGAAACCGGCGCCGACCGGCATCACGCCGCCGGCCTGACCGCCCGACACCGCCGGAGAGAACAACGGCATGCCAACGGGGGTGGCCTGGCTGCCGCTTCCGGCCTGGGCCACGAGGTTGCGCTGTGTCTGACCCGCAGCAGCGGGCGCTTGATTGTCGGCCAGCTCGGTCTCACCGCCCGAGCGGGTGAAATCGGTGCCGTTGTAGAATTGCACCCCGGTGATCACCATCAGCGTGACCGCCGCCGCAATCCCCGCGCTGCGAGCAAAGGGCTGGATGCGACGCGGTGCAATACGAGGCGCTTCCATTTCAGGCACCGGCTCGGCTTCAAGCCTGGCCATGATACCGGCCGAGAGGTCCGTACTGACATCGATGTCATGATCCCGCCGCATGACGCTGCGCATCAGATGATAGCGCCGCCAGGCTTCCGCCGCGTCCGGCTGCTCTTCGAGTGACTTGAGCATTCGGCGAAGCTCGAGATCATCACCTTCGTTGTCCATCAGGGCAGAAAGCGATTCCCGTGCATTCTGACTCATTCCTCAACACCCCCACATCGACAAGGCACCCTGCCTTGCTACCAATGTTTTCCGGCATTCCCGAACGCACCGAAACGGAATGCCGACAGCCCATGATTTGCCGCTCTCAAACTGCGGTCAATGCTTCAGACGTCATCGACGCGAGACAGTTCAGCGTCGAGACGAAAACTTCTTGAAAAACTTCACTCGGTCACCGATTCCCGGGTCCGAGCCGTCTCCACCAGCGGTTGAATATGTTGATCCACCGCCTCACGAGCACGAAAGATCCTCGAGCGCACCGTTCCCACCGGACACTGCATGATGTTGGCGATGTCCTCATAGGAGAGCCCATCGAGCTCGCGCAAGGTGATGGCCGTGCGCAGATCGTCGGGCAGGTTTTCGATGGCCTCGAAGACGGCCGCCTCGAGCTGATCCCGGGCCAGCGACGACTCCGGGGTTTCGATATCGGAAAGCCGACCGCTATGGTCGAGAATTTCGGCATCGACGATATCGAGATCGCTGCCTGGTGGGCGGCGCCCCTTCGAGACGAGATGGTTCTTGGCCGTATTGATGGCGATGCGATACATCCAGGTATAGAACGCGCTCTCGGCGCGGAACTTGCCAAGAGCACGATAGGCTTTGATGAAAGCCTCCTGGGCCACGTCCTGTACTTCGGCGTGGTCCTGAACGTAGCGACCGATCAAGCCGATGATCTTGTGCTGATACTTCTTCACCAGCAGGTCGAAGGCACGCGTATCGCCATTTTGCGCACGCTCCACGAGCTGCTGATCGGTTTCCCGGTTGCCCATTCATGCCCTCCCCGACAGGGCAGCGCCCCGAGGCGGGATGCGGGAGTAAAGCGTCGTTGAATAATCTGCTTGCATGGTTTCAACCTGGAGCCCGTTGGCCGCTGAATGTCCCTGGACGTCGTCGTCCGTCCCGACAAGTGTTCCTGTTTCTTGGCCGCGCATCAAGCCGGCCGCCATGCTGCCGGCGCTGAGACCCCTCGGGCAGCTTCGGGTTCCGTTCCGATTGCCGATTATTCCCTCGGCGGGTGTATAGTAGTTCATCTTCTTGCCTTCAACGCATCACGACACAGGTAGCAACATGTCAGATCAGCAGGTCAGCAACCTCAACGTCCTTTCCCAGGACGTACTGATCACTCCCGAAGCCCTCAAGAACGAGATCCCCCTCGGTGACGTCGCCGAGAGAACGGTGATCGAGGGTCGCCGGACCATTCAGAACATTCTCGACGGCAGCGACCCGCGCCTGCTCGTGGTGGTCGGCCCCTGCTCGATCCACGACGTCGACGCTGCCCTGGACTATGCGCGTCGCCTGCGCCGCCTGGCCGACGAGGTGAAGGACAGCCTGTTCATCGTGATGCGCGTCTATTTCGAGAAGCCGCGTACCACTGTCGGCTGGAAGGGCCTGATCAACGACCCGCATCTCAACGGCTCCTTCGAGATCGAGGAAGGCCTGCACATCGCCCGCCGGCTGCTGGTGGAACTCTCCGAGCTCGGCCTGCCGCTGGCCACCGAGGCGCTGGACCCGATCTCGCCGCAGTACCTGCAGGACTGCATCAGCTGGTCGGCCATCGGCGCGCGCACCACCGAGTCCCAGACCCATCGCGAGATGTCCTCGGGCCTCTCCAGCCCGGTGGGCTTCAAGAACGGCACCGACGGCAGCCTCGACGTGGCCATCAATGCCCTGCAGTCGGTCTCGCATCCGCACAACTTCCTCGGCATCAACCAGAGCGGCCAGGTGGCGATCATCCGCACCCGCGGCAACGCTTACGCCCATGTGGTGCTGCGCGGCGGCAACGGCAAGCCCAACTACGACAGCGTCAGCGTGGCGCTGGCCGAGCAGGAGCTGAAGAAGGCCGGCATCAAGCCCAACATCATGATCGACTGCTCCCACGCCAACTCCAACAAGGACCCGGCGCTGCAGCCGCTGGTGCTGGACAACGTCACCAACCAGATCCTCGAGGGCAACCGCTCGATCATGGGGCTGATGGTGGAGTCCAATATCGGCTGGGGCAGCCAGAAGATCCTAGACGACCACAGCCAGATGCAGTACGGCGTTTCCGTCACCGATGCCTGCATCGACTGGGCCACCACCGAGGAGACCATGACGCGCATGGCGAGCAAGCTGAGCACGGTGCTGGCGGAGCGACGCCAGGGCTGACAGCCGCGACACAAGCAGCACGACAGAGAAGGGCTCGCACTGCGGGCCCTTGAGTTATCGTCAAATCTGGTGGATGGCGATCAGGCCGCATTCCTGTCTGATTGATCAACTACTTGCTCCCCGTCCTGGAACTTGACGTTGCTGACGACCAGTTCCAGCTTCTGGAAGTGCTTGATCCTCCTCCATCGCTTTTGAGCGCTCTGGAGCAGCTTGAAGACCATCGCCAGGGTCGTCGCCCGGGAGCCGCAGTTCCGGCTCCGTTTGGTCCTCAGACGGACCGTGGCGAAGGTCGACTCGATCGGGTTGGTGGTGCGGATATGCACCCAGTGCTCTGCCGGGTAGTCGTAAAACGCCAGCAGCTCGTCCTGGTCCTTGGCCAGGCACCCCATCGCCTTGGGGTACTTGGCCTCGAAACGCTTCACCGTGCGATCGAAGGCCCTGCGTGCCTCGTCGCGGGTCTCGGCCATCCAGATGTCATGGAGGTCCGCCT
>NZ_JABFTW010000011.1:0-128386 GCF_021404355.1 Halomonas sp. MCCC 1A11062
GCAGTATGTGTGCCATCCCCTTCAAACCTGTTTTTATACAGTGTGTTAGCGATTTCCTGGCCAATCATTGCTAAGCCTAATTAGGCAATAAGTTGCCCGGGTCGGGCAAGAAGTTGCCCGGTGGGCAACTTCTTGCTTGATTACACTTGTGGGGTGCGCCGGGCTGGGTTGGCTTGATGCGCTGGCAGGGAGAGCATCTGAAAGGCGTGTAGGCAGAAAGCGCTCGCTGAGCACAGCGGCAAACTTGACTCGGGACAAGAGAGGGGCGAGCTGCCGAGACGCTGGCGATAGCCGATGTCATACTCACGCCATCGGGTATGGCGCGCACCATGCCAGGGTTTCAAGAGGTCGAAGTCGATCATGCAAGACGAGCTGTTGTTCAATCGCCCCTTGGTGGAGAAGTACGACCGCCCCGGGCCCCGCTACACCTCCTATCCCACGGCGCCGCAGTTCCATGCGGCCTTCGCCGAGGACGACTACCGCGCCGCCGCCGAGCGCAGCAATCGGGTCGCCTCGCCCAAGCCGTTGTCGGTCTACGTGCACATCCCGTTCTGCAAGAGCCTGTGCTACTACTGCGCCTGCAACAAGATCATCACGCACAACACCGAGCGTGCGGCGGAGTATCTGGACTGGCTGAAGCAGGAGATCGGCGTGCAGGGGGCGTTGTTCGACGAAACCCGCCGCATGACCCAGTTGCACCTGGGCGGCGGCACGCCCACCTACCTGAGCAATGCCCAGCTCGGCGAGCTGATGGCGGCCCTCGACGAGGCGTTCCATTTCGCCCCGGTGGAGGAGCGCGAGTTCTCGCTGGAGGTGGATCCGCGAACGGTCACGCCGGCACAGATCCATGAGCTGCACGATCTCGGCTTCAACCGGCTGAGCTTCGGCGTGCAGGACTTCGACGCGGACGTGCAGAAGGCGGTCAACCGCCTGCAGAGCGAGGAGCAGGTGGTCGAGCTGGTGGCCGCCGCCCGCGAGGCCGGCTTCCAGTCGGTCAGCGTGGACCTGATCTACGGCCTGCCGCTGCAGACGGTGGCGAGCTTCGACACTACGCTGGACAAGATCATCGCCCTGCGCCCGGACCGCATCGCCAGCTACAGCTACGCCCACCTGCCCGAGCTGTTCAAGGCCCAGCGCCTGATCCGCCCCGAGGACATGCCGCCGCCGGAGCGCAAGCTGGAACTGCTCGAGCTCACCATTCGCCGCCTCACCGCCGCCGGCTACGTCTACATCGGCATGGACCACTTCGCTCTGCCCGACGACGAGCTGACCCTGGCCAGGGAGAACGGCACCCTGCAGCGCAACTTCCAGGGCTACTCCACCCATGCCGACTGCGACATGATCGGCCTGGGCATCACCTCCATCGGCAAGGTCGGCGACAGCTACAGCCAGAACGTCAAGGAGACCGCCCAGTATCAGGCGCGGCTCGAGGAGGGGCGGCTGCCGGTGATGCGCGGCTATCGCCTCAACGACGACGACCGCCTGCGCCGCGACGTGATCAACGCCCTGATGTGCCACGGGCGCATCGATTTCGCCAACATCGAGGCGTGCCACGACATCGCCTTCCGCGACTATTTTGCCGATGCCCTGGACCAGCTCGAGGAGATGCAGGCCGACGGCCTGCTGGCCATTAATGATGACGCCATCGAAGTGCTACCCGCCGGGCGCCTGATGATGCGCAACATGGCCATGGCCTTCGACGCCTACCTCAAACCCAACGAAGGGCGTTTCTCGCGCACCGTCTAAGACGCCCACCGAAACACAACGGCGCCCCGCGGGGCGCCGTTTGCGTTTCCTCAACCGGCCCGTTCGAACAGCAGGTTGTTCTCCAGATGGATGTGCTCCATCAGGTCCTCGCGGAATTCGCGCAGGCCGGTGTAGAGGGCGCGCCAGGTGGTGCAGGCGCCCTTGGGTGGGGTGATGTCGTTGGTGAGCAGCATCACCTGCTCCAGGTTCTCGCCGTGGTCGTCGTGCTCGTGGCGCATCACCGCGATCGGCCCCTGAGCCTGGGCGCCCATGCCGCTGCGCAGCATGGGGAACAGGATCTGCTCCTCCTTCTGCATGTGGCTCTCCATCTCCTGGTGAATGTCCATCAGCAGGTCGGCCAGCCCGTTGGGGCAGCTTTCGCGCTCGCCGTGGACCTGCTCCACTCGCCGCGCCATGCGGATCAGCTCGGGCAGCTGCTGACGATGCACGTCATGATAGCGGGTCAGGATGTGCTCGATGAGCTCGTCGTTGCTGGCCTCGCGCCAGTCGCGCTGCTCGCTGCTGGCTGCCGGCAGCGCCTCGAGTTCGGCCACGAGCCTGTCGACATGCAGGCCGGCACGCTCGGCGGCCTGGCGCAGGCTGATGCGCCCGCCGCAGCAGAAGTCGATGTTGTGGGTGTGGAAGATGCGGGTCGCACCGGGCAGCGACAGGGCGATACGGCCAACGGTTTGTTCGAGCAGGTCCATGTGTAGTTCCTCTGCAACGGGGATGTCATCCTGTACAGAGCAAGCGCCATGCCAGTTTTTTTACTGCTTTACTTTCAATGATATGAAGTGGTCATGGTTGAAATGACCTTGCCGTGATAGGGTTAAATTTACCCTGATAGGTATTATTAACCATGCTCGACGATTCCCTGCTGGCCGACCTGACGGCCGATCTGCCCAGCGCCGTGCGCCTGCAGCGCCTGGTGCGTACGCTGCGCGAAAGCTTTCGTTGCGGTGCGGTGTGCCTGCTACAGCTTCAGCAGGACGTCCTGGCGCCGGTGGCGGTGGAGGGGCTGGTACGTGAGGCGCTGGGGCGGCGCTTCGAGGTGGCGCGTCACCCGCGTCTGGCCGCCATCCTCACCAGCCGCCGTTCGACCCTGTTCCCGCCGGACTCCAGCCTGCCCGATCCCTACGACGGCCTGGTCGAGCAGCAGCCGGGGGAGCCGCTGCACGTGCATGACTGCATGGGCATCAGCCTGCACGTGGAGGGTGAGCCGTGGGGCGTGCTGACCCTGGACGCCCTGGTGGCGGGCACCTTCGACGAGGCCTCACGCACGGCGCTGGAACGCTACGCGCTGCTGGTGGAGGCCGCAGTGCGCGTCTCGCGTCTGGAGCAGGAGGTGCGCGCGCTGCGCATGGCGGGCCATGGCGGCATCGCCCATGTCGAGCCGGGCGAGGGCGGTGAGATTCTTGGCCACAGCGCCGAACTGCAGCGACTGCTGCACGAACTCGACGTGGTGGCGGAAGCGGACCTGCCGGTGCTGCTGATGGGCGAGACCGGGGTGGGCAAGGAGCTGTTCGCCCGACGCCTGCACCAGCGCTCACCGCGATGGGAGCAGCCGCTGGTGCAGGTCAACTGTGCGGCGCTACCCGAAACCCTGGCCGAGAGCGAGCTGTTCGGTCACGTCAAGGGAGCCTTCTCCGGCGCTACGGCGGATCGGGCGGGGCGCTTCGAGGCAGCCAATGGCGGCACCCTGTTTCTCGACGAGGTGGGCGAACTGCCGCTGCCGATCCAGGCCAAGCTGCTGCGCGCGCTGCAGAACGGCGAGGTGCAGCGCCTGGGCGAGGATACCCCGCGCCGGGTCGACGTGCGTATCATCGCCGCCACCAACCGTCAGCTGGCCGACGGCGTGCGCGACGGCCTGTTCCGCGCCGATCTCTACCATCGGCTGTCGGTCTACCCGGTGGCCATCCCACCGCTGCGCGAGCGTGGTAGCGACGTGCTGGTGCTGGCCGGGCACTTCCTCGAGATCAACCGTACCCGGCTCGGTGTGCGCAGCCTGCGCCTGGCGCCGAGGGCCGAGGCGGCGCTGCTGGGCTATCACTGGCCGGGCAACGTGCGCGAGCTGGAGCACGTGATCAGCCGGGCGGCGATCAAGGCGCTGGGCCACGGCGCCCGGCGCGACGACATCGTCACCCTGGAACCGGAGTGGCTCGACCTGCCTCACGGCAAAACGTCAAAGGACGAACCGTTGAAAGCCGATTCCCGCGCACCCGACATCCGGGAGTTGGCAACGCACGGCGTCGAACCGCTACGCCGTCAGGTCGAGGACGCCCAGCGACGGGCGATTCGCCAGGCCTTGACGGCGTGCGACGGGAGCTGGGCGAACGCCGCCCGCCGCCTCGCCGTGGACCCCAGCAACTTGCACAAGCTGGCCCGCCGCTTGGGGATCAAGTAGTTATCGGAAGGTCTAAAAGTCAAGAAGCAGCGTTAACGAAGGCCATATATATAGTGCTTGATCGGTAGTGGTTGTCTAGATATGGTAGCCAAGGCCCCGGTTGGGGGCAGTGTCACAGGCTTGACGCACATCAGTACGGGCAGGCGGCGTCGAGCTTAGGATGATCGGTTTCATGGCCACCTGGCCGCACCGAATCCATGGGTTCGCTCCACCGGAGAGTCGCTATGCTTCCTCTTTCTCTGTCGCGCTTGCCACGTCCGCCCGCCCCGACCCGCCTGATTCGCGCCATCGACCCCCGCGTGCCGCTTGTCCTGAAGCGCCAGCTGATCGAGCCGCTGCTCAACCGCACCTTCGCCGAGCCTTTGGCCGAGGGCGAGTTCGATGCGCTCGACGGGCGGCGCATCTCGCTGCACATCGAGGACCTGGGCGTAGCGTTGACGCTGACCCTCGAAGCGGAGCGCTTCCGGCTCAGCCCGGAGATGGGCGAGGCCACCATTCGCGGCGGCTGGCGCGAGTTTCTGTGCCTGGCTACCCGGCGCGAGGATCCCGACGCCCTGTTCTTCCAGCGCCGCCTGGTGATCGAGGGCGATACCGAGCTCGGCCTGATGGTCAAGAACCTGCTCGACAGCCGCGAGGAGGGGTTGGCCCAGGGCCGGCTCGGCGATTGGTTGGCGCGCTTCGAGCGCATGGCGCGCCAGGAACGTTGAACGATTCGAATTTTTGACCCTTACTGGAGATTCCTGCATGAGTACTTCCACCAAGGCCGTCAAGACATCCCAAGAGGTGCCTATGCAAGCGCCCTCACGCGATATCTGGGACTCCAAGTATCGACTCAAGGATCGTCATGGCCGCCCCGTCGACAAGGATGTGGCAGCGACCTGGGAGCGCGTCGCGCGCGCCCTCGCCGCGGTGGAAGGCGACAAGGCCGAGGAGTGGCTGCCCAAGTTCCGCTGGGCGCTGGAGAACGGTGCCATCCCCGCCGGGCGCATCATGTCCAACGCCGGTGCCGAGGACTACAAGCCGGCGGTGAGCCTGATCAACTGCACCGTCTCGCGCACCATCCGCGACTCCATGCATGACATCCTCTCCTCGGTGGTGGACGCCGGCATGACCCTCAAGGCGGGCTGCGGCATCGGCTACGAGTTCTCCACCCTGCGCCACAAGGGCGCCTTCGTGTTCGGCGCCGGCGCCGGCACCAACGGCCCGCTGGCGTTCATGGATATCTACGACAAGATGTGCTTCACCGTAGCCTCGGCGGGCGGCCGCCGCGGAGCCCAGATGGGCACCTTCGACGTCGGCCACCCCGACGTGCGTGCCTTCATCGAGGCCAAGCGCGAAGCCGGCCGGCTGCGTCAGTTCAACCTTTCGCTGCTGATCACCGACGAGTTCATGGAGGCGGTGAAGAACGACGCCGACTGGCCGCTGGCCTTCCCGCTGCACGCCGGCGAGAAGGAGGACGTCAAGTCCGAGGACCTGATCTACCGCGACTGGCCGGTGGTCGAAGAGGGCTACACGGTCGACGCCGAAGGCCGCGTGGCCTGCCGCATCGTCGAGGTAATCAAGGCGCGTGAGCTGTGGGACACCATCATGCGTTCCACCTACGACTTCGCCGAGCCGGGCTTCATCCTGATCGACCAGGTCAACCGCATGAACAACAACTGGTTCTGCGAGGAGATCCGTGCCACCAACCCCTGCGGCGAACAGCCCCTGCCGCCGGAAGGCGCCTGCCTGCTGGGCTCGGTCAACCTGACCCGTTTCGTCATCGACCCGTTCGGCAAGAAGCCGCGCTTCGACTGGGAGCGCTACCGCCAGGTGGTGGCGATCTTCACCCGCATGCTCGACAACGTGGTCGAGATCAGCGGCCTGCCGCTGCCCGGCCAGCGCCGCGAGATCGAGGCCAAGCGCCGTCACGGCATGGGTTTCCTCGGCCTCGGTTCGACCCTGACCATGCTCAAGATCCCCTACGGCTCCGCCGAGTCGCTGGCCTTCACCGAAGAGGTGAGCCGCAACCTGGCCATCGAGGGCTGGAAGCAGGCACTGGAACTCTCCCGCGAGAAGGGCATGGCGCCGATACTCGCCGAGGATTTCGAAATCACGCCGAAGATGATGCGCGAGCGTCCGGAGCTGGCGAAGGACGGCTACGAGATCGGCGACAAGGTGCCGGGGCGCATCCTGCACGCCCGCTACAGTCGCTACATGCAGAAGGTCGCCGAGGTGGAACCGGAGCTGGTCGCGGCACTCGCCGAGCACGGCGCGCGCTTCACCCACCACAGCTCCATCGCACCGACCGGCACCATCTCGCTGTCGCTGGGCAACAACGCCTCCAACGGCATCGAGCCATCGTTCTCGCACCGCTACTTCCGCAACGTGATCCAGTCCGGCAAGAAGACCAAGGAGCAGGTGGAAGTGGTCTCCTTCGAGCTGGCCGCCTACCGCCACTTCATCGCCAGCGACGCGGTGGAGAGCGACCTGCCCGACTACTTCATCACCGCCGATGCGGTCACCCCCAAGCAGCACGTGGCGGTGCAGGCGGCGGCTCAGGTGTGGGTCGACTCGGCGATCTCCAAGACGGTCAACGTGCCCACCGAGTTCCCCTTCGAGCAGTTCAAGGACCTCTACCTGGACGCCTACGAGAGCAAGCTCAAGGGTTGCACCACCTTCCGCTTCAACCCCGAGGCCTTCCAGGGCGTGCTGGTGCGCGAGGACGACCTCAAGAACACCACCTACGTGTTCGAGCTGGAGAACGGCGAGACGCTGGAGCTTTCTGGCGACGAGAAGGTGGTCTACGACGGCGAAGAGCACAACGCAGCGAACCTGTACGACGCGCTGAAGGAAGGCACCTATGGCAAGTGGTAAGCCTGTGCTCTCCCAACTGCCGGTAGCGAGGGGCGCCGGGGACAGGCCGAAGAGGAGGTTCTTCGCCATGGATGGCGAAGGTAGCGCCCAGGGATGGGTTTACAGCGCCTCCTCGCAGGCCTGTCGACGGATCAGCCCCGAGCCGCTGTGTGCCGTTCAACCTTTTTCCGCAGGAGCCCCGTGATGGCCGTCGAAATCAAGTCCAAGATCGTTTCCTACAGCGTCAAGAAGGCGGTGCAAGAGGCGCCGCTGGCCGACGAGAACCCGCTCACGGTACGCATTCCCTCGCGCCCGGAAGGGACGCTGGAGGCCGTTTCCGAGAAGATCTCCTACGTCGGCGCCGAAGGCCGCAAGAAGGTCTACCTGCTGGTCTCCTTCATGCCGGTGGAAGGCGTGCTCGACGGCAAGCGTGTGGTGATCGAGCGTCCGGTGGAGTTTTTCTTCCCCTCCGGCCAGCTCTCCAGCGAGCACCAGTGGATCACCGCCACCATGCGCAGCCTGTCGCTGGCCGCCCGCGGCGGCTACGTCACCCAGGCGGTGGCCGACCTGCGCAAGGTGGCCTGGGACAAGGGCCTGGTGCGCTGCGGCATGAACCGCTGGGGCAAGCCGATGTTCCACGACTCCGAAGTGGCCGCCATCGCCTGGTCGATCCAGCAGATCCTCTACCGCCGCGGCTTCCTCGACCAGGACGGCAACCAGGTGCCGGTGGAGGAGTTGGTGCGCCGCTACGCCCACCGTCTGACCCACGGCCACCCCTGGCAGCCGCCCACCCCCGAAGAGGAGGCGCAGGCCGAGAAGCAGGCCAAGGCGGCAGTCGCCGAAGAGAAGGGCGACGGCCCCACGGTGGTGGGCCACTGCCCGGAGTGCCGCGGCGAGCTGATCATGATGGATGGTTGCCCGACCTGCTATGCGGGCTGTGGCTGGTCCAAGTGCGGCTAAGAAAGCACTGTACAGCTGGCTGCGCGAGCGAATCGCTGCGTTGCGCGGTGCCGAAGCGTCGGACCGTCGGAATCCTCACCTATACCCCATAGGCTCCGGTTCCTGCGCTCCGTGCGCCTTGCGCTTCATCTCGCTCGCCAAGCTGACCAGCACTTTCTGAAACTGTCTGCACGGACATGCTATGCCCCCAGAAGCCGGACTTGTTCCGGCTTCGTCGTGTCCGGGTCAGGCGGCGACGATTCTGGGGCCGCCGTTGGCCGGCGGTAGCGCCATGTCGCCGTCGGTGATGACCACGTCGAAGTCGTCGAGGCGGGCGAAGTAGGCCGGGCGCACCTGGCCGATCTTGCTTTCGTCCACCACCAGCAGGCGCTGCTCGGCGCAAGCGATGGCGGCTTGCTTGGGGGCGACTTCGTGGAAGTGAAAGCAGCTCACGCCGCGCTCGGCGTGTACCCCGGCGGCCGAAATGAAGGCGCGATTGATGCCCAGGCGCTTGATTGCCGCGCTCATGTCGTCGCTGCCGAAGGAGTGCGAGGTGGTGTGATAGAGCCCACCCAGCAGTACCAGGCGTACGCCAGGCACCAGGCTCATGGCATTGGCGACGTTGAGCGCGTAGGTCACCACGGTGAGCTGGCGGCGCTCGGCGAGCATGCCCGCCAGGGGTAGCAGGGTGGTGCCGCAGTCGATGAACAGGGTGTCGCCATCTTCGATGAAGCGGGCAGCCTGTTCGCAGAGCCGTCGCTTGGCCAGTGTGTGGCTGTCCTGCTGCTGGTCGAGGTCGTAGACCGGCGCGTAGTGGTTGGCCATGACCAGGCGCCCACCGAGCAGAATCATGGCGCCGTCGCTTGCGGCCACGTCGCGGCGAATGGTCATCTCGGAAACGCCGCACATCTGGGCGGCCTCGCCGAGAGGGAGGGTGCCACCACCGGCCAGCGCCTGCTGCAGACGGGCCAGGCGCATGGCGCTGCGGTCTTTCATTCGCTGCTCTCCAACTTACCCTCCAGAACTTGGCTCGAAGATCGCTTTGGCTGGCCCTATGCTGAGCTAGGCAACGAGTATTTTCCACTCCCGACGTAGCGAGACGCTATAGTCCTGGCATGTTCCCCATTCGTTCACATGCGGTGCCGGCATGATTCGCTCCATCCTGGTGGTGTGTCGCGGCAACGTCTGCCGTAGCCCCGTGGCAGCCGCCATGCTGCAGCGGCGACTACCCCACTGCCGTGTGGCGTCGGCGGGATTGACCGCGCTGGTCGACGAAGGCGTTGCGCTAGAGGCGCTGGTGCTTGCCGAAGCTGACGGGTTCGACGTCACGCGACACCGTGCCCGTCAGCTCAATGCTCAACAGCTGGCCGAGGCCGATCTGGTGCTGGTCATGAGCGAGGCCCAGCGGCGCTTGCTCTCCGAGCGCTGGCCGCAGGCGATGGGCAAGGTCATGCGCCTGGGGCACTGGTTGAGTCAAGGGCAGGGACTCGACATTCCCGATCCGTATCGCCGCTCAGCGGCATTTTTCGAGCAGGTGCATCGGTTGCTGGCCGAAGCCAGCGACTCCTGGGCGCCACGACTTTGAGCGGCTGGCAGCCCCCGTAGTGCAAGATTTTCCAAGCCTATGATTTTCCTTTCATCTCTTTCTCACAGCAGTTGGGTCTAACGCTGCTGCATGGCTTTTCTCATCCGCTTCATCCTCGCGTCTTAGTTTTCCTCTGAGCTTTTTTTTACCGCCAATTTTCAGCATCTGGCTGATGTAAAAACCATCTGGCCACACCTAAACGCCCATGTAACCTAAATGTATCTTCGTCATCATCTTGTTGTCATGTTCTTGTGATCCACAATGTAACGAAATGTATATTATGCATCAGGATGTGACGAGTCGATAAGAAAGGAAAATGATTGGGCTTCGGATGGCTGCCTTGAAATCCGGGGCGGTAGCGTGTCACAGGGATCCTGAGGGGGATCGAACCATGACTACGATCATTGGGGGAAGTACATCAATATGCGCTTCCGGCGGGTCGGATAGTCGCACCACATGTACTACAGCGGCAAGGCTTGTCTTGCCCCTTTTCTTGTTGATTCTGATGCTCTCGTTGGCGGGATGTGCCCTTGCTCCGGGGGGGCATATCAATCACAACCGACTCGAAGAGTCGTTAGATTCTCGCGTCGACATACAGCCGATAACCCCTGAGCTGGTCATGGGGATGCAGCTGGTCGAGCCTGCCTCGCGTCCCCTTCCAGCCGAGCTGCAGCGGGAGCTTCAGGGCTACGAGTACCGTATCGGTCCGGGAGACGTGATCAGCGTCATCGTTTACGACCACCCCGAGCTCACCATTCCCGCCGGCAGCGAGCGTACGGCATCGGAAACCGGTAACCGGGTGCGGCCGGATGGCACCATGTTCTATCCCTACGTGGGGCGCGTGCAGGTAGCAGGCATGACGCTCGAGGAGCTGCGCGGCTTGATCAGCCGGCGACTCTCCCAAGTCATTACCGAGCCCCAGGTGGAAGTAGGCATTGCGGCATTCAGGTCGCAGAAGGTCTACATCAGTGGGGCGGTGGAACGCCCCGGCGCGCAGCCACTCACCATCGTGCCGCTGACGGTGCTGGATGCCATCAGCGAGGCCGGTGGCGCACGCAACGACGCCGACTGGCACAACGTGCTGCTCAATCGCGACGGACGTGAGGAGCGTATCTCTCTGTTCGCCATGCTGCGCCAGGGTGATTTGACTCAGAACCGCCTGCTTCGCGACGGCGATCTTCTACACGTTCCCACCTCCGAGAATCAGAACGTGGTCGTGCTCGGCCAGGTATTGAGGCCAGGCGCCATTCCTTTGGGCAACGAGCGCCTGTCATTGACCGATGCCTTGGCTCGCGCGGGTGGGGTGAACGAGAGCCGTGCTCAACCCTCGGGAATTTTCGTGGTACGCGGTAATCCGCCGGAAAGTGAAAAATTGGCCACGGTCTATCAGCTCGATATCAGCGATGCAACTCGCTTGATGCTGGGTACGAGATTTCCGTTGAATCCTCAGGATGTGGTCTACGTGACTTCCGCACCGCTGGCACGCTGGAATAACGTCATATCCCTGTTGATCCCTTCGGTAACTCTCCCGGGTGACGTGGCAAGGTCCATAGACAATGTCGGTGATATTTGAACCCCGTATCATCGCTGGCACAGTCAATGAGAGGCACCACCCATGACGATTTTCCCAAGCCCACCTGCATCACCCCAGTCGCCGGCAGAGAGTGGCGATATCAGCCTGAGGAAGCTGATCGACGCTTTGATTGATAGGAAAAAGATCATTTTCCTCAGCGTTTTCGTCTTCATGTTGGCGGGTTATTTTCATGCAAGCTCGCAGCCTCGTATTTACCAGTCCGATGCCCTCATTCAGGTGGAGAACCGCGCAGCGATTCTGGGTCTGCTGCAGTCCCTGGCAGGCGGGGAGCAGATGGGCAATCCGACGGCAGCCGAGCTGGAGATACTACAGTCGCGCATGGTCATGGGGGAGACCGTCGACCGGCTCGATTTGACTCTGATCATCGAGCCGCGTCGCATGCCGTGGGTAGGCGACTTCCTGGTAAATCACGGGGTCCGGCACGCCTGGGTCGAGCGCCTCACCCCGGCCTTCATTCGCGAGCGGTTGCCAAGTGCGCTTGCCTCGTCGGGCTCGCCCTATGTGTGGGCGGGGGAGTCCCTGGGGATTTCCCGCTTCGAGCTTCCGGCTCAGGGGGAAGGGCTCCGGCACACCTTGAGAGTGACAGGAGCCGACACATACGAGCTACTGCTGGATGGCACCAGACTGCTGCGGGGGCGCACCGGCGAGACCGCCAGGAACGACGAAGGCTATCGACTCTTCGTCAGCCAGATGGTGGCCCACCCGGGAGCCGAGTTCGAGGTACGTCGCGTCTCCCGCCTCAGTGCGATCGGTCAGCTGCAGCGCAACTTCATGATCGTGCCACGGGGCAAGGACTCAGGGGTCTATCAGGTATTTCTCAGCGGGCCGGATCGTAGCCTGACACAGCAGACGCTGGACACCATTACCGGGGTCTTTCTGACGCAGAACGTGCAGCGGCAATCGGAGGAGGCCGAGAAGCAGATCGCCTTCCTGGACGAGCAGATTCCCCAGGTCAATGCACAGTTGACGGAAGCGGAAAATCAGCTGAACAGCTACCGAGCTCAGCGCGACTCCGTCGACCTGACGTTCGAGACCCAGAACCTGCTCAACAGGATGGTGGCGGTCGAAAATCAGTTGACCGAACTCGCCCTGGCCGAGGCGGATCTGGCCGAGCGTTTCCGGCCGACCCATCCCAACTATCAGGCCTTGCTGCGACAGCGCTCGCAGCTGCAGGCCGAACGCGAGCGGTTGAACGCGCTGGTGGGTGAGCTGCCCGAGACCCAGCAGGAGGTGCTGCGTTTGACCCGCGACACCCAGGTCAACCAGCAGGTCTATGTACAGTTGCTCAATCAGCGTCAGGAGATGCGCCTGCTGAAGGCGGGCACCGTGGGCAACGTGCGGATTCTCGACAATGCCGAGATGCGGCCGGGGGCCATTTCGCCACGGGTTTCACTCACCACTCTGGTCAGCGCCATGATCGGTGCCGTGCTGGCCTGCATGGGCGTCATCCTGCGACTGCTGTTGAGCCAGGCGATCAAGAGTCCCGACCAGCTCGATGAGATCGGTCTGCCGGTGTATGCCACCTTGCCTGCTTCTCAGGAGCAGACCCGGCTCACACGGCACATTCGGCCGTCAGGATCGAAGCAGCAGCAGGACGTCTTCCGGGGGCTGCTGGCGGTTGAAGAACCCGCCGAGCTGGCCGTCGAGGCGCTGCGCAGCCTGCGTACCAGCCTCTACTTCGCCATGCTCGAGGCGGGCAACAACCGCTTGATGATTGCCGGAGCGGGGCCGGGGGCGGGCAAGAGCTTCGTGGCTGCCAATCTGGCCACCGTCTGCGCCCAGGCCGGGCAGCGGGTGCTGCTGATCGATGCCGACATGCGTCGCGGCCGCCTGCATCATGCCTTCCATGCCAAGGGGATGCCGGGGCTGTCAGAGCTGCTGGCCCAGCGCATCGAGCTCAGCGAAGCGATTCGGACCACCGAGGTGGAGGGGCTGGACTACGTGGCTCGCGGCACGGTACCGCCCAACCCCTCCGAGCTGCTGATGCAGCGCAGCTTTCACGACTTCCTGCAGGTGATGAGCGAGGCCTATGACCTGGTGGTGATCGACACACCGCCGGTGTTGGCCGTCACGGATGCGGCCATCGTCGGCAAGCTGGCCGGTACCAGCCTGCTGGTGGTGCGCTTCGGCGTGAGTCCGCCGGCGGAGATCAAGGCGGCCAAGCGCAGGTTGGAGAGCGCCGGGGTACGGCTCAAGGGGGCGATCCTCAACGGTCTCGAGAAGCCGACCAGCAGCCGCTACGGCCACTACGGCAACTACATCTATGCCTATCGGTGACAGGGAATGTTGAGCCAACTACGTGAGCTGTACACGCTGCTGACCTCGGACCAGCGCCGTAGGCTGCTGCGGCTGCAGGGCCTGATCATCATCATGGCCTTTGCCGAGATCGCCAGCGTGATCGCCATCGGTCCCTTCATGGCCGTGGTGGGCGACATGAGCCGACTGCAGGGCGAGGGCTGGCTGGCCCAGGCCTATCGCTGGAGCGGGGTGGAGAGCCCCGAGCGGTTCCTCACTCTGCTGGGCGTCTGTGTGCTGGTGGTCTTGCTGGTGGCGGCGCTGTTCTCCATGTACACCACCTGGCGGCTGTCTCTCTACGGCGCACGGGTCGGCGCCGAGCTTTCCAGCCGGCTGTATCGCTACTATCTGCATCAGCCCTGGCTCTTCCATGCCGGCGGCAGTAGCAGCCGCTTGATCAACCGCGCCTCTCAGGAGGTCCAGCGGGTCACCAACCGGGTGGTCAATCCGTTCATGCAGCTCAATGCCAAGCTGGTGATGGTCACCTGCATGTCGATCACCATCTTCATCTACAACCCGAAGGTAGCCGCGACCGGCATCGTGATCTTCATCATCTCCTATCTGCTGCTGTACAAGACGGTGCGCCGCTTTCTGGTATCCAACGGTAGGCGTGTGTCGCGTTTTCAGGCCAAGCGTTTCAGGCTGATGACGGAGGGCTTCGGCGGCATCAAGGATCTGCTGTTATTGCGTCGTCAGGCCACCTTCACGCATCAGTTCGATAAAGCCAGCCAGCGGGTGGCGCGCGGCCAGGGGGTATCGCAGGGTTTGAGCGAGGCACCACGCTATGCCATCGAGATGGTCGCCTTCGGCTCGGTAATCCTGCTGGTGCTCTATCTGCTGAATGCCCACCAGGGCAACCTGGGTACCATTCTGCCAGCGCTGTCGATCTATGCGCTGGCTGGGTTCAAGATGCTGCCCGCCTATCAGAAGATCTATGCCTCCATCTCCCATATCCGCAGCAACCTGGCGGCCTACGAGACGATTCGCGACGACTTGGTGGCCAGCCGTTCCCATGCCGAGGCTGACAGTTTAGGAAGCGACAGGTCATTGCCGCCGCTGGTAGCGCAAACGAACATTCGCCTCGACGACGTGCACTTTCACTACCCGGGCAAACGCCTGCCGGCGCTGAATGGGCTGAGCCTGGAGATTCCGGTTGGCGCTCGGGTCGGGCTGGTAGGGGAGTCCGGCTCCGGCAAGTCCACCGCCGTGGATCTGCTGCTGGGGCTGATTCAGCCCCAGCAGGGGCGGATCCTGGTGGATGGCGTGGCGCTGACCGAGGCGACCCTGCCGCGCTGGCAGGCCGGTATCGGTTTCGTGCCTCAGCACATCTTCCTGGCGGATGCCACCGTGCTGGAGAACGTGGCGTTCGGCGTGCCTCGTGAAGAGATCGATGTGGCGCGGGTGCAAGAGGCGGTGCGCATGGCTCAGCTCGAGCCGCTGCTGGCCACGCTGCCCGAAGGGCTCGAGACTCACGTCGGCGAGCGCGGCGTGCAGCTCTCGGGGGGGCAGCGTCAGCGTATCGGCATTGCCCGGGCGCTGTATCGCGATGCGCAGGTACTGGTACTCGATGAGGCCACCAGCGCACTCGACGGCATCACCGAGCAGCGGGTCATGGGCGACATCGATGCCATTGCCGGCGGCAAGACGCTGGTGATGATCGCCCACCGTCTCACCACGGTGAAGGAGTGCGACATGATCTACATGCTCGACAAGGGGCGCGTCATCGATAGTGGCACCTACGACGAACTGGTCGCACACAATCACACCTTCCGCATGATGGCCAATCTCTAATTCCGCGAGGCACGCTCATGCATCTGCTAGCTGCCATTCTGCTGTTCCTCGGGCTGAGCCTGGCGAGCCTGTATGTATTTCCCAGCGGTCAGCCGCAACCCGCCGATTTCCTGCTGCTCGGCTTTGCCGTGTTGATGTCCTTGCTGGCGCTCACCGATCGCGGCAGGGTGTTGTCGTCCTTCGTCATCTGCTGGGCGTTGATGGTGCTCTGGGTTCTGCTGGTCAGCCTGGGCTGGGCACTGGTCATGGAACGTACCTCCTTCTTCATCTATCCCGCCTTTTTCTTCTTCAACTTCCTGGTGGGCATGGCGCTGCTGCGTTTTCTCGGCGTTTCGGGCGAGACGGGGTGCAGCCTGATCCGTAACGCCATTTCCATCGCCTTGCTGATTGCCGCCAGCCAGGTGCTGCTGCAACTGGGGGCCGGGGCGAACCGCACTACCGGAAGCTTCAACAACCCCAATCAGCTGGCCTACTTCTCGCTGTGCGGGATCGTGATACTGATGCTGCTGGACGATTTCCGGCCGCCGCTGCGTCCGCTGATGCTGGCCGGATTGGTGGCGGCCGTGGTCAGCATTCTCGCGGCTTCATCCCTGGGAGCCATGGGCGGTGCGGTGCTGGTCGGCTTGGGTTGGGTGGTGGCCAATCTGGATCGACTGCGCCGCTTCGCCAGGCTGTTGCTGGTAGCGCCACTGATCCTGGTGGTGGTGGTGATGGTGAACCTGAGCTCGGATGGCCAGGTGCAGAGCAATCTGCAGTCGCGCATGGATCGCGCCCCGGACAAGGTGGAGAACGCCTACGAGGAGCGCAAGTACGACCGGCTGGCCAACTTTCCGGAATACGCCATTCTGGGGGCGGCGGAGGGTGAACGGCGACGCTTCTATCCCTACCACAGCAGCGAGATCCACTCTTCCTACGGCAACATGCTGTTCGCCTATGGCATCCCCGGGTTCGGGCTGTTCCTGACCGTCATCTTCCTCGCACTGCATAGAGCGCCGCTCTACGTCTGGATGGGCGTGGCGGGGCCGCTGATCTATTCGATAACCCACAACGGGCTTCGCTCGACCCTGTTCTGGATGATGCTGGCGATCTGCTGGCACCTCTATCGACAGGGCTGGCGGGAGTACCGGACGCCTGCCTTTGCTCCCCCTGCCGTGCCGGAGTCGGAACGCTATACGCGCAGTTCATCATGACGCGCAGTTCATCATGACGTGGAGTCCATCATGAATCTACGGAACCTCATCTGTTGGCGATCGTTCAAGTATCTCCTCGGCCTGGCACTCCTGGCCGCAGTGGGCTGGGTGCTGGTGTGGCCTGGGACGACTACCCCACCGGCTGCTGCACAATCCCTGGCCATCGTCAGCGCCGTGGGCGAGACGGTGCCGGTGGAGAGCAGTGGCGATGCTGCCGACGATCCGGCCATCTGGTACAACGCCCAGGCGCCCGAGCGCAGCCTGATACTGGGAACCGACAAGAGGCGCGGCCTGGAGGTCTACGACCTGGCGGGGGAACGGGTGCAGTCGCTGCCGGTGGGCAGGCTCAACAACGTGGATCTGCGTCAGGACGTGCTGCTCGATGGGCGCCGCAGGGACATCGCCGTGGCGACCCATCGTGATACCGACAGCCTGGCGGTCTTCGAGATCGATGCAGCCGGTGAAGTGAGCCTGCTCGGCAAGGTGGCGACCGGTTTGAAAGAGATCTACGGCGTGTGCCTCTACCGCCACGAAGAAGAGCTGCATGTGTTCACCAATGGCAAGGATGGCAGCTATCTCCAGCATCGCCTCGAGATCGTGCAGGGGGCTCCGCAGGTCGAGCTGCTGCGTTTCTTCCGACTCGACTCCCAGCCCGAGGCCTGTGTGGCGGACGATGCGCGCTCGATGCTGTTCGTCGGTGAGGAGTCGTTTGGCGTCTGGGTCATGCGGGCGGCGCCGGACGCGGGTACCAGTCGTGAGCTGGTGGTCGAGGCGCAATCCCCCCTGGAGCCCGACATCGAAGGCCTGGCCCTGTACGGCGACCGATACCTGATCGTCTCGAGCCAGGGCAATCACCGCTTCGTCGTGCTCGAAGCCAGCCCACCCTATCGGCTCGTGGGGGTCTTCAGGGTCGATGAGGACAGCGAGAGCGGCATCGGCAGCGTACGTGAGACGGACGGCATCGAAGTCAGCGCTCACAGTTTCGGCGAGCGTTATCCCATGGGGCTGATGGTGGTGCAGAGCGGCAGAAACGCCTCGACGAACCAGAACTACAAGTATCTCGACTGGGCGCAGATAGCCGAGGCCCTGGAGCTTCCCGGTCTCCAGTGAGCGGTCATGCAAATCTGAGGGAATTGCCAATGCTGATCCCCTTACAGCCGCTGCTGCGGCTTCCCCGCTGTATCAAGCGGCGCGTGCTGGTCGCGGTCGATGCTCTCATCATCATGGCCAGCGTGCACCTGGCGGTCGCTCTCCATCAGGAGAGTCTGGCCGCCTTCATCGACCAGCAGCTCTGGTCGACGAGCCTCGTCGTGGCTCTGATCAGCCTGGTGCTGTACCGTTGGCTGGGTCTGTATCGGGTGGTGATTCGCTACATGAATCACACCACGGTACTGAGAGCGGCGCTGGCCGTCACGGTATCGGCCTGTGTGTTGCTGCTGGTGACGCGATTGAAGCATCCCGAGCTGGTGATGCCCATCATCGTCACCTATGCCTTGCTGGCGCTGCTCGGCATAGGCGGTGTGCGCTTCGTGCTGCGTGAACTCTATCTCCAGCACCAGCGTAGCAAGTGTCGTCCGGTCATCATCTATGGTGCGGGGGCGGCTGGCTGCGAGCTGGCGGTGGCCCTGCGGCATGGCATCGAGTTCGAACCGGTGGCCTTCGTCGACGACTGGCGCGGTCTCGATGGCGCTCTGGTAGAGGGCCTGCGCGTTTATCAGCCGGTAGCCCTGGCGGCGTTGATCGCAGAGCACAAGGCGGCGATGGTGCTGCTGGCCATCCCCAGCGCGCCGCGCTGCCGGCGTCGGGAGATCCTGCAGCGGCTCTCGGCTCTCTCCGTTCCTGTCAAGACCATTCCCGGCAGTGCCGATGTGATCGCCGGCCGTGCGAGCCTGTCGGAAGTGCGTGACGTGGCCCTGGAAGACCTGCTGGGCCGGGAGCCGGTGCCACCCTTCCCCGAGCTGCTGGATGCCGACATTCGCGGCAAGACGGTCATGGTGACTGGCGCCGGCGGGTCGATCGGCAGCGAGCTGTGCCGGCAGATACTGGAGCAGCAGCCCGCTCGCCTGCTGCTGCTCGATAAATGCGAATTCGCCCTCTACGCCATCGAGCAGGAACTGCTGCGGCACCCGGCCATGCGGGCAGGTGTCGAGCTAAAGCCGCTGCTGGCATCGGTGCAGCACCGCGCTGCGCTGGCGACGATCTTCGCCACCTTCGAGGTGGATACCGTCTATCATGCCGCGGCCTACAAGCATGTGCCGCTGGTGGAGTACAACCTGATCGAGGGCCTGCGCAACAATGTGTTCGGCACCCTCGAACTGGTTCGGGCGGCGGTACAGGGTCAGGTGGCCACCTTCGTCATGGTTTCCACCGACAAGGCGGTTCGGCCCACCAACGTCATGGGGGCCTCCAAGCGCCTGGCGGAGCTGATCTGTCAGGCCTTCGCTCGGGCGGGAAACCGCACCCGCTTCTGTATGGTGCGCTTCGGCAACGTGCTGGGCTCGAGCGGCTCGGTGGTACCGCGCTTCCGCCAGCAGATCGAGCAGGGGGGGCCGGTCGAGGTCACGCACCCCGACATCACACGCTACTTCATGACCATTCCCGAGGCGGCTCAGCTCGTCATTCAGGCCGGCGCCATGGGCAGCGGGGGAGAGGTCTTCGTGCTCGATATGGGAGAGCCGGTGCGCATTCGCGATCTGGCGGTGAACATGATCCGGCTCTCCGGCTTCTCGGTGAGGGACGACCGCCACCCGGCGGGCGATATCGAAATCGTCTATACCGGGCTGCGACCGGGTGAAAAGCTCTACGAGGAGCTGCTGATAGGCGGTGCCGCGACGCGTACTTGCCATGACCGCATCATGACCAGCTCCGAGCGCTACTGGGAGTGGCCGATGCTCGATGCCTTCCTGCGCCGGCTCGAGATGGCGCTGGCCGGTACCGATCACGCCCTGATTCGCCAGTTGCTGCAGGCGGCACCGCTGGACTACCGGCCGACGGACGAGCTGGCCGACCTGGTCTGGGAGGCCCGTCAGGCGCGCATGACTGCGCCCACTGTCCGTCCTGTCCAGGCGAGCCTGCCGTCGGGCGTCACGCTTGCGGCCATGCTGGGCCCGATGGCCAAGGGGGGGTGATATGCGAATCGAGCCGCTACTGATCAAGCATTGGCTGATTCGCAAGGGGGAGAAGTGCGGCTTTCACCTGCTGTCGATGAAGCGTTTCCGTCCCGTGGATGCACGCAGCTACGAGGGCAACCCGCTGAGCCTCAGCTATCGCCACCCAGGGCGCCGCCTGCTGCTGGACGCCCCTGTGGCCTGGGGCTTCGGCCTGTTCAATTTCCCGTTCGACCGTCCGCGACCGCTTGCCGGCGTGATACCGCGTGCCCTGGCCACTCCCGGCAGGGAACGAGCGCTGATCCGGGAGGCGTTAATGGCGTTTTATCAAACTTGGCAGCCCCGCTCGGCGGCCGAGTTTTTCGGTCTGGACAGGAGCGAGAGCGAAGCGTTGGATGCGCTGCCGAGCTGGCTTTCGCCATGGCCCTGGGACCCCCTAACGCTGGAGCAGAAGCGCATCCAGCGACGTCGCGCTGAAGAGCGAGAAAACGCCAGGGTGCTGGGAAAGGTGCTTGGCCTTGAGGCTGGCTGGAAGTTCTGCGGGCCGGTGAGCGAGCTCAAGCTGCACGTCGAGGTGGAGCGCCTGGCACGGCTGGTGGAGTCGATACGCCGCCATGGCATGCGCCGCCATGACGGTACCGATGGCGACATTCGCGCCCTTGTGCTGAGCCATTCCGACGGCCGCTGGCGCTGGCAGGTGCTCGTGGGACAGCATCGCTATGCCGTGATGAGTGCCTTGGGCCAGGAGCGCATCCCCATCCGCGTCGAGCAGTTCGTTCGTCGTCAGGAAGTGATGCTATGGCCGGGAGTGGCTTCCGGACTCTTCACGCCCTCCACTGCGCTCAAGGTGTTCGACGACTGTTTCATCGAGCACGACCGTTTCATCGAGAAATCGCAGCCTGAAGCCGTCACGACGGATCGAGAGCCGCCACAACAGAGTCAAGGGGAATCCCATGATGAGCTGGAAGCGAGTTCGGAGCAGGTTGGCCCGGGGGCCCCGCGGTAAGCGCCGCGCCCCCCGGCACTATTACGTTGCCGGGCAGGTGGGATTCGAACGGCTTGCCGTGGCGTTGGCGGAGCGCGGCGTCGACCACCTTTTCCTGCACTGGCCAGGTGCGGAGGTGGCCTGGCCCAGCGGTGAGGAGGTGGTGCTGCTGGTGGCCGACGAGGCCTTGCCTCAGGCAGTCGCGCTGCTCGGCACCAGCGCGCGGCCGGGCGATCTGCGCTGTACCCTCTACAGCGTGGGCGGGCTGCCGGGCAGCGATCGCAACAAGGTGGCCTACCTGCCGGTGCGGCGGGCACGTGAACTGCTTGCCGCGGCACGCGAGCAGCCCGCCCCTCGCCTGGCCAGCGAGGCGCAGCGGTTGATGGCGCTGAGCGTGGAGGCGGTCTACCACCTCGGTTTGGCCAGCGGCCTGAGCAGCGAGACCGCCATCGGCGATGGCTACAAGGCATCGCCCCACGCCAGTGCCATCGAGGCGCTGAATGCCCGCTGCGGCCAGTGGCCGCCATCCGTCCGGCTCGACCTCGAGTCGCTGGATGGCTGGCTCAGCGAGGCGGGCTGGGCGCCGCTTTCGGATACCGTGCTCAAGCTGTCCGCTGTCAATCCCTGGCTGAAGTTGCGCCAGCAGGTCTCGACCCATGACGTCGAACCGGGATTGGCGGTCTACCTGATTCGTGAGCGTGGGTTGGAAAAGCTCGATGGACTGCGTGAGGTGCTCGCCCGCAATGGTTTCGACGTGCTCCATGAAGCCCCCATCGTCGATGAGCATCGTGACGAGGTGGCCGATTTGATCCGCGGAGGCAACTGGGGACGGGGGCCGTACCCAACCAGCGGGGGGCTGCCCGCCTACCTCCTGGTGACTCACGACGTCTATCCGGACCTCTCGCCCTCGAAGGCGTCGGGCGCTTCCGAGCTGGTGGACAATGCCCGCGTCTTCACGGTGAAGGAGCAGATGCGCCGTCTGGTCAACCGGGGGCAACCCGCCTCGCAGCACTGCAACCCCGTTCACTCCTCCGACAACGCCATGCAGGCAGTGGAGTACCTCAGCGTGGTAGCGCCCGAGAGGGTGGATGAAATCGTCGCCTGTGCTCGGCAGCGCAATGCCGACTTCGTCACGCCATACCCGGTGCTGGCCGACTTGAGCAAGCATGCCCGCCGGGCCAAGGTGGAGCTGATCGATTTCCATGGGCGGTGGGCCATCTGCAAGACCTTTCGGCCGGGCCGTGAGCGCTTCCTCGAGCGTGAGGTCAAGGCGCGTGAGTTGGGCAGTTCGCTGCCGGAGGTCTCACGAATCATGGAAATCGGCCCCCACTACCTGGTGTTCGAGTGGTACGAAAACAGCCTGCCGAGCATTCTTTCGCCCAAGCCGCTGTTCTACCCGCATGGGCTGCTGCCGATATGGGCGATCGAGCGGCTGCGAGCGATCATCCTGCACTATCGACAGCTGGGCTATGAGTGCATCGATTTCAATCCCCACAACGTGATCTACGACCCCTGCAAGGGGCTCAAGGTGATCGACTTCGAGTTCCTTCAGCCAGGGTATCAAGAGCAGGGCACGTTGAAGGGCAACTATGCCTGGTATCCGGTACCGGCGTCTTTTCCCGGTGACATTCCGCCCACGACCCAGCGTCGCCCCTACCTGCGTCGCTGGCTGACGTATACCGGCCTGCCGCGCTTCATGTGCCTTTATTCCTTTCCGCGCCCCGTGCTGATCGTGGTGCGGCGCATCACACTGGTGGCCATCACCTTGGCAGGCGTGCGTCGTCTGGGCTGGCGCAAGCTACGGCGCATGACCGGAAAGGGTGTGCCGCGGGCCAAACCGGTGCAAGGGGGCGGTCGGCCTGGGCCGGTAGCCTGATAACGTCGCAGTAGCACTCATGAAAGCCAGCACCGCGCGCCGGGCATGCGCGAGTAAGTCGATGCAGGGGGGAGGGAACATGCTGCTGAAGAAGATCAAGCGCTATGCCAGGCAGCGCTATGCCAGCCAACTGGGACGACCGGTGACTCACCGGCGCTACATCGATGGCCGGGTGGGCATGGTGGGCTTTCTCGATGCGCTCAAGAAGAGGGAGGTCGATTACGTCGTGCTGCGCTGGTTCGACTCTCTGCCTGTCATCGAACCGGGCGAGGACGTCGACATTCTCGTTGCCGACGAGGATGTCGGAAAGCTCAGCGAGTGCGTGAGCGTCAATCGTCGCAAGCGTGATATCGCCTGCGACCTCTACAGCGTCAGCGGCCTGCCAGGCACGAGCCATCACCAAGGGAGCTATTACCCTGCGGCGAAGGCTCGTCAAATCCTTGCCAACGCTATCTGGATGAAGGAGCTCGTTCGCGTTCCCGCGGTCGATGATCACTTCCTGTCACTGAGCTACCACGCGATCTACCACAAGGGATACCTGTCGGGTATCCCGTCGGAGTTCAGAGAGCGCAATGCCAAGGTCAAGCCGCCCAAGGATCACGACTACCTGGGCATTCTCGAGACGCTGCACGGTCAGTCGAGCTATGCCGTCCAGGAGCTTGGCATTACGCTCGAACGGCTCGATGCCTTTCTTTCAGGACTGGGGTGGCGGCCCGATCGGGACACCCTGAGGCGGCTGGCAAAGCGCAACCAGTGGATCGGTGACAACTTCTTTGGCTGATCCCATCCCACACGCAGCCCACGCGGAGTGGAGAAGATGCCATGAAAGCATCATACGCAGGCCTGAATTTTCCTTCAGATGCCATGTCGCGTAGCGCGGCCCTCGAAGCGCTGGAACGGAACAGTTCCCGCTGGCAGCTTGCCATCAAGCCACGGGGGCGCTGCGGGAGGGAAAAGTTGCCATGCCCCGTGGCCGAGGTTGGCTATCGTGAGCGTGTGCGGCTCACACCGCGTGCCAGAGCGAACCTGGAAGCGCTGGTGGGTATCATCCTGCCGGGGCGAGAAACCGCGCTGGAGCTGCTGGTATATCGTCCCTTGCCTCTAGCCAACGGCGACAGTCATGCGCAGCGGGACGGCTGGCTGATCCTGGCCGGTGAGGAGGCGGCCCAGGTGGCGTGCTGGCTGCTCGACGACTGTGCCGGTCATTTCCTGCGCCATGCGCGCCTGGGGCGTTACACCGTCACCGCGGCCAGACTCTCCTATTTCCGTTCGTTTCTCGCCAACAATCGCTTTCACCACGACGAAGTGCTGCTGGATGCCAGTCTGGTGCTCGAGCTGTATGGCCTACACAAGGCCGAATGCATTGACTACCTGGCGCTCGCAGCCGAGACGACGCATCGACCGTGCATGAGGCGCAACGACGACGACTGTCGGCATCACGGGCTCTCGCTGCAGGAAATGCTGACCACCCCAGGCTGCCATTTTCGTCTGGGCGAGCTCCGCTGTGTCTCGTTCGAGCAAATCATTCGCTTCAAGCGTTCGCGCGGCACCTTTGCGGACCGTCGTGACCTGAGCATGATGCAGGCCTTGGTGACAGGAAATCGCCTGGCCATGCTGTGGCACCGCGCGCTCTATGAGCTCGATCTGGGGCGTCGGTTTATCGCTGAATGGTTGATTCATCGGGTACGGCCCGCAGCTAACGGGCAAACCCTTGCTTTCTCTCATCCTTGGCGTCGCCGTCGGAGCCACTGACATGGCATTTTTCTCGGTCGTGATACCTGTCCTCAATCAGGTAGCGACGCTGACGGACTCGCTCGCCAGCCTATATCAGCAAACCTTTCGCGATTTCGAAGTCATTGCGATAGATAGTGGCTCGACTGACGGCTCCTACCAGCTGCTCGAGCAGCATGCGAGCAAGGGCCGGCTGCGCCTGTTTCGGCAGGAGGAGTGTGGCGCCCAGGCGGCAAGAAACTTCGGTGCGGAGCAGGCCAGGGCTACCTGGCTGGTGTTCTTCGATGCCGACAGCATCCTGCTCTTCGATCACCTGTCGCGTTTCGCCGAGGCCATCGGCAGGCATGCCGACATCGAGCTGTTCGTCAATGCCTATCAGCAGATGGAAGGGCACCGAAGGTTGCCACGAACCGCCAGCCTGCCCAGCGGGGTGACCACTCGCCGAGCGGCGTTGGCAGCCATTGCCCAGCATGACTTCATTCACACCGGTGCCGCCTGCATACGTCGTGGGCGCTTTCTGGCGCTGGGCGGCTTTCCGCTGGATTCCTGGCACGACGATAGCGATACCCATTTTTGGCTCAAAGTGCTGTGTGAGCTGGAGACGATCCACTACGACGATACCGTGACCTGCCTGTGGCTCAGGTACACGAGTGACGCTAGTCAAGATGTCAGCGAGGCGGACCACTCCCGCGCTGATGCCGAGCTGCTCGGCGAATTTTCGGGTCGGCTGGCTTGGGGGGAGGCCCACCATCTTCGTGCAACTCTCAATCGCAGGGTGCTTGCCCGGGCGGTTGAAAAGAAGCGGCGAGGGCTTCCGGTGCGGGCGGATCTCGCCGCGCTGATGCTGGGGGGCATGCGCCTGCAGCACTTGCTGCAAGTCTTGCTGCTGTTGTTGCCGCTGTCCTGGTTCAAACGCCTACGAAACCAATAGCAGTGACAGCACGGCACAGGAGAGGAGCTATGGCTCACTGGCATGGGAAGCAGCCGAGATAGCCCTGTTCATGATGCTGGGCGAACAGCGTGTGATTCCTTGAGGAGCGATACCATGAGTGGCACCGTGATCACCTATGGCACCTTCGACATGTTCCATATCGGCCATCTTAACCTGCTGCGCCGACTGGCGGAGATGGGGAGCCGCCTGATCGTGGCGGTCTCGACCGATGAGTTCAACGCCGGCAAAGGTAAACGTACCCTGATCCCCTTCGAGCAGCGCGCCGAGATCGTGCGCTCCATTCGCTATGTGGATAGCGTCATTCCCGAGACCTGCTGGGAGCAGAAGGTCGACGACGTCCAACGCTACGACGTGCACACCTTCGCCATCGGCGAGGACTGGCGCGGTCATTTCGACTACCTGTCACGCTATTGCGAGGTCGTCTACCTGCCTCGTACCGATGGGGTATCGACCACCGACCTCAAACGTTCGCTCAACCGCTTCAGCAGCGTTTCCCGTGAAGACCTGCTGCGTGCCTTCGACGTGCTCGAGGCGCTGCGCAAGGACTTCGGCTGAAGCGCTCAGGCCATGGTTTCGGCAGTCACCGGCTGGCGTCGCCTCGGCTTTTCCAGCGAGACCAGAAGGAGATTGACCATGACAACGATAATGTCCATCTCACGCAAGAGCTATCGGCGGTTGGCAAGGTTCCCTCGCAGGTTCTGGCACCGATTTGCGCCTAGGCAATACCCTATCCAGGACCTCAGTCAGGACTCGATAGGTCCCCTGGAGGCGCTATACGCTTATCCTGACGTTCCTTGCCTGATCCGCTGTCGGTTGGCCGACTGCCGCTGGTACGGCTCGACGGGCATCGCCTACGGCCCGGGCTCGCGCCATCCTTATGTACAGAGCTTGCAGCAGTACGTAACGGGCGAGTGTCGGGACTACCGAGGCAGCTGTCTGGAAGCCTACTGGCAACGCTGGCAGCCGACGACATTGGCTGCGTCGCTGGGCCTGAGCGAAGATGTCGCGCACCCTTGGCTGAGCGTGGCGCCCCCATTGAGGGACTTCCTGCCCTGGAGCGGGCTGGCCCGGTGGGAAGCGCTGCGTGCCTATGCCGATTCAGAGCCGGTCAGGCGTGAAATGCCCGTTTCGAGAAAGGACGCAACCGCCATACGCCAGGTAGGGCCCAAGCCAACCTGGTTCGGCGAGCGTCGAATCGCTCAGCTGGTTGCCCTGTACGAAACCATCGTTCGGGAAGGGTACCGTCGATGGGCCTCCCAGCGGCTGGACTACTTCCGGCAGCATATCGTGGTCGATACGCTCGAGCGCGATGGCGAGGTGCGTTTCGTGGTGGCCAACGGCCAGCATCGCGCCTCGGTGCTTTCGGTGCTCGGTCATGAGTACGTACCCGTGCTGGCACACGTGCCGCATCGACGGGGGCCTTCATTGGTTCGGCGAGAAGACTTCCGCCGTTGGCCGCTGGTTGAGCGCGGCATATTCTTGCCCAGCCAAGCCCTGGAAGTCTTCGACCGGATCTTCGAGGGTCGCCAGCCGGACGAACTGCCTCGCCTGCCGATCGCTGACAGTACTCGGCGTCATGCCGCCATGTCCTGATCCCCTTGCATGAGCAATGAAGACGAAGCCGTCATGCGTCGCATGGCGGCTTCATCGTTTCTGAGAGATGGATGTTGGAACTGTCACAGCGAATGTTATATTTTTCACATTCGTGCAGTCTTCCCCTGCGCTGATATCACGACAACCAGATGCGGCGGGTCCTGGCACATCGCCGCCGGCACCAAAGGATGGATTCCATGACTGCCATCATGAGCCTGGTCGGCATGGCGACGCTGATCGCCATCGCTCTGATTTTTTCCACCAGCCGTCGCGACATCCGCCTGCGAACCGTGGGTGGCGCCTTCGCCATTCAGGCCGGCATCGGCGCCTTCGTGCTCTACGTACCGTTCGGTCAGGCGGTGCTGCAGACCATCTCCGCCGGCGTGAGCCAGGTAGTGCTCTACGCCAACGACGGCATCGACTTCCTCTTCGGCGGCCTGGCGGATACCGACAACATCGGCTTCGTCTTCGCCATCAAGGTGCTGCCGGTGATCATCTTCTTCTCCTCGCTGATCGCCGTGCTCTACTACATCGGCATCATGCAGTGGGTGATCCGCATCCTCGGCGGGGCGCTGCAGAAGGCGCTGGGCACCTCGCGTACCGAGTCGCTCTCGGCCACCGCCAACATCTTCGTCGGCCAGACCGAGGCGCCGCTGGTGGTGCGCCCCTTCATCGCCCGCATGACCCCCTCGCAGCTGTTCGCGGTGATGTGCGGCGGGCTGGCCTCGGTGGCCGGCTCGGTGCTGGCGGGCTATGCGGCGCTGGGCATTCCCATGGAGTACCTGGTGGCGGCCTCGTTCATGGCCGCGCCGGGCGGCCTGTTGTTCGCCAAGCTGATCATGCCCGAGACCGAGAAGCCGGTAGACGACGTGGAGGAGGCCAGCGAGGTGATCGAGGCCGAGGATAGGCCGGTCAACGTGCTCGACGCGGCGGCGGCAGGGGCCTCGTCCGGGCTGCGCCTGGCCGCCAACGTCGGCGCCATGCTGCTCGCCTTCATCGGTCTGATCGCACTGGTCAACGGCATGCTCGGCGGCGTCGGCGGCTGGGTCGGCTTCGAGCAGCTGAGCCTGGAGCTGATCCTCGGCTGGCTGTTCGCGCCGCTGGCCTTCGTGCTCGGCGTGCCCTGGGCGGAGGCCACCCTGGCCGGCTCCTTCATCGGCCAGAAGCTGGTGGTCAACGAGTTCGTCGCCTACATCAACCTGGCGCCCTACATCGACGGCGACGCGATGGTGGCCAATACCGGCCAGGCCATGAGCGGCCACACCATCGCCATTCTCTCCTTTGCCCTGTGCGGCTTCGCCAACCTCTCGTCGATCGCCATCCTGCTCGGCGGCCTGGGGAGTATCGCTCCCAGCCGGCGTCACGACATTGCCCGCTTCGGGGTCAAGGCGGTGCTGGCCGGCACCCTCTCCAACCTGATGTCGGCGGCCATTGCCGGGTTCTTCCTCTCCATCGGGGGAGTGATCTGATGGTCACCGCAAATCCATTTCGTATCGACAGGTAACGTCATGACCGAACTGCAGCAGGCCGCGCGCCAGGCCCTGGCGCTGATGGACCTCACCAGCCTCAACGACGACGACAGCGATACCGTCATTCGCGAGCTGTGCGCCCGCGCCAACACCCCCGTGGGCCATCCGGCGGCGGTGTGCGTCTTTCCCGCCTTCGTGGCAACCGCGCGTCAGGCGCTGGCCGAGCAGGGCCTGGCCGGCAAGGTGAAGGTGGCCACGGTGACCAATTTTCCCCACGGGGAGGCGGACATCGAGCGCGCCGCAGAGGAGACCCGGGCGGCCATCGCCGCCGGCGCCGACGAGGTCGACGTAGTGTTTCCCTACCGTGCGCTGATGGCGGGCGACGCCGAGGTCGGCCGTAAGCTGGTCGAGGCGTGCAAGCGCGAGTGCGGCGACGCCGTGCTCAAGGTGATCTTGGAAACCGGCGAACTCAAGGACGCCGGGCTGATCGACCGCGCCGGCATGCTGGCCATCGACGGCGGCGCCGACTTCCTCAAGACCTCCACCGGCAAGGTGGCGGTCAACGCCACCCTGAACGCCGCCAAGATCCTGCTCACCGCAATCAAGGCGAGCGGCCGCGACGTGGGCTTCAAGGCCGCCGGCGGGGTGCGCACCGCCGAGGATGCCGCCGCCTACCTGCAGCTCGCCGAGCGGGTGATGAGGGCCGAGTGGATCACGCCGGCGCACTTCCGCTTCGGCGCCTCGGGGCTGCTCGGCAGCCTGCTCGAGACCCTGGGCGTCGAGCAGGACAAGGGCTCGACGGGAGGCTACTGATGGCTTTCCGTGCGCTTCCCCAGGAGCTGATCCGCGCCAAGCGCGACGGCCAGGCGCTCGCCCCCGAGGAGATAGGCGAGCTGGTGACCGGCGTCAGTGACGGCAGCCTCTCCGACGCCCAGGTCGGTGCGCTTGCCATGGCGATCTACCTCAACGGCATGAATGCCGCCGAGACGGTGGCACTGACCGAGGCGGTGCGCGACTCCGGCGAGGTGCTGGTGTGGCGCGGCCTGGGCCAGGGGCTCGACCTGCCGGGGCCGGTGCTCGACAAGCACTCTACCGGCGGAGTGGGCGATCTCGTCTCGCTGGTGCTGGGGCCGTGGATCGCCGCCTGCGGCGGCTACGTGCCGATGGTGTCCGGTCGCGGCCTGGGCCACACCGGCGGCACCCTGGACAAGCTCGAGGCAATTCCTGGCTACGACATTGCCCCCACGCGGGAGCGCTTTCGTCGCCTGGTACGCGAAGCGGGCGTGGCCATCGTCGGCCAGACCGCCGAGCTGGCCCCGGCCGACCGGCGGCTCTACGCCATTCGCGACGTCACCGCCACGGTGGAGTCGCTGCCGCTGATCGTCAGCTCGATCCTCGGCAAGAAGCTGGCCTGCGGCCTCGATGCCCTGGTGATGGACGTCAAGACCGGCAGCGGCGCCTTTATGCCTACTCATGAGGCGTCGTTCGAGCTGGCCAGCACCATCGCCGAGGTGGCCAGCCGCGCCGGCACGCCGACCACTGCGCTGCTCACCGACATGAGCCAGCCGCTGGCGCCCTGCGCCGGCAATGCCGTCGAGGTGCGCGAGGCGATTGCGCTGCTGACTGGTGAAAAGACGGGCGACAAGAGCGGTGATGAGAGCGGTGATAAGAGCGGAGGGCGTCTGCTGGAGGTGACCCGCACGCTTGCCGCCGAGCTGCTGCTGGCCGGCAGGCTGGCCAGGGACCATGAAGGCGCCCTGGCCCTGCTCGACGAGCGGCTCGCCTCGGGGGCTGCCGCCGAGCGCTTCGCGCGCATGGTGGCGGGCCTGGGCGGCCCCGCCGACCTGCTCGAACGACACGACCGCCACCTGCCCGGGGCGGCGGTGGTGCGCCCCGTATACGCCGAGCGCAGCGGGCGGGTCACGCGCATGGATACCCGCGCCCTGGGTCTCGCCGTGGTGACGCTGGGCGGCGGACGTCGTGCGCCGAGCGATGGTATCGATCATTCGGTTGGCCTGAGCGGCATTGCCGCCCTCGGAGAGCCGGTCGATGGCGAACGCCCGCTGGCCTGGGTGCACGCCGGCAGCGAGGCCGATGCCGAGCGCGCCGCCAGCCAGCTGCGCGCGGCCATCGAAGTGAACGACGTCGCACCCGGAGACGTCGTACTGCCTACACTCATTCAAGACGTGATCCGTCGGGAGGCGCCATGACTCGTGCCATCGTGCTGGTACTCGACTCCTTCGGCATCGGCGCGGCCCCCGATGCCGAGCGCTTCGGCGACGCCGGGGCCGACACCCTGGGTCATATCGCCGCTGCCTGCGCCCGTGGACAGTGCGACGGCTCTTTACAGGGCCCCGAAGCCGGCCCACGACTACAGGGCTCCGAAACCGGGCCGACGAATCGGAGAGGACCGCTGGCATTGCCCAACCTGGGCCGGCTGGGGCTGTTCCACGCCCACCGCGAGAGCACCGGCGCCTGGGCCGAGGGCGTCGAGGTGCCGGCCGAGGTGATCGGCGCCTACGGCCACGCCGGGGAGATATCCTCGGGCAAGGACACCCCCTCGGGCCATTGGGAGATCGCCGGGGTGCCGGTGCGCTTCGACTGGGGCTACTTCCTCGAGCGCGAAGAGAGCTTTCCGCCCGAGCTGCTGGCAGCGTTGATCCGCGAGGGCGAGCTGCCCGGCGTACTGGGCAACTGCCACGCCTCGGGCACCGAGATCATCGCCCGGCTGGGCGAGGAGCACGTGGCCAGCGGCAAGCCCATCGTCTACACCTCGGCGGACTCGGTGCTGCAGATCGCCGCCCACGAGGAGAGCTTCGGTCTGGCGCGGCTCCACGCCCTGTGCGAAACCGCCCGACGTCTGCTCGAGCCCTACAACATCGGCCGGGTGATCGCGCGGCCCTTCGTCGGCCGGAACGCGGCGGACTTCACCCGCAGCGCCAACCGCCGCGACTACAGCGTCGAGCCGCCCGCGCCCACGGTGCTGCAGAAGCTGTGCGACGACGGCGGCGAGGTGTTCGCCATCGGCAAGATCGCCGACATCTACGCCCACTGCGGGGTGACGCGCACGCTCAAGGCCAGCGGCCACGATGCGCTGATGGACGCCACCCTGGCCGCCCTGGACGAGGCCGGCGAGCGTTCGCTGGTGATGACCAACTTCGTCGACTTCGACACCCTCTACGGTCACCGGCGCGACGTGGCCGGCTATGCCGCCGCGCTGGAGGCCTTCGATGCGCGGCTGCCCGAACTGCTGGCCAAACTGCGCGACGACGACCTGCTGGTGATCACCGCCGACCACGGCTGCGATCCCACCTGGCACGGCACCGATCACACCCGCGAGCGGGTGCCGGTGCTGGCGCTGGGGGCCGGGCTCGCTCCCGGCTCGCTGGGGGCGCGCGACACTTTCGCTGATATCGGCCAGAGCCTGGCGGTGCACCTGAGCCTGGCGCCCATGGCCGACGGCACAAGCTTTATTGCCTCTCCACCTCAGCCCAAGCCACCCCATACCGACCCTCTCGCTGCATAGGAGCCTGACATGGCGACTCCCCATATTCAGGGTGAACGCGGCATCTTCGCCGACACCGTGCTGATGCCCGGCGACCCGCTGCGCGCCAAGCACATCGCCGAGACCTTCCTCGAGGACGCCCGCGAGGTGAATAGCGTGCGCAACATGCTCGGCTTCACCGGCCGCTATCGCGGCCGCGAGATCTCGGTGATGGGCCACGGCATGGGCATCCCCTCGGTCTCCATCTACGCCAAGGAACTGATCACCGACTATGGCGTGCAGCGCCTGATCCGGGTCGGCTCCTGCGGCGCGGTGCGCGACGACGTGGCGGTGCGCGACGTGGTGATCGGCCTCGGTGCGAGCACCGACTCGGCGGTCAACCGAACCCGCTTCATGGGTCACGACTTCGCCGCCATCGCCGACTTCGATCTGACCCGCCACGCGGTGGACGCCGCCGCGGCCCAGGGCGTGCCGGTGAAGGTGGGCAACCTGTTCTCGGCGGACCTGTTCTACAACCCCCAGGGCGAGCTGTTCGAGCTGATGAAGCGCTACGGCATCGTCGGCGTGGAGATGGAGGCGGCGGGGCTCTACGGCGTGGCGGCGGAGTTCGGCGGCCGGGCGATGACCATCTGCACCGTGTCGGATCACATCCTCAAGGGTGAATCGCTGCCCAGCGAGGCCCGCGAGCGCAGCTTCAACGAGATGGTCGAGGTGGCGCTGGAAGCGGTACTGCGCGACGACACGGCGGGGGCGGCATGAGCCTTGGCATGAGCGACGCCGTCGACCCGGCCATCGTCGGCGCATTGATCGCGGTACGCGGTAACGCCTATGCGCCGTACTCGCAGCATCCGGTGGGCGCCATGGTGGAGAGCGAGAGCGGCGCGCGCTACTTCGGCGCCAACGTCGAGGTGGCCCACTACAAGGGCTTGTGCGCCGAGGCCTCGGCTATCGCCGCCATGGTCAGCGCCGGCGAGCGGCGCCTGCGCCACGTCTACGTGATCGGCCCCGGCGAGCATCTGTGCACCCCATGCGGCGACTGCCGCCAGCGCATCCGCGAATTCGCCGACGCCGAGACCCGTATCCACGTGGTCGACGCCGAGGGCAGGCTGCTCAAGCGCTATACCATGGAGCAGCTCCTGCCCGATGCCTTTGGGCCGGAGAATCTGGGGCTTTGAACGTTAGTCTCTGAGCTCGATGCGCTCGAAATGCGGCGCTAAACGTTTCACCAGCCCGGCGAGCATTGCCCGTGGCGGGGCGTTCTCCACCGGCTGGCAGTAGGCCGGGTCGAGGCACTGGCGGGTGCGGGCCACCTGGATGGCGTAGCGGCGCACGCCGCAGTCGGCCAGGGTCAGCGCCAGGCGCTCCACCTCGGCCAACGAGAAGTCGCGCCAGTGCACGGTGGTGCGACATTCGAAGTCGATGCCACCGTCGAGCAGTGCCATCAGGCTCTGGCTGTTGCGCTGCCAGATGCCGGGACGCCCGCAGATGCGGTCGAAGTCGCCCCCGCGTCCCTTCACGTCGAGCCCCACCCAGTCGAGCCACGGCAGCAGCCGCGAGAGCCGCGCCGGGTAGGGGCCGGCGGTATGCAAGCCGACCTTGAAGCCCATTTCCTTGACCTCGCGTACCGCCGCCGGCAGGGCGTTGTGCAGCGTCGGTTCGCCACCGCTGAACACCACCGCCTCGAGCAGGCCCCGGCGGCTCTCCAGGAACTCACGCACCGCCTGCCACTCGCTCTCGTCACCGCGACGCGGCGCCATCATATGGCCGTTGTGGCAGTAGCCGCAGCGCAGCGGGCAGCCCTGCAGGAACACCACACAGGCCAAATGATCGGGATAGTCCAGGGTGGTCATCTGGGTCATGCCGGCGACGGGCAGGCGAATGCCGTCGAGAGACGCGAAGGGGGGCGGGTCGAGGTCGGTGGCGATCATGGGAGCTTCTCGGCGTGAGACGTGAATGCCGGGCACAGGGCCCGGCAGGTCCGGCGGTCGAATGTCAGGGCGTCAGGGCGGCGGCCCGCTCGGTGAAGTGACGGCGCTCGCGGTGCTCGGAACGCTTGCCGACGTTGAACTGGCTGACCGGGCGGTGGTAGCCCATCACGCGGGTCCAGACCTCGCAGCGCTGGCGTTGTTCGGTGGGCAGGGTGTCGATGTTCGTCATGGCTTGGCTCCTTCCAAAGGGTTGATGACAGCGGTTTAAAACGCTCAGGCCGGTATGGCCGCGGCGCGTCTTGCCAGCAGTGCTTCGTCGCACTTGGGGCAGAACTCGTGTTCGCCGGCCAGGTAGCCGTGCACCGGGCAGATCGAGAAGGTCGGCGTCACGGTGATGTAGGGCAGGCGGAAGCGCGACAGCGCGGTGTGCACCAGCTTGCGGCAGGCAGTGGCGCTGGAGAGCCGCTCGCGCATGTAGAGGTGCAGCACGGTACCGCCGGTGTAGCGGGTCTGCAGCGGGTCCTGGTGAATCAGAGCCTCGAAGGGGTCGTCGGTGTGCCCCACCGGCAGCTGGCTGGAGTTGGTGTAGTAGGGCGCCTCCGGCGTGCCGGCCTGCAAAATGTCCGGGAAGCGCTCGGCGTCGGCGCGGGCGAAGCGGTAGGTGGTGCCCTCCGCCGGGGTTGCTTCCAGGTTGTAGAGGTGGCCGGTCTCGGCCTGGAATTCCTGCATCCTGGCGCGCACGTGATCGAGCACTTCCAGGGCGAGCTGTCGCCCCTCGGGGGCGGTAATGTCGTAGCGGTCTTCCGAGAAGTTGCGCACCATCTCGTTGAGCCCGTTCACGCCCAGGGTGGAGAAGTGGTTGCGCAGGGTGCCCAGGTAGCGCTGGGTATAGGGGTAGAGCCCCTCGTCCATCCACTGCAGGATACGTTCGCGCTTGAGCTCCAGGCTGTCGCGGCCCAGTGCCAGCAGGCGGTCGAGTTCGCGGTACAGGCCCGCCCGGTCGCCGGCGAAGCGATAGCCCAGCCGTGCGCAGTTGAGCGTCACCACCCCCAGCGAGCCGGTCTGCTCGGCGCTGCCGAACAGGCCGTTGCCGCGCTTGAGCAGTTCGGTGAGATCGAGCTGCAGGCGGCAGCACATGGAGCGCACCATGTGCGGCTCCAGATCCGAGTTGAGGAAGTTCTGGAAGTAGGGCAGGCCGTACTTGGCGGTTAGTGCGAACAGCCGCTCGGCGTTGTCGCTCTCCCAGTCGAAATCGGGGGTGATGTTGTAGGTGGGGATGGGGAAGGTGAACACCCGACCCTGGCGGTCGCCGGCCTCCATCACCTCCAGGTAGGCGCGGTTGAGCAGGTCCATCTCCGTCTGCAGCTCGCCGTAGGTGAAGAGCTGCTCCTGGCCGCCGATGATCGGCACCTGGTCGCGCAGGTCCGCCGGACATACCCAGTCGAAGGTGAGGTTGGTGAAGGGCGTCTGGCTGCCCCAGCGCGACGGCACGTTGAGGTTGTAGATGAACTCCTGGATCGCCTGCTTGACGGCCGGATAGTCGAGGCCGTCCCTGCGCACGTAGGGGGCGAGGTAGGTATCGAAGGAGCTGAAGGCCTGGGCGCCGGCCCACTCGTTCTGCAGCGTGCCGAGGAAGTTGACCATCTGCCCCAGGGCGCTGGAGAGGTGGCGTGGCGGGCCGCTCTCGGCGCGACCGGGCACGCCGTTGAAGCCTTCGATCAGCAACTGGCGTAGCGACCAGCCGGCGCAGTAGCCGCACAGCATGTCGAGATCGTGGATGTGCAGGTCGCCTTCGCGGTGGGCGGCGCCGACCTCGGCCGGGTAGACCTCGTCGAGCCAGTAGTTGGCGATCAGCTTGCCCGAGACGTTGAGGATCAGCCCGCCCAGGGAGTAGCCCTGGTTGGCGTTGGCGTGCACGCGCCAGTCGGCGCGTTCGAGGTATTCGTTGACGGTCGAGGCGACGTCGATGCGGCGCGGGCCGGCCTGGCGGATGGGGGCGTTCACCGTAATCTCCCTATATGTGCTGCCATTTGATATTTCTAACCACAATATATGGTGTGTGAAGGCTAATGCCTTCGGCAGCGAGAGAAAATGATCCAGGTCAGAAAAAGGCCAGTCGAAACGTCGAGGAACGACGAACCCCGCCGGTTGGCGGGGTTCGAACACGACCGCAAAGGCGCTCATCGCGGGGCGGTTCAGCTGGCGGTCAGCCGGGTGTTATCCATGCCCGGGCGACCGTGCCAGTAGCCGTCGCACACCTCGGCCTCGACCAGGCTGAGCGGGTCGGCGGCGGGCAACGCGCCGCGGCGAGCGGCGTCGAAGGCGGCGACCACCTCGGCCATGCCCTCGGCGCGGGGGCTCAACCGCGCCACGGCCACACCCATCGAGGCCATGTCGCCGACCTCGTGGCGCAGGTCCTGGCAGGCACCGGAAAGCGTCTGGATGCCGTTGAGGGTGAACACCTCCTTGGATTCCTGGGAGCGCAGCGCCAGGCCTTCCGGGTACTTCTGGCACACGAACTGGCAGCGGTCCTTGGGCTTCTGGTGGCGCCGCGCGGTGAAACAGCGCGACGACCAGGCCAGCGGCAGATGGCCGTAGGCGAACACCTCGCAGGACTGTTCGAGCCCCTCGGTGGCGCAGTCGGCCAGCAGGCGGGCGAGATCGTCGCGGGACATCTCCACCGGGGCCTGCCAGCGCTGCATGCCGGCCCGGGCCATCACGCCGATGGCGGCCGTGTTGTAGAGGTTGAGCGCGGCGCCGGCGACGAAGGGCAGGCCGGCGGCGGCCAGGCGCTGCAGGGCGCTCTGGTCATTGGCCTCGACCATGAACTCGCCGTTGTCGCACAGCTTGCGCAGGTCGCGCAGATCGGCCTCGGACTCGATCAGGGTCTGGCTCGCCAGCACCACCTGCTTGCCGCTCTGGGCCAGCTCGCGGCCGATGCCGAGCCAGTCGTCGAGCTTCATGTCGCGGCGACGCGAGCAGACGGACTCGCCCAGGGTGACGATTTCCACCGGCCAGTCGGCGGCCTCACGGTAGAAGTCGGCGTAGCGCTCGCGGGTCCAGTAGAACAGCACCGGGCCCAGGGCGAGCTGCAGGGAATCGGATGACATGAAAAGCTCCTATTTCCAGCGGCGTTCGTAGGCGCCCAGGGTGGTGGTGGCGCCCTCGGAGACCTCGCCGAGGCCGGCCATCCAGGCGGGATCGGGGTGGAAGCGCTCCGGCGTTCGCTCGAGGCGATCCAGTGCCTGGCGCCAGATACCGGCGACCTTCGACACGTAGGCCGGGCTGCGCTGGCGGCCCTCGATCTTCACCGCGCTGATGCCCAGCTCGCGCAGCTCCGGCAGCAGCTCCAGGGTGTTGAGGCTGGTGGGCTCCTCGATGGCGTGGTAGGTCTCGCCGCCGACCTCGAAGCGCCCCTTGCACAGGGTGGGGTAGCCGGCCCGCTCGCCCTCGCCATATCTGTCGATCAACACGCCGTTCAGGCGCGACTCGAGCCCCTGGGGTGTCTCCTCCCAGCGCACGTGGGCCGCCGGCGAACAGACCCCGCGAGTGTTGGGCGACTCGCCGGTGAGATAGGACGAGAGATAGCAGCGCCCTTCGGCCATGATGCACAGGCTGCCGAAGGCGAATACCTCCAGCTCGACGGGGCTCTGCTTGGCTAGGTCGCGCACCTGGGTGATGGAGAGCACCCGCGGCAGCACGGCGCGCTTGATGCCGAACTGGTCGTGGTAGAAGCGCAGCGCCTCGTGGCTGGTGGCCGAGCCCTGCACCGAGAGGTGGCGGGCGAGGTCCGGGTAGCGCCGGGCGGCATAGTCGAGCAAGCCCATGTCGGCCATGATCAGGGCGTCGACGCCGAGCTCGGCGGCCTGATCCACGGCGCGGGTCCACTGGGCCCAGCCGTCGGGCTGTGGATAGGTGTTGATGGCGCAGAACACCTTCTTGCCGCGGGCATGGGCGTAGTCGATGCCTTCGCGGGCACGCTTGTCGGTGAAATTGAGGCCGGCGAACTGCCGGGCATTGGTGGCGTTCTGGAAGCCGAAGTAGACGGCATCGGCGCCTTCATCCACCGCCCGCTTCAGGGCCGGCAGGTTGCCGGCCGGGCAGACGAGCTCCATGTCGCTCTCCTCGCAGTCTGGTAAACCCGACCATGCTAGTCGACTACGGCAGAGCGGCTTTTGATGAGGGTCATGGCGAGACGGGATAGTCCTGTCTCATAGCCCTGGCTCACAGCCCTATCCTGTGCGCCCGATGGGTGAAGAATATCCCGCTGGGCGATTCGGCCGGCAGCCTGGCCAGCTCCTCGAAGGTGCGGGTGTCGTAGACCACCACCTGGTTGCTGTCGCGAGCCGAGATCCAGATGTGCTCGCCGCGGGGAGTGAACTCCTTGTGCAGGATCGATTCGCCGGGCTCCAGGGTCTGGATCACCTCGTGGGTCTGGGTGTCGATGACTTGCACCTTGTCGTTGAGCGGGTGGGCGAAGGTGACCCACACCTGACGCTCGTCGGGGCGGCTCATGACGAAGATCGGCTGGCCGTGCACTTCGATGCGGTTGGTGAGCGACCAATCGCGGCTGTCGGCCACCAGCACCTCGTTGCGGCCCACGGCGGGGAAGAAGGCCTGGTCGCCGGCCATGGCCCAGCCTTCCAGGTGGGGCATCTTGTACACCGGCAGGCGCTGCTCGCCTTGACCGTAATCTGGCAGGATACGCTGCACGCCATTCTCCGGGTGCCACAGGTCGAGCAGGGCCATGCCGTCCTCGCCGAACAGGCCGGCAATGTAGTAGCGGCCGTTGGCGGTGATCAGGGCGTCGTAAGGCATGCTGCCCACGTCGCGGTACTGGGTCAGCTCGGGCTCGTCCTGGGACATGTCCAGGGTCCAGATCTCGCCGGCCTCGAACAGGCTGAAGACGAAGATATTGCCCGGTACGTCCACCACCCCTACCACCTTGGCCTGGGCCGTGCTTCCGTCCGGCCGTTGATAGGTGGCCGGCACGTCGATGACCAGCTCCATGGTCTCGGTGTCGAACACCTTCACCCCGCCCGGCTCGTAGTTGCCGACCGCCACGAAGCGGCCGTCCTGGGAGATGGCGCCGCCGATGCTGTTGCCACCTTGAATGATGCGCCCGTCGATCTCGCCGGTGAGCAGGTCGAGCCGGGTCAGGCCGCCGTCGCGGCCGAAGACGAAGGCGTAACGCGCATCGCGGGTGAACTTCACCGAGGCGTGGGAGAGATCGCCGAAGCCCTCGACATGCCGCAGCACCTCGCGGCGGGTGGTGTCGACCAGCGCCACGCTGCCGGTGGCGCGCTCGATGACCACGCCGAGGTCGCCGGTACCGCGCAGCTCCCCGTTCAGCGGCGTCTCGGCCAGCGCTTGGCCGGCGGTCAGCAGAGTGAGCGCGCCGCCGGCAAGCAGTGTCTTCAGCGGGTGTGGAATAGCCATGGCCAGTCTCCGGAATCAGTCCTGTTGTAGCGTTTTCAGGCGGTTGTCGGTGCGCAGATGCTCCGCCAGCCAGCGCGCCTCGGCGTCACTCAGCAGGGCCTTCCAGCCCGGCATGGCGCTGCCGGGAATGCCGTGCTGGATGATGTGGGCGAGCGCCTCGGGGCTGAAGCCCTGCATGCGGTCGCGGGGCAGTGCCGGGCCGAGTCCGCCGCGCAGGGTCATGCCGTGGCACGAGCCGCAGTCCTGATAGAGCAGGGTTTCCAGTTCGGCCTGGCGCTGCGGGTCGACGCCATCCGCATGGGGCTCCGCCATGGCGATGCCCGGAAGCATGAGAGCGAGGAATAACGGCAGGGCCGGAAGGTGCATGGGGAGCCTCACGATGCAGCGAAAGTCAGCGTTTGCCGCACCCGCAGCGGGGCGCAGCGTTCACGCAGTGTTGCGCTCCGATCACGCCATTGTTTTGACGAACGTCAATGCCGCGGCAAGTAGCGGCTTCGAGCGCGTGAAAAAGATACTTTGAAAATACCTCTTTTGACCTGTGTCAACGGCAGCGTCGATGGCCGCTTTCAGGGCTGATGTCGCATGTAAGATACCGCTTAAGATCATGCTTCCTTCGGCCTGCCGGGACACTGCCCATGGCTGCACTCGACTCACTCGACCGACGCCTCATCGATGCCTATCAGCGCGACCTGCCGCTCTGCGAGCGGCCTTTCTCGGCCATGGCCGAGCGCCTGGGAGCGAGCGAGGCCGAAGTGATCGAGCGGCTTCAGCGGCTGCAGCATGACCAGGTGCTGAGCCGGGTCGGTCCGGTGTTCGACCATTCCCGCGCCGGCGCCAGCCTGCTGGCAGCGGTGGCGGTGCCCGAGGTCGAGCGCGACCGGGTGGCGGCGGCGATCAACCGCTCACCGGGGGTCAATCACAACTATTTGCGCGAGCATGATTTCAACCTCTGGTTCGTGATGACGGCGGCCGACGAGCTGCAGCTCGAGGCGCGCCTGGAAGCCTTGGAAGAGGAGTTGGGGTATGCGGTGCTGCGTCTGCCGATGGTCGAGGCCTACCACATCGACCTCGGCTTTCCGATTCCCTGGGACGAGCTGGAGACGCCATGAACGGCCTGATTTCGACCGCCACAGCCACATTTAACGCCACCGCTTTTCGCGCGAGCGCATGCCCTGAGCGGCTGCGTTCGCTGCTGGAACGTGGCCTGCCGCTGACCGAACGCCCCTGGCGGGCGCTGGCCGAGCAGTGTGGCATGAGTGAGAGCGAGGTGTTGGTCTGGGTCGAGCGCTGGCAGCGCGAAGGCCTGATCAAGCGCCTGGGGCTGGTGGTGAGGCATCACGCCCTGGGCATGCGCGCCAACGCCATGGTGGTGTGGGACCTGCCCGATGCCGCCGTGGCAGAGGTGGGGAAGCAACTGGCCGCGGAGCCCGCCGTGACGCTCTGTTATCGCCGCCCGCGGCGCCTGCCCGTCTGGCCCTACAACCTGTTCTGTATGATCCACGGCGCCCGCCGCGAGCGGGTGCTGGCAGCGCTCGACGGCATCGTCGAGCGTCATGGCCTGCAGGATGTTCCCCACCGCGTGCTGTTCAGCCTCAAGGCCTACAAGCAGTGCGGCGGGCGCTACGCCCGGGAGAAGCAGCCATGAGTACCCACCGTCACCGGCCCGAGCCGGCCGAACTCGACGCGGCCGACCGGGGCATCGTCAACCGCCTGCAGGACGGCCTGCCGCTGGTCGAGCGCCCCTACGCCGCGGTGGCCGCCGAACTCGGCCTCTCCGAAGGCGAGCTGCTCTATCGCCTGGAGCGGCTGTTGGAGGATGGCGTGCTGAGCCGCTTCGGCCCGATGTACCACGCCGAGCGCCTGGGCGGCGGCCTGACCCTGGCGGCGCTGGAAGTGCCGGAAGCCGACTTCGAGCGGGTCACTACGGCGGTCAACGCCTTTCCCGAGGTGGCCCACAACTACCGCCGCGAGCACCGCCTCAACATGTGGTTCGTGCTGGCCACCGAAACCCCCGAGCGTATCGGCGAGACCATCGCGGCGATCGAGGCCACCACCGGCCTGGCGGTGTTCAACATGCCCAAGCAGGAGGAATTCCATGTCCGTCTCCACCTGCCCGTCTGAGCCGCTGGCCGAAGCCGCCGGCGCACACGGCCTCGACGCCATCGACCGCGCCATCGTGCTGGCCACCCAAGCCGGCCTGCCGCTGGTGCCGGATCCCTGGAGCGCGGTGGGTGGGCCGCTCGGTCTCGCCGGCGAAGAGGTTCGCGCGCGCATGCAGCGCATGCAGCAGAGCGGTGTGATCCGCCGCATCGCCGCGGTACCCAACCACTATCGGCTGGGCTACGTGGCCAACGGCATGACCGTATGGGACGTGGACGATGCCCACATCGAGCGCCTGGGGCGCGAAGTGGCCGCCATCCGCGGCGTGAGCCACTGCTATCGTCGCCCACGCCACCTGCCCGAGTGGCCCTACAACCTGTTCGTGATGCTGCACGGCAAGAGCCAGGCCGAGGTCGAGCGCCAGGCCGAGGCGCTGCGCGAGATGCTAGGCGAGGCCTGCCGCGACCACCGCATCCTGTACAGCTCCCGCATTCTCAAGAAGACCGGCCTGCGGCTCGCCCGCCGGCCCGGTCCGCCGCGCTGAGGCCTGCGCCGCGCCAGAGGAGGTTTCCATGTTCCGTGTCACTCGCTACGTCAAATCGCTGTTCGAGCCCTCGCCCCAAGGGAGGGAAACCGGCACCGCGCCGCCCAAGCCCCCCGGCCCGGTGGTGATCTGGAACCTGATCCGCCGCTGCAACCTGACCTGCAAGCACTGCTACACCGTCTCGGCGGACGTCGACTTCAAGGGCGAACTCTCAACCGAGGAGGTCTTCAGCGTCCTCGACGACCTCAAGCGCTTTCGCGTGCCGGCGCTGATCCTCTCTGGCGGCGAGCCGCTGATGCGGCCCGACATCTTCGAGATTTCTCGGCGCGCCAAGGAGCTCGGCATCTATACCGGGCTCTCCACCAACGGCACCCTGATCGACGAGAGCAATATTGCGCAGATCGCCGAGTGTGGCTACGACTACGTGGGCATCAGCATCGACGGCCTTGAGGCCACCCACGACGAGTTCCGTCGGCGCAAGGGGGCGTTCCGCGAGTCGATGCATGCGGTCAAGCTGTGCAAGCAGCACGGCATCAAGGTGGGGCTGCGCTTCACCCTGACCCAGCAGAACTACGAGCAGCTCGACGCCATCCTGGCGCTGATCGACGAGCACGACGTCGACAAGTTCTACCTCTCGCACCTCAACTACGGCGGGCGTGGCCACCGTCATCGCAAGCAGGACGCCTGGTACCAGATGACCCGCGACGCCATGACCCGGCTGTTCGACCACTGCCGGGCCGAGCTCGAACGCGGTGTCGAGCGCGAGTACGTCACCGGCAACAACGACGCCGACGGCCCCTTCCTGCTGATGTGGGCTCGCGAGCACTTTCCCGACCGGGTCGAGGCGCTGGAGCGGCGCCTGACCCACTGGGGCGGCAACGCCTCGGGGGAGTACATCGCCAACATCGACAACCTGGGCATCGTGCACCCGGACACCTTCTGGTGGGACCACGCCATCGGCAACGTGCGCCAGCGGCCGTTCTCGGAGATCTGGCGCGACAGCCAGGACGAGCTGATGCAGGGCTTCCGTCAGCGTCCGCGGCCGCTCAAGGGGCGCTGCGCCGAGTGCCGCTTTCTTGCCATCTGCAACGGCAACACTCGGGTGCGGGCGTGGAAGGTGACCGGCGACCCCTGGGAGGAGGATCCCGGCTGCTACCTCAGCAACGAGGAGATCGGAGTGGAAGAAGAGCGCCAGCGGCGCGTGGCCGCCCCCTTCGACACGATTCAGGCCGTCGAGCTGTAGGCCTCGGAACACCCATATCGGAACACGAAAAAAAGACCGTTTGACGCTTCGGGGAGAGGCCGATCATGACAACACACCGCCAATCGAGACATCCGGGTTTCGAGCTCGACGAGGCACCGCTGGCGCCCGGCGAGGTCGCCATCGTCGGCGCCGGCCCCGGCGACCCGGGCCTGCTCACCCTGCGCGCCCTGTCACTGCTGCAGCAGGCCGACTGCCTGGTGTTCGACCGGCTGGTGTCCGAGGAGGTGCTGGCGCTGGCCCGCCCCGAGGCGCAGCGCTACTACGTGGGCAAGGCCTCGAGCCACCATTCGCTGCCCCAGGAGGAGACCAACGCCCTGCTGGTCGAGCTGGCTCGTGCGGGCAAGCGGGTGCTGCGGCTCAAGGGCGGCGACCCCTACATCTTCGGCCGCGGCGGCGAGGAGGCCGAGTATCTGGTCGAGTGCGGCGTCAGCTTTCGTGTGGTGCCCGGCATCACCTCGGCCTCGGGCTGCTCCAGCTACGCCGGTTTCCCGCTCACCCACCGCGACCACGCCCAGAGCGTGACCTTCGTCACCGGCCACGCCAAGGCCGACGGCGAGCTGGCGCTGGACTGGGCTGCGCTGGCGGTTCCCCATCACACCGCGGTGTTCTACATGGGCCTGGCCAACGCCAGGCTGATCAGCACCGAGCTGCAGCGTCACGGCCTGCCGGCGGAGCACCCGGTGGCGCTGGTGGAACGTGGCACCACTCCCCAGCAGCGCAACGTCTTCGCCACCTTGGGCGATCTGGTGGAAACGATCGAGCGCGAGGGGCTCAAGCCGCCCACGCTGATCGTGGTGGGCGAGGTGGTGCGCCTGGCCGACGTCCTGGCCCTCGGCATGACCCGGCTGACCCGCAGCGATATCGACTCGACCCTGGCCGTGGGAGGGCTGGCACTGTGAAACTCTCCAGGCTATTCATTGGGGGCCTGCTGGGCCTGACCGTTCCCGCCGTCCCGGCGCTGGCCGACGAGCCCGACGCCAACGTGCTCTACAATCACCACTGCGCCATCTGCCACGGCGTGAGCCGCCTCGGCGGCATCGGCCCGGCGCTGCTACCCGACAACCTCTCGCGGCTCAAGCACGCCGAGGCGGTCGAGGTGATCCGCGATGGCCGCGCCGCCACCCAAATGCCCGCCTACGGTGAGCTGCTCGGCGAGGCCGAGATCGCCGCCCTGGCGGAGTGGATCTACGAGCCGCCGGAGGTCGAGCCGAGCTGGAGCGATGCGGACATCCTGGCCAGCCACGTGGTCAGCCACGCCTATGGCACGCTGCCCGACGAACCGGTGTTCGAGGTCGAGGATCTCAAGAACCTGTTCATCGTGGTGGAGATCGGCGATCACCACGTCAGTCTGCTCGACGGCGACCGCTTCGAGCGCATCACCCGCTTCCCTAGTCGTTATGCGCTGCATGGCGGGCCCAAGTACACCCCGGACGGCCGCTACGTGTTCTTCGGCTCCCGCGACGGCTGGGTGACCAAGTACGACATCTACAACCTCGAGGTCACCGCCGAGGTGCGTGCCGGCATCAACATGCGCAACATCGCGGTATCCGCCGACGGCAACTACGTGCTGGCTGGCAACTACCTGCCGCATACCCTGGTGCTGCTGGATGCGCGCAACCTGGAGCTGATCGCCTCCATCCCGGTGGAAGGCCTCAACGGCGAGACCTCACGGGTCAGCGCCGTCTATACCGCACCGCCGCGCAACAGCTTCGTCGCCGCCCTGCGCGACATCCCCGAGGTGTGGGAGATCCGCTGGCCCGAGGAGCGGGCCGAAGGGGACGAGGCACTGGTCGGCGACTTCGCCCTGCACCGCATGGAGGCGCCGGACTACCTCGACGACTTCTTCTTCGACATGGAGTACCGCTACCTGGTCGGCGCCGCTCGCGGCGGCAAGGGCGGCCAGGTGTTCGACATGGACGAGGAGGTCAAGGTCGCCGACCTGCCGCTGGAGGGCATGCCGCACCTGGGCGCCGGCATCACCTGGGAACTCGATGGGCGCCGGGTGATGGCGATGCCGCACATCGACAAGGGGCAGGTCTCGGTGTTCGACATGACCGACTGGTCGCTGATCACCCATATCGAGACCGATGGTCCCGGCTTCTTCATGCGCAGCCACGAGAACTCGCCCTACGCCTGGGTCGACGTCTTCTTCGGTCCCAACCACGACCGCATCCACGTGATCGACAAGCAGAGCCTGGAGATCGTCGAGACGCTGATCCCCGAACCGGGCAAGACCGCTGCCCACGTCGAGTTCGACCGACGCGGCGAGACCCTGCTGCTGAGTATCTGGGACGACGACGGCTACCTGCTGTGGCTCGACGCCAACACCCTGGAGGAGCTGGGGCGCATGCCGATGAAGCGGCCATCGGGCAAGTACAATGTGTGGAATAAGACCCAATACGAAGAAGGCACCAGCCATTAGTAATCATTGGCTGCGCGGGCGATTAAAAAGAAGCATTCTTGATACTCGTCATGAAGCCGCCCGACGCGAATCGCCATAATGGATTCATCCAAGCATTCAAGTCGGGTATGCCGCCATGAACACTGCTTCCCCTGCTCCCAACCAGCCGCGCCTGCCCCTGGCGCGGCTGGCGTTTCGTCCCTTCTTCCTGCTGGCGTCGCTGTTCAGCGTGCTGGCCATGGTGGTGTGGTTCGCCTTCTGGCACGGCGACATCCTGCTGCGCCCCCACGGCGGGCTGATGTGGTGGCACCAGCACGAGATGATCTTCGGCTTCGGTGCCGCCGTGGTAGTGGGCTTCCTGCTCACTGCGGTGCAGAACTGGACCGGCCGGCCGAGCCTGAGCGGCGCGCCTCTACTAGGCTTGGTGGCGCTGTGGCTAGCGGCCCGCATCACCCTGGCGTTTCCCATGGGGCTGCCGGTATGGCTGCTGATCGTGCTCGACGTGGCCTTCCTGCCGCTGGCGGCGCTGGTCATGGGGCGCCTGGTGGTAGCGGTGAAACTGTGGCGCAACCTGATGTTCGTTCCGGTACTGCTGCTGCTGGCCGGGGCTAATCTGGCCATGCACCTGGGCGTGGCCCAGGGCAAGTTCACGCTGATTCGCGAAGGGGGCTATCTCGGCGTACTACTGATCGCGGTGCTGATGGTGTTACTCGGTGGACGGGTGATCCCCTTCTTCACTTCTCGCAAGCTGGGGCGGCCGCAGCCGGCGGCGATCCCGGCACTGGAGCGGCTGACTCTGGGCTCGATGCTGGCGATCGTGCTGCTGCAACTTGCAGCGCTGCTCGGTGCCGTCGTGCCGCCTGTGCTGATGGCCAGCGTGATGCTGGTGGCGGCGGCAGCCAGTCTGATACGTCTGGTGCGCTGGGAAGGGCATCGCACCCTGCGTGAGCCGCTGCTGTGGGGCCTGCACCTGAGCTACGCCTTCGTGCCGCTCGGTCTGACGATGTGGGCCATGGCGCTGATGGGTGCCTTCCGCGTCGAGCTAGCCGTGCATGCCCTGGCCATCGGCGGCATTGCGACGATGATGCTGGCGATGATGGCGCGGGTCTCGCTCGGGCACACCGGGCGCGAGATTCGCACCCTGCCGGGCATCGGCGTGGGCCTGGCGCTGATGTTCGCCGGGGCTCTGCTGCGCTCGCCGATCCTCGCCATGTTCCCGCAGATCACCCACTGGACCTACAATCTGAGCATCATCTTCTGGTGTATCGCCTACCTCATCTTCCTGTTTCACTATACGCTGCCACTCATGAGTGCCCGCGTAGACGGTCAAAGGGGATAGACGGTCAGCGGGGATAGAGGCCGAGGCAATAACAGGCCGGCAAGGACGGAGCCAGTCGATGATCGAGTACTATTCACTGATCAAGCACCTGCACATGACCACCGCGGTGCTCAGTATCACCTTCTTCATCGTGCGCGCCTGGTGGTCGGTGCGCGAGACTTCCCTGCTGCAGCGGCGTTGGGTGAGGGTCCTGCCCCACATCAACGACACCCTGCTGCTGCTGCTGGGGCTCACCTTGATGACGATGCTTTCCATGTGGCCGCAGCACCATCCATGGCTGGCCGCCAAGCTGCTGGGCCTGCTCGGCTACATCCTGCTCGGCACCGTGGCGATCAAGCGCGGGCGCACGCCGATGTCGCGGGGGCTAGCCGCGCTGGCCGCCATCGTGGTGTTCGTTTACATCATGGGCACGGCCATGACCAAGGACCCCTGGTTCTTCCTGCCCCTTTGAGACGGCTTTCTACGACGCTGCAGGCTTCTATACTGAAGCCTGCCGAGACATTCACGACAAGACGAGGAAAAACCACATGGCCAATCAAGATCTTCCTTCCGGTGCCGGCAAGGTGGCCGACGACTATCCCGAGGTGTGGCGCGCCTATGCTGCGCTGGGCAAGGCGTGCGCCGAAGCGGGGCCGCTGGATGACCGCACGCGGCGTCTGGTCAAGCTGGCGCTGGCGGTGGGCGGCGGCTCGGAGGGGGCCGTGCATTCCCATATGCGCCGCGCCATGGACGAAGGCATCGAACCGGAGGCCTTGAAGCAGGTGGCCATGCTGGCGATTCCTACCCTGGGGCTGCCGGCGGGGGTGGCGGCACTGACCTGGATCGAGGACATCACCAACGCATGAAGACGAACGACTGACGGGCGGGCCCCAGCGGCCCGCCGTGCGACATTCCACCGCTCTCTGAAAGCCCCGCTCTCTCTCTGCTCCCGCCTTTCATCACCGCCGATTTGACGAAGGTCAATGCTACCCCTCAGCCATGGTTGTACTCTTAAGATGCATTATAGATGCTTGTTTAAGGGGTGGGGCTCGCCGACTTCGGTCGCAGGTCCCTGAAGTGTCACCAGCGAGGGGGAAAGGCCCATGACCGAAGGCCTCACCAAGGCGGCGGCCCGTAATATCTTTTACGGCGGCTCGCTCTTCTTTTTCCTGCTGTTTGCCGCACTTACGGCTCACAGCCATTTCTACATCGTCAATACCTCGACCCAGCCCATGTCGGACTCCGTGCGCCTGGGCAAGCACGTGTGGGAAGAGCACAACTGTATCAACTGTCACACCATCCTCGGCGAAGGCTCCTACTTCGCGCCTGAGGTCGGCAACGTCTGGACCCGCTTCGGCGGACGCGACAACCCCGAGGCTGCCCGCATGGCGCTGACGGCGTGGATGAACGCCCAGCCCACCGGTGCCCCCGGCCGTCGCCAGATGCCGGCTCACGACATCAACGACGAAGAGATGCGGGCGCTGATCGACTTCCTGGAGTGGACCGATTCCATCGACACCCAGGGCTGGCCGCCGCACCCGGCGGGCTGATCCCCCTTCCAGGAACCAAGGAGTCGAACGATGAAATACGAAACGCAGAAGGTGGCCTTGCCGTTCTTCATGCTGGCAATGGCACTATTTGCTCTACAGATCATCTTCGGACTGGCGGCGGCGGCAGCCTACGTGTGGCCGCACTTCATGTCCGAGGCGATGCCCTTCAACATCACCCGTACCAGCCATACCAACCTCTTGATCGTGTGGCTTCTGATCGGCTTCATGGGTAGCACCTACTACCTGATGCCGGAAGAGGCGGAGAACGAGATCTACAGTCCCAAGCTGGCCTACTTCCAGCTGCTGCTGTTCGCCATTGCCGGCGCCGGCGCGCTGATCAGCTACCAGTTCGGCATTCACGAGGGGCGTCACTACCTCGAGCAGCCGCTGTGGGCGAAGCTGATGATCACCGTCTCGTTCCTGATGTTCCTGTTCAACACCAGCCTGACCATGCTCAAGGGCCGCAAGACCGCCATCAACATGGTGCTGATGCTGGGCCTGTGGCTGGCCGCGGTGTTCTGGCTGTTCGCCTTCTACAACCCCGACAACCTGGCGCTCGACAAGCTGTGGTGGTGGTGGATCGTGCACATCTGGGTCGAGGGCGTGTGGGAACTGATCATGGCCTCGCTGCTCGGCTATCTGCTGATCAAGATGACCGGCGTCGACCGTGAGATCATCGAGAAGTGGCTCTACGTGATCGTCGGCCTGGCGCTGTTCTCCGGCCTGCTGGGTACCGGCCACCACTACTACTGGATCGGCACCCCCGGCTACTGGCAGCCGATCGGCAGCATCTTCTCCACCCTGGAGGTGATTCCGTTCTTCGCCATGGTGGTGTTCGCCTTCTACATGTTCTGGAAGGGCAGCCGTAACCACCCCAACAAGGCCGCCATGCTGTGGACCCTGGGCTGTGCCGCCGTGGCTTTCTTCGGCGCCGGCGTGTGGGGCTTCATGCACACCCTGTCGTGGATCAACTACTACACCCACGGCACTCAGATCACCGCCGCCCATGGCCACCTGGCCTTCTACGGCGCCTACGTGATGCTGATCATGGGCATCATTACCTACGCCATGCCGCAGCTGCGCCGCGTGCAGCCCTACAACCAGGTGCTCAACATGTGGGCGTTCTGGATCATGACCTCGGCCATGTGGTTCATGACCTTCACCCTGACCTTCGCCGGTGTGGTGCAGACCCACCTGCAGCGGGTACTGGGCATGAACTTCATGCAGGTGCAGGCACAGCTCGAGCTGTTCTACGTGATGCGCTTCGGCACCGGCATCTTCGTTGCCCTCGCCGCCGCCATGTTCTTCTACGCGGTGTTCGGGCCGGCCCGTGAGCAGGTAGGCGCTCACGTCAGGCAGCCCTCCATCGTCGCCACCGAGTGAGCCAGGGACGGGGCGGCATGCCGCCCCGTCCTCTTCTCTCCCGGCTCTTCTTTCTTGGAGGTTTCGCCATGTATACCGCTAGCGCCACCAACGCTGCTTCCGCCTTTGCGCGCGAGCTGCCCTACTACGAGCCGGTCGGCAACGAGTGCGCGCTGTTCGAGCAGGCGTACCGGCAGCGCCTGCCGCTGCTGCTCAAGGGGCCGACCGGCTGCGGCAAGACCCGCTTCGTCAGTCACATGGCGGCCAAGCTGGGGCGCCCGCTGTTCACCGTTTCCTGCCACGATGACCTCACCGCCGCCGACCTCACCGGCCGCTACCTGCTGCAGGGCGGCGAGACCCGCTGGGTCGACGGCCCGCTGACCCGCGCCGTGCGCGAGGGCGGCATCTGCTACCTCGACGAGGTGGTGGAAGCCCGCAAGGACGTCACCGTGGTGCTGCACCCGCTTACCGACGACCGCCGCATGCTGCCGCTGGAAAGAACCGGCGAGCTGCTCGAGGCGCCGGACGATTTCATGCTGGTGGTCTCCTACAACCCCGGCTATCAGCACATTCTCAAGTCGCTCAAGCCGAGCACCCGCCAGCGCTTCGTGGCGATGTCGTTCGACTTCCCGCCGCCGCGGGTGGAGTGCGACATCGTCGCCCGCGAGAGCGGCCTTTCCCATGAGCGCTGCGCCGCGCTGGTCAACCTGGCCGGGCGCCTGCGCGAACTCAAGGGCCAGGACCTGGAAGAGGGGGTCTCCACCCGCCTGCTGGTTTACTGCGCCACCCTGATCAATGCCGGCATGCCGATCCTCGAGGCCACCCGTGCCACTCTGGTCGAGCCGCTCTCGGACGATCTGGACGTGCAGGAAGGGTTGATGGAGTCGATTCGCGCCACTTTCGGCTGAGGAAGCACTGACACATTACTGCGCTCGATATCCTGACCGCCGGCGGTGCTCGGAATCCTCATGTAGCAGGCTACACTCCGGTTCCTGCGCTCCGGCGGCGCCCAGCCTATCTTCGCTCGTGACATGTCTCAGCGCTCCCTTAATAGGAGTAGGAGAACCGCCATGCTGCAATTTCTCGAGCTCGAAGAGTTCGTCGGTCGTCACTGGCATCGCTGGGCCTCCAGTGCGGCCAGCTACCAGCGCTATCCGGAAGCGGCCGTTTCCATGGAGCGGATGCGCCACGTGCTCGGCGTGTTCTTCCGCGCCAGCGGCGGCGAGGCGGGCGTTGAAGTCGCCGCCATCATCGCGCGCAGCTCCAATCACCGCCTGTCGCTGCGTCAGCGGCTCGGCTTCGACGACGAGGCCATCGACCAGGCCCGGCGCGACGAGGAGAACCTGCTGCTGCCGCCCCGCATCGATCTGTTCCCCGACGCCGAGCTGAACCGCGATCTCTACTTCTGGCTGGTGGCCTACTTGGCGGTGGCGCGCCAGCCCGAGCCGCAGCGCGACCCGCTGCGTGCCGACCTGGCTCGCCTGCGCGAGGCGGTGCGCGCCCGTGACGCTGCGCTCGAACGCTTCCCTGGGCTGGCCGAGCGCTATCGACGACTGTGCCAGGCGCTGCTGCTGGTGCGCCCGGCCCGCAAGCGCCTGCCGACCATGGAGCTGGCGCTGGAACAGACCCTGCGCGTGCTGCTCGGCGAAGAGCGGGAGCTGGAAGGCTGGGCGGCGGCCATGCATCACGCCGTGACGCGGCCCGAGCTATCGCTCGACGGTATCGGCGCGCCGCGCGGCTATCGTCCGCCGCTGCCGGTGCCGCTGTGGGGTCAGGTGGTGGCCCTGGGCACCGGGGCCGGTCGCGACGAGAGCCGGGAAGACCCGGAAGAGGGCGAGACCAATAGCGCCCAGACGGTGAGCGACGGCAAGCGCAAGGCCGAGCGCAAGCGCCAGGACCAGACCGAGCGCGACGACCCGCTGATAGCCAACCGTTTCGAGAAGATGCTCTCCTGGACCGAGATGGTGAACCTCAACCGCCTGGTCGAGGACAACGAGGACGAGGAAGCCAAGCGCGCCGCCGAGCAGATGGAGGAGATCATCCTCAGCCCGCACAAGCAGCGGGCGGCGACGCGCATTAAGGTCGACCTCGACCTGCCGCCGGACGAGGCGCTGGGCGAGCGCCTGCGCGGCAAGCACACCTATCCCGAGTGGAACTACCGCAAGCAGATCTACCTGCCCGAACACTGCCTGGTGCACACCGAGCTGGCCAGCGAGGAAGGCGAGCAGTGGCAGCCCGATGACGCCACCCAGCGGCGCATCCGTCGCGTGCGGCGCGAGTTCGAGGCGCTGCGCCCGCGTCGCGAGACCCTGCGTGGCCAGTACGACGGCACCGAGCTCGACATGGACGCGGTGATCCGCTCACGCTGCGACCTGGCCGCCACCGGCGAGTCCAGCGATCGGCTCTACCAGGCCACCCGCCAGCAGGCCCGAGACCTCGCGGTATCGATTCTGGTCGACGTCTCGCTCTCCACCGATGCCTGGCTCGAAGACCGCCGGGTGCTCGACGTGGCCAAGGAGGCGCTGCTGGTGCTGGGCCACGGTCTGGCCGGCTGCGGTGACGACTACAGCATTCACTGCTTTACCTCGCACCGGCGTCAGAAGGTGTGGGTCAATACCCTGAAGACCTTCGACGAGGCCATGAGCGAACGGGTGGCAAGGCGCATCTCAGCGCTCAAGCCCGGCCACTACACCCGCATGGGGCCGGCGATCCGCCACGTGACCAAGGAGCTCTCCGAACGTCCCAACCGGCATCGGCTGCTGCTGCTGCTCACCGACGGCAAGCCCAACGACACCGACTACTACGAAGGCCGTTACGGCATCGAGGACACCCGCCGGGCGGTGCTCGAGGCGCGCCAGCACGAGGTGCGGGTGTTCGGCGTGACCATCGACAGCGAGGCGCACCAGTACGTGTCGCACCTGTTCGGCCGCGGCAGCTACGCCATCGTCAACCGGCCGGAGCATCTTTCTCTCGCACTGCCGGGAATTTACCGTCAAATCATAGGTAACTAGGGGGGAGTGAAGATGACAGTAAACCGTCCCGCTATAGCACTCACCCTCGGCCTGCTGGCCGCCTTCGCCGTGATTACCCCGCTGGCCTGGGTGATCAACACCCAGGACTGGGGCATCCTGATGATGTTCGTTGCCCCCTTCGCCGTCTACGGCCTGATCCGCCTGGGCCGGAGGCTGGCGGAGTGGGCCGGTGTCGGGCCGCCGCCACCCTCCTACTGAACCCGTGCCACAGCAAACGGCGCCGCTACCCTCGATAGCGGCGCCGTTTTTGTTGAGTCCTTAATAGAACCGGGCGATGAGATAGCCCGATCCCACCAGCACCAGGGTAGCCAGTGTCAGGCCAACGAAGGCGCCGCGCCAGGCCGGCGAGGCGTCGCTGAGGCCGAGGTAGACCATCAGCACCCGGTGGGCCTTGAAGAAGGTGGTGGCCAGCAACAGCCCCGCCGACCACAGCGGCAGGGCGGCCAGGCGGGCATCGCCGCCCAGCTGGGCGGAGAGCATGGTAACCAGCGTCAGCCCCATCAGCACTGCCCAGGTGATCAGCAGCCGGCGGGTGGCGTTCGGCGTGTCGGTCATGGGCTCACCTCAGCAGGTAGAGGATCGGGTAGAGCAGGATCCAGATCAGATCGACCATGTGCCAGAAGGCCGCGGCGGTCTCCACGTTGTCGTGGGAGATGCGCCAGGCCACCAGGGCGATCAGCCCCAGGCCGAACAGCACGTGGGCGAAGTGGAAGCCGGTCAGCAGATAGTAGAAGGTGAAGAAGGTGTTGGTCTCGGGCGCGAGCCCCTGGCCGAGCTTATCGGCATACTCCATTATCTTGACCACGCAGAACACCACGCCCAGGGCGAAGGCCGCTCCCAGCCACTGGCGGCAGCGCCGTATCCTGCCCTGGGTGATGGCCTGTACCGCCAGGGCGGCGAACAGCCCGCTGGTCAGCAGCACCATGGTGTTGATGCCGCCGGTCACCGGATCGAGCAACTGCTGGGAGGCGTCGAAGACCTCGCGCTCGCCGGCCCGCAGCCAGGCGAACAGGCCGAAGAAGGCGGCAAACACCACCATCTCGCTGAGGATCAGCACCCACATCAACGGATTGCCGGGCAGCGCCGCCAGCGGTCCCCAGCCCGGATTGGGCAGCGGCCGCGGCTGAGACAGCTCGTGACGGTTCGCCACTCAGCGCTCCGGGGCGACGGGCGTGTGCTCGAATTCGGCGCGAACCGCCGGCGTGGTCAGCTTCCAGCCGGCCCAGGCGAACAGCACCACCAGCACGGTGGCCACCATGATCAACACCGAAAGGGCGCCGATCAGGCCCGCCACCGACTCCTCGTAGCGGGCCATTTCGCCGGCCGCATCGGCCATGAAGCCGAAGGTCAGCGGGGTCAGGGCGGCGCCGCCCAGCACGCCGACGAAGCCGGCCGCCATCAGGCCGAGAAAAGCCGGCCGCGCCCAGCGCCGACGCTGCAGCAGCGCCACGGAGAGCGCCAGGGTCACGGCGGCGCCCACCATCAGTAGGCCGGCCACGGTATTGCTGCGCTCGATCAGCCAGGCCACCCCGCCGGTGAGCCCACCGCTGCCGGTTTCGACGCCCAGCGAGGCGACCAGCGCCTCGCCGGGCAGTAGCGGCAGGGTGAGCAGTGCCGCGGTCAGCGTGGAGAAGGCGATGAAGCCCCAGGCCAGTCCACTGACGGCAGCGGAGCGTGTCGGTGGCAATTGCAGGGTCGAGGTGGCGGTAGTCATTGGTGAGCTCCCCAGTCAGTCTCCCAGCGACACCTTGGCGCCGCCGAACAACAGGCTGCGCGGGTCATCGATGGCGCGGTCGTTCAGCAGGCGGTTGATCCCCACGCCGCTGCGGCCGATGGTCCAGGCCAGGCAGGCGGTGAAGAAACCGTAGCCCAGCACCCAGGAAGCCCAGGAGGGTGCGCCGATCAGGCCCAGCAGGTACCAGGCGGCCAGCACCGCCCCACCGGCCAGGGCACCCAGCCAGAAAGTACGGATCTGGAACAGCAGGTGGCTTTCCACCCATTCCGCATTGCGGCGACGGCGAAGGTGGGCGATCAGCACGCCGATGGGTGCGGTGACCACCGCCATGATGCTGCCCAGATAGAGCACGTAGACGACCGCGGCCAGGCTGCGGCCTCGCGTATCGAGCGGCGCTGCGGCCGTATCGGTTGATGTATTGGCGTACGAGATGGTGGACATCGCTCCCTCCCGTGGGTGTGTCGACGTGAGTGCGTCGGAAGTTAAAAGAGTATTTTGAATGCCTGTTATTGGTACTATGCCTTGCGAGGTGCTGGCTGTCCTTGCCTTGGGTCAATGCGGCGTCGTTTCGGTATGGGATTCGGCGAGGTGGGGTGTCGCGCCACCGCTCTGCTGTGGCCTGCTTGATCCTGACTTGCCTGGCTCGGAACAGATTCGCTCCTCTTGGCTACAGGCGAGAAAGTGATAGTGGTCGCTGACTTGATTTGCATCAACTTGCTTGGGCCGGATCCGTCCTAGCTTTCTCAATGGCAAGCATGCACATGAGTCCGACCGCCGCACTGCGTTTGGATTCGCCAACAGGAGCCAGTGCCATGTCCAAGAAGAGCGTTAAGGAAATCAGACCCAACGTTAGTGAAGTGCCGTCAGCGACGCCGCCGCAGGAAGCGAGCCCGTTCCGTGAGCTTGACCGCATGTTCGATCGTTTTCTCGAACGAGGATGGGGGCATCCGCTGCGCTGGGACCTGCCGGTTTTCGAGCGGCTGGCCGCCGGGAGCCGAATGCCCAAGGTCGATGTCGTCAACCGGGATGCGGAGGTTGTGATACGTGCCGAGCTTCCCGGTATGGCGCGTGAGGATCTGGATGTCTCGGTCACCGACAGCACCGTGACGATCAAGGGAGAGCGCCACAAGGAGTCCAAGGAAGAAAGCGGCGAGTACTATCGCTGTGAAATCTCCCATGGCCGTGTGGAACGCACGGTTGCCCTGCCTTGCGAAGTCGATGCTGATAAGGCCGAGGCCAAATTCAACAACGGGCTGCTGGAACTGACGCTGCCGAAGGTCAAAGAGGTACCTCGGCGCAAGCTCGATATCAAGTGATTTTCCAGATGATGACGAGACGGCGGGCCGAGATGCTCGGCTCGCCTATTGACTACACGGGAGGTGGGCATGAAAGCGACTTGGGTGGTGGTGGCCGATCAGGCACGTGCGCGATTCTTCACCGCGCCCGAAGCAACGGCCGCCCTGGAGGAAGTGGACACACTGGTCAACCCTGAAGGCAAACTGCACGAGCGAGACATCAACGCCGATCGTCCCGGCCGGACGTTCGATTCCATGGGTGTCGGTCGGCATGCCATGGGCAAGCACCACTCGCCCAAGGAACAGGAAGCGATCCGCTTTGCCACTGCGATCGGCGAACGGCTTGGCGCCGAGTATGGCAGGGGGGCGCTTGGTCATGTGGTGCTCTGCGCGCCGCCCCGCTTTCTCGGGTTCTTGAAGGAGGCCTTGCCGGAGCAGGTCATGAAGTGCGTTTCCCATACCCTGGACAAGGAACTAGCCAGCCTGAGTCCCGAGGAGATTCGCGCGCATCTGCCCGGGCGGCCTGTATGAGCAAAAACCGATCGGGGAGGAGTGCGGCGCATTGGCAGATTGCCTCAACGCTGCTTTCTGCTGTGGAACGGTGCGCTCATACCGTCGGTGAGTTCCTGTAGTGCGCTCGGGTCCAGCAGTTCGACTTCCTTGCCGGTAACCTTGAGCAAGCCCTGATCGATGAAGCGCCGAAACGCTCGGCTCGTCGTTTCCGGGGCGAGCCCGAGATAGTTGCCCAAGTCGAGGCGGGACATGGGCAAACGGAATCGCGTTCGCGACAGGCCGCGTCGACCGAAACGCTGACCCAGATTGATCAGCATGATGGCCAGGCGCTGCTCGGCAGTTCGCCGCGACACCACCTGCAGTAGCTCATGCTCATCAAATATCTCCTTGCTCATCACTCTCAGTAACTGGTGCTGCAGCCCGGGGATTTTGCGTGAAAGGGCTTCCAATTGGGAGAAGGGAATCTTGCACACACTGGTGGTTTCCAGCGCCTCGATGGTAGTGGGGTGGCTCCCGCTGCCGATGGCATCAAGCCCGACCAGCTCGCTCGGCAGGTGGAAAGCAATGACCTGGCTATCGCCTCTGTGCCCCAACAGGCTGCTTTTCAGACTGCCGCTCAGTACGGCATAGATGGCGCTGAATGGCTGGCCCGGACGGCACAGCTTCTCACCTTTCCTCAGGGGACGGCGATGCTCGACGATACGATCCAGCTCGTCGGTATCCTTGCGGTCCAGCGCAACAGGCAAACAGAGTTCGCGCAGGCTGCAGGAGCTGCAAGCCTTACGAATTTCATGAAGTCGAATCAATTGACTAGCGTTGCTGCTTTCCCCCATGGCAACACCTCGTCCTGTATCGCTCTCTTCTAAGAATAATCAATCCAGATGACGGTGAAGGGTTGGGATAGGCATATACGACGCTTTACTTAGTGTTGTCCCAATAAATGCGGCGACCGAAGTCGCCGCCTTGGTGAGCCTTAGGGTCGATTCAACCCACCCTCATGACTTGCCTTGCGCCTGTGCCGCGGCCAGTTCCTGCTCTTCGATCATGCGGTCCACCGAGGAGACGTAGTACTCCTCGTCGAACGCGCCTTCCGGCTCCTTCAGCCAGATCAGACAGATCAGCCAGCTGAGGAAGGCGCCGCCGGCGATGATGTAGAAGAACTGGGTCGGGGTGACGAAGGTGAAGATGGTCAGGTAGACCACCGCTCCCACGTTGCCGTAGGCGCCGGCCATGCCCGAGATCTGGCCGGTGATGCGGCGCTTGATCGAGGGGATGATGCCGAAGGTGGCGCCCTCCGCCCCCTGCACGAAGAAGGAGGTGAAGATGGTGATGGCGATGGCGATGATCAGCGGCCAGTTGGAGTTGAGCAGGGCCATCAGCACGAAGCCGATACCGATGCCGAACATGTAGCTGAGCATGACGAAGCGGCGGTTGCCCATGCGGTCGGACACCAGGCCGCCCATGGGGCGCGCCACCAGGTTCACGAAGGCGAACGAGGCGGCGATCATGCCCGCCGCGGCGGCGGTCAGCCCCCAGGTCTCTTCGAAGAACATCGGCAGCATGGAAACCACCGCCAGCTCGGCGCCGAAGTTGGCGAAGTAGGTGCTGTTGAGTGCCGCCACGCTGCCGAAGGAGTACTTGTCGTCCTCCGGTACGCCCTTCTTGAGGATCGGGATGTTGACCCGCAGGATCTGCACGATCTGATAGACCACCACGGCAGCGATCACCGCGTAGCAGATCAGCGCACCGGTGCTGGAGAGGTAGCCCATGCCCTCGATGCGCCATACCAGGATGGCCAGACAGCCCACCAGCGGAATGGTCCACAGGATCAGCAGGATCATGTCGCGCCAGGAGCTCACTTCCATGGCCAGCGCCTTGCGCGGCTTGCGATGCGCCTTGGCGTCGGGGCCGTCGGTGATGGCGAACCAGTAGAACACGCCGTAGGCGGCCATCACAATGGCGCTCATGCCGATGGCGTAGCGCCAGCCGTCGGCACCGCCGAACATGGTCAGGGCGATGGTGGGCAACGTCATGGCGGCCACGGCGGAGCCGAAGTTGCCCCAGCCGGCGTAGAAGCCTTCGGCGAAGCCGATGTCCTTGGGCTTGAACCACAGTGCGGTCATGTGGATGCCGACCACGAAGCTGGCGCCGATGGAGCTGAGCACCAGGCGCGAGATCAGCAGCTGCGACATGGTGTTGCCGAAGGCGAACACCAGCGCCGGAACGGCCATGGAGACCATCAGCACCGAGAACACCCGGCGCGGGCCGAAGCGGTCCAGCGCCATGCCGACGATGATGCGTGCCGGGATGGTCAGCGCCACGTTGACGATGGCGAACAGGCGGATGTCGTCGCGGGTCAGCCAGTCGACGCTCTTGAGCATGCTCGATGCCAAGGGCGCCATGTTGAACCAGACGTAGAAGGTGATGAAGAAGGCGATCCAGGTCAGGTGAAGGGCTCTGATCTCCGGACTGCGAAACTTGAAGATGGAAGACACTTTCATGGTCGTATCATCCTGAAGTGAAAGCGAAATTAGCCACGTATGACGGGATCGCCGTCACGGGCTTGGCAGAATCAAGAGCGGGCATTCGACGCGCCGGGCGAGAAACGAGCTGACCTTGCCGAAGGTCATGTAATCGAGTTCGTCGACGAAGTAGCTCAGCGACTGGGCGATGATGCCGCCGTCGGGCTTGCTGCTGTGGCGGGCGATGACCAGCATGTCGGGGGTATGCTTCTTGGTGGCTTGCAGCAGCATCTTGCGGGCGTCGCCTTCGGCCAGTACCCAGTCGACCTCGAAGCCCTCTTGATGGGCGAAGTCGGCGCCCTCCCTGAGAGCGGCCTTGAGTTCCTCGTACTCCTGCTGGAACAGCTCTTCGTTGGCGTCGGTGGCGTCGCCGGGATTTTCCGCCACGCCGACCAGGATCAGGGTGGGGGCGTTGCAGCGAAACAGGCTGACGGTTTGTGCCAGGGCCAGCTTGGCGTTGCGTGAGCCGTCATAAGCGATCATGACTTTCATGACATCCCTCCGAAGAAGGCAAGGTAGTGGGGTGTGCTCCGGCGTGCAGCCGGAGCACGGACGGCATTTCAGGGATTCTTGATCTCGGCGCCGGGGCGCAGGTAGAACCACCAGTTGATCAGCAGGCACACCGCGTAGAAGATCGCGAAGCCGTACATGGCGAGCTCGGGGGTGCCGGCACGGATCTGGCCACCCATCACCACCGGGGCGATGAAGGCGCCGTAGGCGGCCACGGCGGAGGTCCAGCCCAGTACCGGGCCCTTCTGCTGGGCGTTGAAGATCACGCCGATGCTGCGGAAGGTGGAGCCGTTGCCGATGCCGCTGGCGGCGAACAGGATCACGAACAGCAGCATGAACAGGGCGAAGTAGCTGTTGGGATCGGTGGAGTTGTAGGCCAGCATCATCACGTAGCCGGTCACCGCCGAGGCCACCACCATGACCACCGAGATCACCTGGGTGACGATGGAGCCGCCCACCTTGTCGGAGACCCAGCCGCCGAAGGGGCGGATCAGGGCGCCGACGAAGGGTCCGATCCAGGCCCAGGTCAGGGCGCTGGGGCCGTTGGGGTTGACCACGCGGGTGACGCTGCCGTCGGCGGCCACTTCCATCATGTTGCCGAAGATGACGTTGATGGAGAGCGGCAGCGCCGCGGAGAAGCCGATGAACGAGCCGAAGGTCAGGATGTAGAGCACCGTCATCGACCAGGTGTGCTTGTTCGAGAAAATGGCGAACTGCTTCTGGATGTTGGGCTTGATCTCACCGGGGATCAGGCGCATCAGGCCCAGGGTCAGCAGGATGGTGACCGGCAGGGCGACCCACATGCCGAGCCACTGCAGGGTGACGATGCCCACCACGGTGGCGACGACGCCCACTCCGTAGAGGCCGAGTATCTTGCCGAAGGCCTGCATCGGCGTGCCCGGGTTGGGCGTGATGGGGCGCAGGTTGTTCATGCCGAACCAGCCGAGGAAGGCCAGCGGTACCAGGAATACCAGCCAGATGAAGCCGGCGTTCTGGATCCAGGTCGGCGTGCCCGCCTCGATGCGGCCGATCAGCGTGCCGCTGGCGCTCTGCAGCTCCATGGAGCCGCCGGCGATGGCGCCGAAGATGCCCACGGTCATCACCAGCGGGATCAGGATCTGCATGGTGGTGACGCCGAAGTTACCCAGGCCGGCGTTCATGCCCAGGGCGTAGCCCTGCTTCTTCTTGGGGAAGAAGGTCGAGATGTTGCTCATCGAGGCGGCGAAGTTGCCGCCGCCGATGCCCGAGAGCAGCGCCAGGACCTGGAACACCCAGAACGGCGTGTCGGGGTTCATCAGCGCGGCGCCGGTGCCGAAGGCGGGGATCATCAGCAGCGCGGTGGTGAAGAACACGGCATTGCGCCCGCCGGCGATGCGGATCATGAACGAGGCGGGAATGCGCAGAGTGGCCCCGGAGAGGCCGGCGATGGCGGTCAGCATGAAGAGCTGATCGACGGCGAAGGGGAAGCCCAGGTTCTGCATCTGGGTGGTGATCATGCCCCACATCATCCACACCGCGAAGCCCATCAGCAGGCTGGGAATGGAGATCCACAGGTTGCGGGAGGCGACTCGCTTGCCCTCCTGCTCCCAGAACTGTTCGTTTTCGATATCCCAGTTCTCGATGTCGGCATTTTTCGGTCTGCCGGCACCGAGCTTGCCGATATCGGCGCTCGTTTTAGCCATGACGTTTTCCCCTTGAGTTTCCACTGATCCCGCCTTGCGACATCCGTCCTGACCGGGATCAATTCAGGTTCGGTTGAGGCAAAGATACGCCCGGGAAAAGGGCGGCGAAACCGGCCGAAAATGCCGGAAAATCAGGGAAATACCTCTTGAGAGGTAGCAGGGGTATTTGGCTAAGTCGTTGTTTTTTTAACGAAGAGAAAAGCGCCGAGGCAAGAAAAAGGCGCCTTGTCGGCGCCTGGGAGTCTTTGGAGGTATCCACACAGAGCCGGGGATATCCCCCGGCTTTCTACCTATCGATTCCCTCTTGCACGGCCCACACCGCCGCTTCTACCCGCGAGCGCAGATTGAGCTTCTTCAGCAGGTGCTTCACGTGGACCTTGACCGTGCCTTCGGAGATATCGAGCTTGCGCGCAATGAGCTTGTTCGAGAGCCCGCCGGCCAGCTCGCGCAGGATCTCGCGCTCGCGCTGGGTCAGGCTGTGGATGTCCGGTGTGGCCGGGGCCGAGCGCTGGTTGCGCAGCGCCTCGGCCAGCAGGGCGGTAAGGCTCTCGCTCACCACCATGCGACCCAGCGCCGCCTGACGCAGTTGGCGCACCATCTCCTCGGGCTCCATGTCCTTCAGCAGGTAGCCGTCGGCGCCGCCGCGCAGGGCCGCCACCAGGTCCTCCTCGTGATCGGAGACGGTGAACATGACGATGCGTCCGGCATAGCCCGAGTCGCGCAGCGCCTTCAGCGTCTGGATGCCGTCCATGCCCGGCATGTTGAGATCGAGCAGGATCATGTCGGGGTCGAGCTCGGCGGCCATGCGTACGCCCTGCTGCGGTTCGCCGGCGTCGCCGACCAGTTCGAGGTCTTCTTCAAGCTCCAGCAGCTGAGCCACGCCGCGACGCAGCAGCGGATGGTCGTCGATGATCAGGATACTGGCGGGGGTCTCGTTGACTGACTGGCCCATGGGTCTCAGTTTCCTTGGTCGTGAAGGGTGGGTTCGATGGCTTGCTGGCGGGTGATCAGTCGCGCCGTCTGGGGCGTGAAGACCACTTCCACGCAGGTGCCGCCCTCGGTGCGATTGGAGAGCTTGAGCTCCCCGCTCAGGGTGTGGGCGCGGTCGCGCATGATGATCAGCCCGTAGTGCATGGGCGGCGAGTCGTCGTTCTCGAGGCCCACGCCGTCGTCCTCGATGCGCAGCAGGATACGCGCTTCATGGAATTTCACCGTGACGGCGGCCCAGTGCGCCTGGGCGTGCTTGTGCGTGTTGCTCAGCGCCTCGCGGGCGATCTGCAGCAGGTGAATTTCTTCATTGGGGTTGAGCAAATGCGGCGGCACGTCGAAGTGCAGCTCCACCGGGGCGCCCATGCGCTCGGCGAACTCTTCGGTGGTTTGCTGCAGCGCCGACTGCAGGCCGGGCCCCTCCAGCTTGAGGCGGAAGGTGGTGAGCAGCTCTCGCAACTGACGATAGGCGCTGTTGAGGCCGGTGCGCAGCTCGTCGAACACCGCCGCCTGCATCTCCTTGGGGGCCTCCTTGGCCTGCATGCGCTCCAGTCGCGCCACCTGCATCTTGAGGTAGGAGAGCGACTGGGCCAGGGAGTCGTGCAGCTCGCGGGCGATGATGGTGCGCTCGCTCATCAGCGAGACCTGCTGCTCCTCTTCGATACGCCGCTGCAGATACACCGCCGTGGCCAGCTGGTCGGCCAGGGCGTTGAGCAGTCGCCGCACGCCGTCGGAGAGGCGCTCGCCCTTGGGGTGCCAGACTTCCAGGGTGCCGAGCATCTCGTCGCCCACGCTCACCGGCAGCAGCACGCAGTCGCCCTCTTCGGTATCGGATAGACGCATAGGGTGCGGGGAGATCAGGCAGGCGTGGCAGTCGTGGTCGCGGCAGAAGTCCGGACGTCGCGCGGCGTGTGTGGCAAGAACGGGAATCTGGCGGTCGTCGTGGGGGTCGTTGAGCGACAGCCGGATGGGGCCGATGTCGAGCAGCTCCGCCACCCGGCGCAGCATGGGCGCAGCGCTGGTACACAGGTCGTTGCCGCCGCCGTAGAGCGAGCGGCTGCCGTCGTGGAGCACCTGCATCACCTGGCTGCTGCGCTCGAGTTCATGGGTCTTACGTTTGACCCTGTCCTCGAGTTCGGCATAGCTGGTGCCCAGCTCCTCGGACATGGTGTCGAAGGTCTTGCCGAGCATGGCCAGTTCATCGCTGCCCTTGAGCTGGGTACGCAGTGAAAAGTTGCGCCGCGCGGCCTCGCGGGCCAGCACCATCAGCTGGCGCAGCGGCGCCACCAGGTTGTGGCGAATGTCGTAGAGCGCGATGGCCACCACCACCGCCGTCAGGCCCAGGAACAGGATCTGCAGCGCACTGAGCAGGCGAATCTTGGCCTCGGTGTTCTGCTCGAGCTGCTTGACCATGGTGTCGATGTCGCCCACCAGGCCGTCCAGGGTGCGGTTGAGCGGTTCGATGCGCACGTACTGACTGGCCACAGCCTCGCTCACCTGGGGGGCGAGCTCGTTATGCCAGCGGCCAAGTATCAGACGGTATTGGCGGCGCAGCTCATGGGCTTCGGAAACCGGAATCGCCCCGGTCAGCTCGTCGCTGGCCAGGCGCTCCTCGAAGCGTCGCTTGAGTACGTGCACCTCGGCCCGATGCTCCAGCGAGGGAACGCGTTCGTAACGCTGCAGCGCGGCCACGATCTGGTAGGTGTTCATGCGCAGCGAGCCGGCGACGTTGATCGCCGCGGCATCGCCCCGGCTGCCACCGGCCACGGCCATGGTCACCACGATGCTGATAAGGGCCATGGCGCTGATCGCCAGCAGCGAAGCGACGATACGGGCCACGAGGGAACGTTGCAGCAGTTTCATTGACGGCGGGCGACTCCACAAAGGCGCGGGGCATGTCGACACTATAACCCCTCAGCGACATTAAACCCCAAGAGCTGGCGGCGCATCCTACCTGTCGATGCGGCGGACTGCCACCAAAGAGGTACCTCGCTTGCCCTTTTGACCTGGCGGGGAGCGGAAACGAGAATCTCTTCGACCACCCCATGAGACAAACCGTTCATGCAGCCTGCCGTAAAAGCCCCGCCGCTGGGCGCGCAGGTCGACTACCGTTCGCTGGTGGTCGTGCTGTTGTCGCCGCTGGCCTTCGCGCTGGTGTTCGCCAGTTGGACCATCTTCGCCGTGCTGGGCGTCGAGCTGAAGCGCGTGCTGCACTTCGGAGAAGTGCAGTTCGCCCTGCTGCTGGCCATGCCGATGTTCACCGGTGCGCTGGCGGCGCTGCCCATGGCGGTGCTGGCGCATCGCCTCGGCGGGCGGCGGGTGATGATCGGCTGTCTGCTGCTGATCTGTCCCTTCCTGTGGGCGATTGCCTATTCCGACGCTTACCTGGAGTTTCTGCTGGCCGGTGCCGGGCTGGGGCTGGGGGCCGGCTCGCTGGCTGCCGGGCTGGTCTACGTGGCGGCGCTGTGCCCGCGGCGTCATGCCGGCCTGGCGCTAGGGCTCTACGGCGCCGGCATGCTGGGGGCGGGGCTGACCTATTTCCTGCTGCCCCTGATCAGCCAGGCCTACGGCTGGCCCATGGCGCCCAAGCTCTATCTGCTGCCGGTGCTGCTGGTGGCGCTGCTGCTGTGGGTGTTCGCCGAGGATGCGCCGAGGAGGGTCTCCCTGTCGGTCGAAACACTCGATGATCTCGAGCCGCCGCCCGAGCACGTTCGGGTGCGCCGGCGCTGGCTGCCGCCGCCAGCGGTGTGCCGCCTGGCGCTCTACTACAGCTTCTTCTACGGCGCCTTCGTGGCGCTGGCGCTGTGGCTGCCGGGTTATCTGGCGGCGCAGTATCAGCTTTCGCTCAAGCTGGCCGCGCTGTGGGCGCTGGCCTTCACCCTGCCGGGTGGGGTAGGTCAGATCGTCGGTGGCGCCTTGGCCGACCGGCGCGATTTCCGCGACCTGCGCTGGTGGGTCAGCGCCTGCGTCATGGTGTGCCTGTTCCTGCTCTCCTATCCCGACTTCACCATGCAGATCCACGGTGTGCATGGCGACCTCACGCTCGTTTTCTCCATGCCGCTTTACGGCTTCACTGCGCTGCTGGCGGTGATGGGGCTGGCCATGGGCATCGGCAAGGGCAGCCTGATGTGCCTGCTGCACCGCGAATACGGTGATGACATGGTGCGCTCGGGCGGGCTGGCGCTGGCCCTGGGCGGGCTGTTCGCCGCCGTGCTGCCGCTGATGTTCGTGCTTGGCAACGAGTGGATCGGCGTGCGCACCGCCGGCTTCATGTTCCTCTACGCCGCGCTGGCAGTGTGCATGCTGCTGATGCTGTGGGAGGGAGTGCGTGCCCAGGCGGACTAACCCCCTTTCACCGAGCGGTCTATCACCTTGTGGGTAGAGGGAGTGTATATGGAGGTAACCTGGCAGTAATCCGCTTTTCGATGCTCCAGACTTCGCTTCAAGAACCTGCCCCGGCGGTCGTGTGGATCACGTCGCACGACACGGCAGGCAGGGTGGCCCGGGTGCCACGCAACACTTCAAGAAGCCTGGAGATCGACCATGAGTCACTTCTTAGATCGGCTGAATTTCTTCCGTAAGGCCCGCGAGCCCTTCGCCAACGAGCATGGCGAGACCCGCGAGGAGTCCCGTGGCTGGGAGGACGGCTATCGTCAGCGCTGGCAGCACGACAAGGTCGTGCGTTCCACCCACGGCGTGAACTGCACCGGCTCCTGCAGCTGGAAGATCTACGTCAAGAACGGCCTGGTCACTTGGGAAACCCAGCAGACCGACTACCCGCGTACCCGCCCGGACCTGCCCAACCATGAGCCGCGGGGCTGCCCGCGTGGCGCCAGCTACTCCTGGTACATGTACAGCGCCAACCGCCTCAAGTACCCGCTGATCCGCAAGCCGCTGCTCAAGCTGTGGCGCGAGGCCAAGCAGCAGCACGGCGACCCGGTAGATGCCTGGGCTTCCATCGTCTCCGACCCGGCCAAGACCAAGCAGTACAAGCGCGCCCGCGGCATGGGCGGCTTCGTGCGTGCCAACTGGGATGAGCTCAACGAGCTGATCGCCGCCTCCAACGTCTACACCGCCAAGCAGTTCGGCCCCGACCGCATCATCGGCTTCTCGCCGATCCCCGCCATGTCGATGGTCAGCTACGCCGCGGGTAGCCGCTACCTGTCGCTGATCGGCGGCGTGTGCATGAGCTTCTACGACTGGTACTGCGACCTGCCGCCAGCCAGCCCGCAGACCTGGGGCGAGCAGACCGACGTGCCGGAATCGGCCGACTGGTACAACTCCGGCTACATCATTGCCTGGGGTTCCAACGTGCCCCAGACCCGTACCCCGGACGCCCACTTCTTCACCGAAGTGCGCTACAAGGGCACCAAGACCGTCTCCATCACCCCGGACTACGCGGAGGTCTCCAAGCTCACCGACGAGTGGCTGTCGGTCAAGCAGGGCACCGACGCCGCCCTCGGCATGGCCATGGGCCACGTTATCCTCAAGGAGTTCCACCTCGACAAGCCCAGCGCCTACTTCACCGAGTACGTGCGCAAGTACTCCGACATGCCTTTCCTGGTCGAGCTGGAAGCGCGTGAAGACGGCAGCTTCGTGCCCGGCAAGCAGCTGCGTACCAGCGACTTCGACGGCAACATGGGGCAGGACAACAACCCCGAGTGGAAGACCGTGGCGTGGGACGAGCTGTCCGATAGCCTCGTCGTGCCCAACGGCTCCATCGGTTTCCGCTGGGGTGAGAGCGAAGAGAACCAGGGCAAGTGGAACCTCGAGGAGCGCAGCGCCGACGGCGCCGAGATCAAGCCGCTGCTGACCCTGGCCGAGAGCCATGACGACGTGGCCAGGGTGGCGTTCCCCTACTTCGGCGGCATCGCCCACGAGCATTTCGATCATGTGGCCGGCAACGAGCTGCTGTTCCACAGCCTGCCCGCCAAGCGCCTGAAGAAGGCCGACGGCACGGAAATTCTCGCCGTCACCGTGTTCGACCTGATGTGCGCCAACTACGGCATCGACCGCGGCTTCGGCAAGGAAGGCGAGGACGACGGCGCCACCTCCTACGACCAGATCCGCCCCTACACGCCGGCCTGGCAGGAGAAGATCACCGGCGTGCCCGCCGAGCAGGTCGCCCGTATCGCCCGTGAGTTCGCCGACAACGCCGACAAGACCCAGGGTCGCTCCATGGTCATCGTGGGTGCCGCGATGAACCACTGGTACCACATGGACATGAACTACCGCGGCCTGATCAACATGCTGGTCATGTGCGGCTGTATCGGCCAGAGCGGCGGCGGCTGGGCCCACTACGTGGGCCAGGAGAAGCTGCGTCCGCAGACCGGCTGGACCCCGCTGGCCTTCGGCCTCGACTGGCAGCGTCCGCCGCGCCACATGAACTCCACCTCGTTCTTCTACAACCACTCCTCCCAGTGGCGCTACGAGAAGCTCGAGATCAAGGAGATCCTGTCGCCGCTGGCCGATGCCAGCAAGTACACAGGCAGTCTGATCGACTTCAACGTGCGCTCCGAGCGCATGGGCTGGCTGCCCTCCGCGCCGCAGCTCGGCACCAACCCGCTGCGCCTGGCCAAGCCGGCTGCCGAAGCGGGCATGTCGACCAAGGACTACGCCGTACAGCAGCTCAAGAGCGGCGAGCTGGCGTTCGCCGCCGAGGATCCGGACAGCCCGCAGAACTTCCCGCGTAACCTGTTCGTGTGGCGCTCCAATCTGCTGGGCAGCTCGGGCAAGGGCCACGAGTACATGCTCAAGTACCTGCTGGGTACCCGTAACGGTATTCAAGGCAAGGACCTGGGCGAGATGGGCGGCCAGAAGCCGGAAGAGGTGAAGTGGCACGACGAGGCGCCGGAAGGCAAGCTCGACCTGGTGGTCACGCTGGACTTCCGCATGTCCTCCACCTGTCTCTACTCCGACGTGGTGCTGCCGACGGCCACCTGGTACGAGAAGAACGACCTCAACACCTCGGACATGCACCCGTTCATCCACCCGCTGACCGCGGCCACCGACCCGGCGTGGGAGTCGCGCAGCGACTGGGACATCTACAAGGGCATCGCCAAGGCGTTCTCCGAGGTGTGCGTCGGCCATCTCGGCGAGGAGACCGACCTGGTCACCCTGCCGCACCAGCACGACTCCCCGGCGGAGCTGGCCCAGCCCGAAGTGAAGGACTGGAAGAAGGGCGAGTGTGAGCCGATCCCCGGTAAGACCATGCCAGCGCTGATCGAGGTCAAGCGCAACTACCCCGAGACCTACGAGCGCTTCACCTCCGTCGGTCCGCTGCTCGAGACCATCGGCAACGGCGGCAAGGGCATCGCCTGGAACACCGAATCCGAGGTCGAGCTGCTCGGCAAGCTGAACTACCGCAAGACCGAAGGCCCGCACAAGGGCCGGCCGAAGATCGAGACCGCGATCGATGCCGCCGAGATGATCCTGACCCTGGCGCCGGAAACCAACGGTGCGGTGGCGGTCAAGGCGTGGGGCGCGCTGTCCAAGATCACCGGACGCGACCACACCCACCTGGCCACGCCCAAGCACGAGGAGAAGATCCGCTTCCGCGACATCGTCGCCCAGCCGCGCAAGATCATCTCTAGCCCGACCTGGTCGGGCCTGGAAGACGAGCACGTCTCCTACAACGCCGGCTACACCAACGTGCACGAGCTGATTCCGTGGCGCACCGTGAGCGGCCGCCAGCAGTTCTACCAGGATCACCCCTGGATGCGCGCCTTCGGTGAGAGCCTGCTGACCTACCGTCCGCCGATCAACACCAAGACCATCACCGGTTTCCAGATGCCGGAGGACAACGGCAACCCGACCAAGGCGCTGAACTGGATCACCCCGCACCAGAAGTGGGGCATCCACTCCACCTACAGCGACAACCTGCTGATGCTGACGCTCAACCGCGGCGGTCCGGTGGTGTGGATGTCGGAGAACGACGCCCAGGAGATCGGCATAGAGGACAACGACTGGATCGAGCTGTTCAACGCCAACGGCGCCATCACCGCTCGGGCCATCGTCAGTCAGCGGGTCAAGGACGGCATGGTGATGATGTACCACGCCCAGGAGCGTCAGGTGAACGTGCCGGGCTCCGAAGTCACCAAGACCCGCGGCGGCATGCACAACTCCGTGACCCGGGTGTGCCCGAAGCCGACCCACATGATCGGCGGCTACGCGCAGCTCTCTTACAGCTTCAACTACTACGGCACCGTTGGTTCCAACCGCGATGAATTCGTCCTCATCCGCAAGATGAACCGAATCGACTGGCTGGATGGCGAAGGCAACGACAGCGTGCAGGAGACCGTGAAATGAAGATTCGTTCCCAGGTAGGCATGGTCCTCAACCTCGACAAGTGCATCGGCTGTCACACCTGCTCGGTCACCTGCAAGAACGTCTGGACCAGCCGTGAAGGCCTTGAATACGCCTGGTTCAACAACGTCGAGACCAAGCCCGGTATCGGCTATCCCAAGGAGTGGGAGAACCAGGACAAGTGGAAGGGCGGCTGGATGCGCCGCAAGGACGGCAAGATCGAGCCGCGCATCGGCGGCAAGTGGCGGGTGCTGGCGAACATCTTCGCCAACCCCGACCTGCCCGAGATCGACGAATACTACGAGCCGTTCGATTTCGACTACCAGCACCTGCATACCGCCAAGCAGGGCGACCACCAGCCGGTGGCGCGCCCCCGCTCGCTGATCTCCGGCGAGCGCATGAAGAAGATCGAATGGGGTCCCAACTGGGAGGAGATCCTCGGCACCGAGTTCGCCAAGCGCCGCAAGGACAAGAACTTCGAGCAGGTGCAGGCCGACATCTACGGCCAGTTCGAGAACACCTTCATGATGTACCTGCCGCGCCTGTGCGAGCACTGCTTGAACCCGGCGTGCGTGGCCTCGTGCCCGAGCGGCGCGATCTACAAGCGCGAGGAGGACGGCATCGTCCTGATCGACCAGGACAAGTGCCGCGGCTGGCGGATGTGTATCTCCGGCTGCCCGTACAAGAAGATCTACTACAACTGGAAGACCGGCAAATCCGAGAAGTGCATCTTCTGCTACCCGCGTATCGAGTCGGGCATGCCGACGATCTGCTCCGAGACCTGCGTGGGTCGCATCCGCTACCTCGGGGTGCTGCTGTATGACGCCGACCGCATCGAGGAAGTGGCCAGCTCGCCGGACGTGCGCGACCTCTACCATCGCCAGTGCGAGATCTTCCTCGATCCCAACGATCCCGAGGTGATCGCCCAGGCCAAGAAGGACGGCATCACCGACAACGTGATCAAGGCCGCTCAGGAGAGCCCGGTCTACAAGATGGCCATGGACTGGGGGCTGGCGCTGCCGTTGCACCCCGAGTACCGCACCCTGCCGATGGTCTGGTACGTGCCGCCGCTGTCGCCGATCCAGTCGGCCGCCGAGGCCGGCAAGGTCGAGTACGACGGCGTACTGCCCAAGATCGAGTCGCTGCGCATTCCGGTGCGCTACCTGGCCAACATGCTCACCGCCGGTGAGGAAGAGCCCGTGGTGCTGGCGCTCAAGCGGCTGATGGCGATGCGCGTCTTCATGCGCAACAAGCATGTCGAAGGCAAGCACGACACCGAGGTGCTCGACGCCGTCGGTCTCAGCGAGGCTCAGGTGGAAGAGATGTACCGCTATCTGGCCATCGCCAACTACGAGGATCGCTTCGTGATCCCCACCAGCCACCGCGAAATGGCCACCGAAGCATTCCCCGAGCGCGGCGGCTGCGGCTTCAGCTTCGGCGATGGCTGTCACGGTGAGAGCAAGCCGAGTCTGTTCAACGGCCGCAAGCAGACCAGCGCGCTGGTCAAGCCGGTGGACGTGTTCGACCCGAAAACTGGCGCCAAGGAGACTCACCATGGCTGATGCAGCACTCCAGATGCCCCACGAGGCGATGATCCAGCCGGAGTTCGGCATGCGCAGCCTGCGCGTGCTGGCCCGCCTGCTGGACTACCCCACCGAGGCGCTGCAGGGCGCGGTGGATGAACTGATCGAGGCGCTCTACGTCGAGCGCCGCCTCTCGGCGGCGCTCAAGGCCGACCTGATGAGCTGGTGCCAGCGCATCGCAGACGGCGACCTGCTCGAGCTGCAGTCCGAGTACGTGGCGCTGTTCGACAAGGGCCGCGCCCACTCGCTGCTGCTGTTCGAACACGTGCACGGCGAGTCCCGCGATCGCGGCCAGGCCATGGTCGACCTGATCGACGAGTACAAGGCCGCCGGTTTCGAACTCGACGCCCGCGAACTGCCCGACTACCTGCCGCTGTTCCTGGAGTACCTCTCCACCCGCAGCGACGAGGAGATCGGCCGCTGGCTGGGCGAGATCCGCCACATCCTGGCGCTGCTCACCGCACGCCTCGAGGAGCGCGGCGCCGACCAGGCCCTGGTAACCCGCGCACTGCTGGCGCTGATCGATGCCGAAGAGGACATCGAGGCGCAGCGTCAGGCGGTGGTCAGCGAGAAGCGCGACGACACCCCCGAAGCGCTGGACGCGGTGTGGGAGGAGGAGGCGGTGCGTTTCTCCGCCAAGTCCGACGAGGATTGCGCGCTGCAGTCCGCCGAAGGGCGCCGCCTGGCCGAGCGCAAGCGGCAGGTACAGGGCGAGGCGATTCGCATCCTCGACCCCGTCGATGCCGCCAAGAAACACTAACGGAGACCTGTCATGAGCAACTACATCGATACCCTGCTGTTCGGGCTCTACCCCTACCTCGCTGGCAGCGTCTTCCTCATCGGCAGCCTGCTGCGCTACGACCAGGGGCAGTTCACCTGGAAGACCGGCTCCAGCCAGATGCTGTCGTCGAAGAACATGCGCATGGCCAGCAACCTGTTCCACATCGGCATCATCGTGATCTTCTTCGGCCACCTGGCCGGCCTGCTCACGCCGCACTGGGTCTACAGCCCCTTCATCAGTGCCGGCGCCAAGCAGGTGATTGCCGTGGTGGTAGGCGGTATCGCCGGCGTGATGTGTCTGGTGGGCGGCGCCATGCTGTTCCATCGTCGCCTCACCAATCCGCGGGTGCGTGCCTCTTCCAGCGCCATGGACACCGTGATCATCGGGCTGCTGGTGCTTCAGGTAGCGCTCGGCCTGCTCACCATCCTGCCCACCCTGGGCCACCTGGACGGTAGCAAGATGCTGCAGTTCTCCGGCTGGGCGCAGTCCATCGTGTTCTTCCAGGGCGGTGCTGCCGCTTATCTGGAGGGGGTGAGCTGGATCTACAAGCTGCACATCCTGGTGGGCCTGACCATCATCCTGGTCTTCCCCTTCACCCGTCTGGTTCACGTGTGGAGCGCGCCGATGGGCTATGTGACGCGGCGCTATCAAATCGTCCGTCGCCGGGCTTAGGGGGTCAAAGCTGGCTGCGCTCGGCCAGACGTTGTTGGAGATCCCCCCTTCTTCGTCGATCTCCGCCTAGTCTGGCCATCGCTCGCTCAGCTTCGCATGCCTCGGAGCAACAAAGTTTTGGGACGCCGGAGGCAGGGCTGGGGGCGCCGGGGGCAGGCCGAAGAGGAGGTCTTTTGCCATGGATGGCAAAAGTAGCGCCCAGGGATGGGTTCACAGCGCCTCCTCGCAGGCCTGTCGACGGAACAGCCCCGGGCATCGACAGCCGCTTATGTCATGTATTAGAGGATCAGCACCATGCAAATGATCGAGATCGCACAGTTGCCGGGCCGCTACGCCCCGCCGCCCGTCAAGGTCGGGGACAAGGCGATCGACGAAGAGAGCATCGCCCGCGAGATGCAGTACCACCCGGCGGCCACCGCCGACGAGGCGAAGCTTGCGGCCGCCCGCGCCCTGGTGGTTCGCGAACTGCTGCGACAGCGCGCCGTCGAGCTCGGTCTGCTGAGCGCAGATTCCCGTGACGAAGGCGAGCACGATGCCGCCATCGCCACCCTGCTCGAACAGGAACTGGATGTCCCGGAGCCCGAAGAGGCGGCCTGCCGCCGTTTCTTCGACGCCGAGCCCGAGCGCTTCAGCGCACCGACTCGCATCGCCGTTCGCCACATACTGCTGGCCGCCGCGCCCGACGACGCCGAGGCGCGCGATGCCCAGTACCGTCTGGGCGAAACGCTGCTCGAAGAGCTCGCCGCAATTCCCGAGCGCTTCACCGAATTCGCCATGCGCCACTCCGCCTGCCCCTCGAAGAGCGAAGGCGGCGAGCTGGGCTGGCTGGCGCAAGGGCAGACCGTGGCCGAGCTCGACCGCGCCCTGCAGCACCTGCCCGAAGGGCTACACGACCGTCCGCTGGCCTCGCGCTACGGCTGGCACCTGGTGAGCATCGACGCGCGTGAAGGCGGTCAGCGCCCGCCCTTCGAGCAGGTCGCCGAGCGCGTGCGCCACACCCTGCGCGAACAGGCCACTCGCCGTGCCTTGCGCCACTACCTGCTGGCGCTGGAAGAGGAGATCGGCGTCGAAGGCGTCGAGTTGGATGACGATGCCGCCGGCAGCCTGATGCAATAGGAGGAGTTCATGTCCCACGTCCATGCCAACGCTCGCTTCGTGCCGCTCGGTATCGCCGTGCTGACCGTGTCCGATACCCGCGGCTTCGACCGCGACGGCAGCGGCGACCTGCTCAGCGAACGCCTCTCCGAGGCCGGCCATGCCCTGGTCGACCGGCGCATCGTGCCCGATGACATCTACCGGATTCGCGCGGTGGTCTCCAAGTGGGTGGTGCGCGACGACGTGCAGGTCATCCTGGTCAACGGCGGTACCGGCTTTACCGTGCGCGACACCACGCCCGAGGCTCTCGCGCCGCTGTTCGACCGCGCCATCGACGGCTACGGTGAGCTGTTCCGCCAGCTCTCGTTCGACAGCATCGGCCCCTCCACCGTGCAGTCGCGGGCGGTGGGCGGCGTGGCCAACCGCACCCTGATCTTCGCCATGCCCGGCTCGCCCAAGGCCTGCGCCACGGCGTGGGACGGCATTCTGGCCAGCCAGCTCGATGCTCGCACCCGACCGTGCAACTTCGTCGCCATGGTGCTGCCCGAGCAGCACTGCTGCGAGTCACGCAGCGTCGAATCGGTACCTAACCACGGTCAAGGTGTGCGCGCATGAGCTGTGCCACGCTTGCCAAAGGATTACTCGACCTGGAGGTGGCGCGAGCGCGGATGATCGCCGCGGCCGAGCCGGTGCGGGGCGAGGAGCTCGTGGCGCTGGAGCGTGCCGCCGGGCGCGTGCTGGCCCGCGACCTGACGGCACGGCTCGACATGCCCGGCGTCGACAACAGCGCGATGGACGGCTATGTCCTGCGCCTGGCGGAACTCAGCGACGCCGGCCTGCCGGTGGTCATGCGGGTGCCGGCGGGTGCGGCCATCGAGCCGCTGCCCGCAGGCGGCTGCGCGCGTATCTTCACCGGCGCGCCGGTGCCCGAGGGAGCCGACTGCGTGGTGCCCCAGGAGCGGGTATGCCTGGACGAAGCGGGGCGCATGCACGTGGTCGGCGAAGCGAAGCCAGGGGCCAACATTCGCCGCCGCGGGGAGGAGTACCGTAAGGGCAACACGCTGCTGACGGCAGGCTGGACGCTGAACGCTGCGGCACTGGCGCTGCTGGCCAGCCAAGGCATCGCCGAGGTGCCGGTACTGCCGCGCCTCAAGGTGGCGCTGATATCCACCGGCGACGAACTGATCGAGCCGGGCACGGCATTCGCTCCCGGGCTGGTCTACAACAGCAACCGGGTGATGCTGAAGGCGCTGCTCGAGCAGGCCGACTGCGAGGTGCTGGATCTCGGCATCATCGCCGACGATCCCGACGCCCTGCGCGAGGCGTTCGCCATCGCCCGCGACGGCGCTAATCTGGTGGTATGCACCGGCGGCGTGTCGGTGGGTGAGGAAGACCACGTCAGGCCCGTGCTCGACGAGCTCGGTGGGCTCTGGTTCCATGGCGTGGCGATGAAGCCGGGCAAGCCGTTCGCCTTCGGCTACCTGGACGACGGTTCGCCCGAGGGCGTGCCGCTGCTGGGCCTGCCGGGCAATCCGGTGGCCTCCCTGGTGGGCTGGCATCTGCTGGCGAGACCTTTCGTTCAGGGCTGCCAGGGCCGCACCGTCGGGCCACTACAACACTATCGTGTGCGTGCCGGCTTCTCGCGGCGGGGCAGTCCAGGGCGGCGCGAGTTGCTGCGTGTGACGCTCGACTGGCAGGGCGACCATCCGGTAGCCTTGCTCGCCGGCGGGCAGGGCTCCCACATGCTGCATGCCGCCAGCCAGGCGCACGGCTATCTGATGATGGCCGCCGATACCGACGTGGAGGAAGGTCGTGAATATCCCTATTTACCCGCCGGACAGTTCGTCGACTGACCTGCTGTTCAAGCCCAAGCAGCTGCGCGAGCTGGTCAACGGCGTGCCCTGGTTGAGCGAGCTCGACGAAGAAGAGGTAACGGCGCTGTTGCAGGACTCCGAGCTGCAGTCGCTGAAGACCCGCGAATGGCTGTTTCGTCAGGACGCGCCGGCGCACTGGCTCTACATTGTCATCAACGGTGCGGTGCGCCTGGCGCGCAGCGCGGGCGACGGCCGCCTGGCCACCATTCGCTGCGTCGAGCGCGGCGGCACCCTGGGCGAGCTGAGCATGGTCTCCAGTGCGGGGGTCTATCTCTACTCCGCCGAGGCGCTGCGCCGCACCCACGTGCTGGCCATTCCCGCTCAGCACTGTCGCGAGATCATGGACCGCCAGCCCGCCTGCCGCGCCGAGTTCATGAGCCGGCTGGCGCTGGAGCTGACCGAGCGTCTCGAGGATCTGGCCCTGCTGACCCAGGCCGATGCCATGTCGCGGCTGGTCAGCTACATCCTGCGTCAGCTGCCGGCGGGGCGCAGCAAGAGCCCGCGGGTGGTGCGCCTGTCGATTCCCAAGCGCTGGCTCGCCGCCCAACTGGCGATGACACCGGAGACCCTGTCGCGGCTGTTGGCCAAGCTGCGCGACGGCGGCGTGATTGGCATCGACCGCCAACGCCTGACGGTGCTCGACGAGCAGAAACTGCGCGACGCCATGCTGGCCGACGACTGAGGTCGTCGGCGCGGGGTCGCGCGTGGCAAAAAGGGAGGGCTGCATGTCCCGAACCGCGAACAAACCTCGCACCCTGGTCTACTCCTGCTCCGGCTGCTCCGACGTGGCACAGCTGGCCAACGACGTGGCCGTGCGGCTCGACCACACCGGCGTGGCCGAGATGTCGTGCATTTCCGGCGTCGGCGGCGGTGTGCCGGGCCTGGTGCGCATCGCCCGCTCGGGGCGGCCCATCGTCGCCATCGACGGCTGCCAGATGCACTGCGTCACTCACTGTCTGGCCCGGGCCGGGGCGAGCGCCACCGAACACGTCAAGCTCTACGAGCAGGGCTTTCGCAAGCGCCGTGGCCAGAGCTACGACGACGAAACCGTCAACGAAGTAGCCGAGCAGGTCGGTGAGCTGATCGCCCGCCTGCCGATGGATGCCGTATCTCACGTAGAAGTCAACGCCGAGGAGAACGCATGAGCCTGATCGACGGCTTCGGCCGAACCGTGCGCTACGTCCGCCTCTCCGTCACCGACCGCTGCGACTTCCGCTGCGTTTATTGTATGGCCGAGGAGATGACCTTCCTGCCTCGGGCCAGGCTGTTGACCCTGGAAGAGATCGCCACCCTGTCGCGAGCCTTCGTCGAGCTGGGCGTGGAGAAGATCCGCCTCACCGGCGGCGAGCCCCTGGTGCGTCGCGGCATCGAGGAGCTGGTGGCCGAACTCGGCGCGCTGCCGGGGCTGCGCGACTTCGGCATGACCACCAACGGCGCCGGGCTGGTCAAGCACGCCCGTGTGCTCTATCAAGGCGGGCTCAAGCGGCTCAACGTCAGCCTCGACTCGCTCGATCCCCAGCGCTTCCGCGCCCTGACCCGTACCGGCGACCTGGCCAGGGTGATCGACGGCATTCGCGCCGCTCGCGAAGCCGGATTCGACCGCATCAAGCTCAACGCGGTGATTCTCAAGGGGCGCAACGACGACGAGGTGCTCGACCTGGTGGAGTTCGCCAGAAAGGAAGAGGTGGACATCAGCTTTATCGAGGAGATGCCGCTGGGCCAGAACATGAGCCACGATCGCGGCGAGACCTTCTGTTCCAGCGACGACGTGCGTGCCGCCATCGAGGCGCGACACACGCTGCTGCCCACCACCGAAACCACCCTGGGGCCGTCGCGCTACTACCGCATGGCCGACAGCGACTCGCGCATCGGCTTCATCTCGCCCCACAGCCACAACTTTTGCGCCGCCTGCAACCGCGTGCGGGTCACCGCCGAGGGCCGCCTGCTGCTGTGCCTGGGCAACGAACACTCCGTCGACCTGCGCGCGGTGATGCGCCGCCACCCCGGCGATCTGGAACGGCTCAAGGCCGCCATCGTTGCCGCCATGCAGAAGAAGCCCGAACGTCACCACTTCACCACCGACGGCGACGTGCAGGTGGTGCGCTTCATGAACATGACCGGGGGCTGACCCCCAACCTCGTACTATCCCGTCGTTCGCCGTTGACCCGGCAGCCGCCAGGCTGCCGCTGCGGTCTGTTTGCCTTCCCACGCCCTGTTTTCACTCGCTCCGCGCTGCGGCAATGCCGCGGCCTCGCTGTCGGCATTGCTGTCGTCAATGGCCCTATTTGCACTAGTCATTGGTGTTGCCGAGCCGCGCTGGCCATAGTCATTTCAGACGGCTGGAGAACGCGGAAATGAAACATTGGCGACTGGTACTGAGAGTGGCTTCCGACTCGATGGTGTTACAGGACGCCGGTGAATTGAGGCGCAACGCCAGCGCGTTTCTGCGCGTGAATAAAACCTACGAAGTGGCCTGCCTCGGTATCAACATGTTCGGCATCGACTTCCAGGCCGAAGATGATGAGTTCAATCACATCATGTGTCTGGTGAAGATCCTGGAAACCAGATACCGACTTTCCATCATGCAGTTCAGCAAGCTTGACGTTGCCAATGAGCCTGGCGTGACAGTAAAGGTCGGTTCCCAACCTGCGACATATGTCGCGTGAAAAGACGAAGGAGACAACAAGATGCAACTTCCATCGCTGATCGAAATTTCCAATGGTGACAAGGTGACGCCGACGTTTTCCGATGCAGAAATGCAGGGGCGTCTGAAGCGACTTCGAGACTACATGGCGGCCAATGGCGTCGACGCCGTCGTGCTGACCTCTTATCACAATATCAACTACTTCAGTGACTTCGTTTACTGCAAGTTCGGGCGCGATTATGGCCTGGTCGTCACCCAGGATCGCTTTACCACTATCACTGCCAATATCGATGGGGGCCAGCCCTATCGGCGCAATCGCCTGGGCGACAACGTCGTCTACACCGACTGGCAGAAGGACAATTTCTTCAAGGCGGTCAAGCAGCTCTGCGAAGGCAAGCGGCGCGTCGGTGTCGAGTTCGACCACCTCACGCTGCAGAACCAGCAGAAGCTGCTTTCCGCACTCGGCGAGGTGGAGCTCACCGATATCGGCGTGCCAACCATGCAGATGCGCATGATCAAGTCGGCCGAAGAGATCGCCCTGATCCGCCAGGGCGCGCGCATTGCCGACGTAGGCGGCGTTGCCGTGCGCGATGCCATCAAGGCAGGCGTGCCGGAATACGAGGTGGCGCTGGCCGGCCAAGCCGCAATGGTGCGCGAGATCGCCAAGACCTACCCGAACAGCGAACTGATGGACACCTGGGTCTGGTTCCAGTCGGGGATCAACACCGATGGTGCCCACAATCCGGTGACCAGTCGCCGCGTGCAGTCCGGAGACATCCTGAGCCTGAACACCTTCCCGATGATCTCGGGCTATTACACGGCGCTGGAGCGCACTCTGTTCTGCGAGCACGCCTCCGACGAGCACCTGCGCCTGTGGGAGGTCAACTGCGAAGTGCATCGCCGCGGCCAGGAGCTGATCAAGCCCGGCGTACGCTGCTGCGACATCGCCAACGAGCTCAACGAGATCTTTGCCAAGCACGATCTGCTGCAGTATCGCACCTTCGGCTACGGCCACTCCTTCGGCACCCTGAGCCACTACTACGGCCGTGAGGCGGGCCTCGAGCTGCGTGAGGACATCGAGACCGTGCTCGAGCCCAACATGGTGGTCTCCATGGAGCCGATGATCATGGTGCCGGAAGGTCGACCGGGCGCCGGAGGCTATCGCGAGCACGATATTCTAGTGGTCAATGAACACGGGGCCGAGAACATCACCGGCTTCCCGTATGGGCCGGAGCACAACATCGTCAAGTGAGAAAGCAAAGGGGAGCCAGGCTCCCCTTTTCCGACAAAGAAACAGGCATCTGGGGAATTGAGATGAAGAACGTAAAGATCGAGAACCTGGACTGGGTATCCTACCGGGAGCTCACCGAGAAGGGCCGATGCAAGATAATTCTTCCCGTAGGCGCCATCGAGCAGCATGGCCCCCACATGTCGCTCAATCCCGATGTGCTGATACCCAGCCATATTGCCGTCAAGGTGGCAGAAAGATCCGACGATATACTGGTGGCTCCCGCTATCAGTTATGGCTACAAGTCGCAGGTCAAGTCCGGAGGCGGTAACTTCTTCCCCGGAACGACCTGCGTATCCGCCAGCTCTCTGGAAAACTATGTCTTCGATGTGTTGCAAGCCTACGTAAATCACGGAAACCGAGAGTTCATCCTGATCAATGGGCACTTCGAGAACTCCATGTGCCTGTGTGAGGCAGCCGACAAGCTGGTCAACAAATGCAGAGCAGAGGGTGTTAGCGTAAAGGTCTACCTGCTTTCCTATTGGGATTTCATCAGTGAAGAAACGATAGAGAAGGTTTTTCCGGAGGGCTTTACCGGCTGGGCCGTCGAGCATGGCGGGGTTCTGGAAACCTCGATCATGTTGAAGATACATCCGGAGCTCGTCGACATGTCCAAGGCAGTTGACGTGGAGCCGGCCACCTTTCCCCCTTACGACGTCTTTCCCCCTGACCCTTCCTGGGTAGCGGCCTCAGGAACGCTTTCATCCCCACTGCCGGCAACCGCCGAGAAAGGCGAGATCATTCTCGATGAGTGCATCTCGGGAATTGCCAGCCGTTTTGGATGAACTTGTCCACAGGCCCTTTGCGGAAAACGTGCTTTGCAAGTACCGGCAATTACAATAACAGTGAGGTAGAGAACCGTGTCAAACAGCAACCCCCCACACAGGAATCCTGGCGACAGCAAGGACTTCCCCGAACCCGTTGCGATACCCCGTTTCACCGGGCGAGACCTGCCCCCGATCGGGCGGCTGTTCATTCAGTTCACCCCCCCGCTGGCGATCGCAGCGCTCATCCTCATGGTGCTCAGCAGGCCTGACAGTGTGGCAGCCGTCATCTACGATCTTCGCACCTTCGTCACCGGCAGCTTTACCTGGCTCTTCATTCTCTATTCGTTGTTTGCCGTGGCGGTATGCGCCTGGCTCGTTTTCAGCAAGATCGGCAAGCGGGTGCGACTGGGCGGCCCGAATGCCAAGCCGGAGTACAGCAATTTTGCCTGGTACTCGATGCTTTTCGCCTGCGGCCAGGGCATCGGACTGATTTTCTGGTCGGTGGCACAACCCATCATGCTGCGTGACGAAAGCCCGGTCATCCAGGGATTGGCGGGTAACGAAGCGGGGGGTGGGCTCGTCTGGGCCTATTTCCACTGGGGCTTCACGGCGTGGGCCATGTACTGTGTGGTGGCGGTGTGCCTGGCCTATTCGCATCATAATCTGGGCAAGACACTGACGTTTCGTGAAGCGACCGTCGATATCCTGCCCCAGTGGGCTCGCGGCGGTGCCGGCGTGGTGGTGGAGCTGCTGGCTATCATGGCAACGATCCTCGGCCTTTCCACCTCCTTTGCCTTTGCGGCGATGCAGTTCACTTCTGGCCTCACGTCCTTTACCGGAGTGACCTCGAGCCCTGGGGTCTGGCTGTTCGTCATCGTCGGGTTGGGCACCGCTGCGGCAATCTCGGCCTTCTTCGGTATCAGCCGGGGGATGCGTATGATCAGCGAAACGAACTCGGTGCTCAGCGTCGTGCTGGTGGTTGCCGCCTTCGTATTTGGCCCTACGCTGTTCATCATTTCCAACGTCACCCAGACGTTCGGCTCCTACTTCACCAATTTCATTCCGATGAGCTTCTGGACGGATGCGCCCAACACTGCCGAGCCCCTGGCCTCGTGGCAGCAGAGCTGGAACGGCTGGTGGACCGTCTTCATCTGGTGCTGGGTCATCGCCTTCTCACCCTTCGTTGCCGGCTTCATTGCACGGATCTCCCGCGGAAGAACGCTGCGCGAGTTCGTGATCGGCGTCACTATCGTCCCCTCCCTGATCGTCATGGTGTGGATCGGCGTGCTCGGCTCCGCTGCCATCTATTACGACGACTTGACGGGGCGCGGGCTTTCGGCGGCGGTGAACGAGAACGTTGCCAGCGGATTGTTCGTCATGCTGGAGTCGATCCCGGTCGTTGGTGGTCTGCTGGTGGTGGTGGCGACGGTGCTGGTGGCGACCTATTACGTCACCTCGCTGGATGCCGGCACCTATGCGCTGGCGGATTTCGTCTCGGCGCCGAAAAGGGCCGGTGCCTGGTTCCGGGTGGTCCTGGTCATCAGCATCGGCGCCGTGGCGACCGTGCTGTTGACCCTGGGTGGCAGCGGCGTTGTCGATACGGTACAGACCGGCACCATCATTGGCGCCTTTCCCTTCTCCATCGTCATTCTGCTGATGATCGTCAATACGATAAGACGACTGCTCAGTCGGGACAGGGCGATCAAGGAGCTGGAAAAGATGGTAAACGACCCAGATCCCAGCGTGGAGTTCGAGATCGAAGGAGACGGTGAATTCAAAGCCAAGGTCAATGAGGAAACCGGCTCGATCGGCTACCGTTCGCGGCTAACCTGAGCGTACCGTGGAGGCGGGGTCTGATAGCCGTGTCACCTGGCTATCAGACCCAATTCGGCGCTTTCGCCGGACATGCGGTAGGGCTGAGTGGCGACACTCCTTTCATATGTTGGCAATACCGGAGCGAAGGAAGTCGAGCACATGGCGCGAAGCCACGTTCAGCTCGCGCTCCTTGTAGTAAAGGCCGATACATACCTGGCCCAGCTCGGGAAGGCTCTTCGAACTCGAGGCATGCTTCAAGTGTTCTGGGATGACCGACCTTGCCATCGCCGTGATTCCCAGCCCCTCTTCCACGGCAGAAAAGATCCCTAACAAGCTGGTGCTGGTGTACATGAAGCGGAAAGGGTGGCGTTGACTCTGAAGCGACTCTTCCATGATGGCGCGATAGACACAGCCCTGCGGATAGGCGATCAGCGGAATAGGGTCGTCATAGCCATTGATGAGTCGACTGTCCTTGTAAACCCACTCCAGCGTCTCGAGCCGATAATCCCGGGAGTCCCGGTCTTCGTTCTCCTTGGCATGTTCCATGGCCAGGGCAATGTCGTAATGTCCTTTCTGATAGCGCTGGAGTATTACCTTGCTGATTTCACAGTCGACTTCCACGATGATATTGGGGTAGACGCGTGAAAGATTTCTCAGTGCCTTGGGCAGAAAAACCAGCTCGAAATCGTTGGGAATGCCAAGCCTGACCTTTCCAGAAACATTCTCTCCTCTGACCTTGGCAATGATCTGGTCGTTGATTTCCAGCATCTGGCGCGCGGCTTCGTAGAGGTATTCGCCATCCTCGGTCAGCTCCAGGCTCGCCCCTCGCAGAAATATCTTGGTGTTCAGTATTTCTTCCAGCTTCTTGATCTGCAGGCTGATTGCGGGCTGGGAGCGGCCAAGAAACTCGCCCGCGCTGGTGAAGCCACCCAGATCCTTGATGGTGACGAAGGTGCGCAGAAGGTCGGTGGGTATGTTGGTCATTGCGTTGCCATTTTGATCTTTTATGAGCGCATTGTGCATTCAAATTGGTCGCTTTTCAGCGAGTAAAATAACTTGTTGGTGGCGGGTGCGGCAACATACGTGGCCGCGTCGTGAGCCAAACCAAGAACAATGAGGTGTGAAAAATGAATTCCTGGGTATTGAGCACCTTCCTGGTGCTGACCTGCTATATGCTTATACATGCAGGTGCGGTTTATCTCCGAAGAGAACTCAAGCGAAATTCAAGCAGTAGCTCATTGAGGAGATAGCCATGGATTCTTACAAGTTGTTCAACTGGGGCCTGCTTTTTCTGACCTTCGGACTGCTGATCTACCTGGGCTACCTCTCATCGCGCTACATGAATAAGAGCGATGAAGGCGGCTTCTTGGTAGCGGGCCGCTCGCTGGGTGCCTTCGTAGCGGCAGGGACCATCGTCGCAACCGGCTTCAGCGGTTGGGGCTTCATGGGCTCACCCGGCGTAACTTATCAGTTCGGGGCCATCGAGGTGTTGGGAAACTTCTTTTTCGCCCCGGCGATGATGATAGCAGTGCTTTACTTCGCTAGCTTCCTGCAACGACGTGCCATCGAAATGGGCAGCAATACTATCCCTGAGTATATCGCCCAGCGCCACGGTGGCGGTTTGATGGGACGGGTGCTGCAGGGTGTGGCTGCTTTCATTACCATCCTGCTGCTACTCGTCTTCTTGACCAGTCAAATCAAGGCGGTAGGACTGCTGGGGGCCAGCTGGCTGGGGATTGAGCTCAACCAGAGCGCTTTCTTGATGGTGTCGGTGATCATCATCTACACCATGCTTGGCGGCTTGGCAGCCGTCGCCTGGACCGATACCGTCATGGTCTGCGGCATGGCGCTGGCCGCCGTCATCATCCTCGTACAGATTCTGACCTCTGTGGATCTTGGCACTTGGGAAGCTTCGCTGAACGCCATCGACCCCGAGTTGCTCAATCCTACGACGGGTGCGCACTATGGCGACTCCATCGCAACCGTTTTCCTGGTGCTGCCGTACGCTTTCCTGTTTGCCGCCGTCCTGCCCTACATGGCGATCCGCTTCATGGCCATGAGGCCTGACGTCAAACTACACAAGGTGGGTGTCTACGTCGCCATTCTCGGAGCGTTGCTAAGCCTGATTCCCATCGTCGGGCTCTACGTGCGCATGCACGTGCCGGATCTGGCCGACCCAGACATGGCCATGCCGGTCTATCTGGAGCAGTTCATGCATCCAGCCATTCAAGGCATCATTACGCTTTTCATCATCTTTGCCATGAAATCCACGGCTAACTCCCTTCTCCACACCGTGGCTTCTGCGACCTCACATGACTTGCGTCTCTCGCTATTTGGGCCGGTTCCCAACGAGCGGCTGGCCTTGGCGATCAACCGGGCCGCAGTGGTGGCTCTTGGGGTGCTTGCTCTGCTGATGATGCTTTACGCCCCACCGTTCATGCTCTCCTGGTTGGGCATTCTGGGCTCCGGCACCCTCTTGGCCAGCATGATCGGGCCGGTATTCATTTCCACTTTCTGGCAAGGCAGCGCGTGGGGAGCTCTCATCGCCATGCTGGTGGGGTTCTTTACCAGCGGCTACATGATGCTGTTCGCTGATGTAGGTTGGCTGATTGGGCCGCTGACAGGGTGTGTGATCTCGTCGGTTTGTTATGTCGGCGTCTCTCTCATGGCGCGGCAGTTTTCCTTCAGCCAGCGACTCTCCTGAAACTGCCAACGTCTCCGGACCATTACCGGAGACGTTGGGCCGGGCCTGTGGTACTGCCCCTTGTCAGCCACGCAAAATCCGATAGAGTCGAGGCGAAGGGCTTGGTTCGTCCGCAAGGTGAATGAAATGTCAACTACAACTACCCTGTCTCACCCCCTTTATGCCGATGTCGTCGACCTCGATCGCTACCCCATCCATGAGCTTGGCAGCGAGCGCGGCAGAGCGCTGATCGATAGCTGTCGCCAGGAACTGGCCAAGGATGGCTGCTGCACGCTGGAAGGCTTCATCAAGCCCGAGGCGGTGGCCAGGATGGTGGCGCTGGCCAACCAGCTGGAAAGCAAGGCCTGGGTCAGCGACAGGCCGCACAACGTCTATTTCGAGCCCTTCGATGAGACGGTCGAGCCGGATCACCCCCTGGCGTTCCAGGTGCGTTCGGCCAAGCACGGCATCGCCTATGACTATATTCCCGAGGATGCCCCTCTGCGTCGCTTGTACGAATCGGATGACTTGACGAGATTCATTGGGGCGGTGCTGGAGAAGCCGGTGCTGTATCGCAGCGCCGACCCGCTCGATGCGTTCCAGATTACCCTGTTCAAGCCGGGTGAGGAGCTTGGTTGGCATTACGACCGCAGCGAATTCTCGGTCACGGTCATGTATCAGAAAGCCGAGAAAGGCGGCGACTTCGAGTACGTGCCTGCCCTGAGGACCAAGCAGGACGAGTGCTATGATGAGGTCAGGAAGGTGCTGCACGGCGACCGCTCCCGAATCAAGGTCCAGTCCGGTGAGCCTGGGACGCTCGCCTTCTTCCATGGCAACTGTGCCATGCATCGTGTTACACCGGTTGAAGGAGAGACACCAAGGATCAACTCGGTTCTGACATATGGCGAACATGAGGATATGCGCCTTAACGATTTGACTTCGGAGTTGTTTTACGGTCGAACTTCTCCTCGTTAACATTTGATTTTCTATCCAAGGCCTTGGAGAGTGTCCCTATAGGGCACTGAGCCCTGTCCTAAGGCGTCGACATGTATCCCTCTGCTTCCAGCGAGCCCCTCTCGGTCGGCTTCGTCCTGTTGAACCGCTTCACCCTGCTGCCGTTTGCGGCCTTCGTCGACTGCCTGCGCCTGGCGGCCGACGAGGGGGACCGCAGCCGCCAGCTGCGCTGCCACTGGACCTTCATGACCAGTACGGGGGAGCAGGCCACTTCCAGCTGCGGGGCGGCCATCTCGCCCTGCGAGCCCTTCCGCGATCCGGCGAGCTTCGATTACATCGTGGTGATCGGCGGGGTGCAGGACGAGCGCGACCGGGTGGACTCCACGGCGCTGGCCTATCTGCGTCGCTCGGCGGATGTCGGGGTGCCGCTGGTCGGGCTGTGCACCGGGGTCTTTGCGCTGATTCAGGCGGGGCTGATGAAGGGGCGCCGCTGCTGCGTGAGCTGGTACCACCACCGCGACATGATCCAGCGCTTTCCTGCCATCGAGCCCGTCGCCGATCGCCTGTTCATCGACGACGGCGACCGTCTCACCTGCGCCGGCGGCGCGGCGGGAGCGGACCTGGCCGCCTATCTCATCGAGCGTCACCTGGGCAAGGCATGGGCGATGAAGAGCCTGCACATCATGCTGCTCGACGAGGCGCGAACGGGAGTTCACCCCCAGCCCCAGCCGGTGGTGTTCGGCAAGATCGAGGACCGCCTGGTGCGCAAGGCCATTGCCCTGCTCGAGCAGCACCTGGGGGAGATGATCTCCATGGAGGTGCTCGCCGAGCGGGTCGGTACCTCACGGCGCAATCTGGAGCGCCGCTTCAAGGAGACGCTCGGCGTCAGCCCGCAGAAGTTCTCCCGCGACCTGCGCCTGCGCTACGGTGTGTGGCTGCTGCATTACACCGGCAAGAGCATCACCGAAATCGGCGAGCGCTGCGGCTTTGCCGATACGGCCCACTTCTCGCGCCACTTTCGTAGCGCCTTCGGCATGACGCCGTCGGAAATGCGCAAGAGCGTCAGCGAGCCGGGAGGCGCTCGGGTCGATCCCTTCTTCCTGCATGTCGAGGGCCGTCCGGCGCTCTGAGCCGGCCTGCTCCACCCGTCCGCCCCATGCGGCTTTGAGCTCGCTTCCCTGGCGCGTGCTTCATCAGCTCGAATCAATATGCCAGGGCTGCCGGCTCGACTCGGACATTCAGCAAGCCTGTCGCATTCGTTCAATCTTTCCTGCTCCCGGTTGCCTTTAATCCAAGCATAAGGATTTCAAATTTTTCACCTGGGCAGGTAGCCGATAGATTCGAGGCAACCCCTGCCGATACTAGACAGCAGATACCAGACAACAACAGGAGTCAGTCATGAACCAGGTTGGTCTCGCCGCATTCGATTCTCAGGTTGCCGCCGCCATTGCCGATGAAGTGGCCCGTCAGGAGGCCCACGTCGAGCTGATCGCCTCCGAAAACTACGCCAGCCGGGCCGTGATGGAGGCCCAGGGCACCCAGTTGACCAACAAGTACGCCGAAGGCTACCCGGGCAAGCGCTACTACGGTGGCTGCGAGCACGTCGACGTGGTCGAGAAGCTCGCCATCGAGCGTGCCTGCGACCTGTTCGGCGCCGACTATGCCAACGTGCAGCCCCACTCCGGCGCCCAGGCCAACGCCGCCGTCTTCATGGCGCTGGTCAGCCCCGGCGACACCGTGCTCGGCATGAGCCTGGCCCACGGCGGCCACCTGACCCACGGTGCGGCGCCCAACTTCTCCGGCAAGCACTACCACGCCGTGCAGTACGGCCTGAACCCCGAGACCGGCGAGATCGACTACGAAGAGGTCGAGCGGCTGGCGCGCAGCCACAAGCCCAAGATGATCATTGCCGGCTTCTCCGCCTACTCCCGTGTGGTCGACTGGCGGCGTTTCCGCAACATCGCCGATGAAGTCGGCGCCTGGCTGATGGTGGACATGGCCCACGTGGCGGGCCTGGTCGCTGCCGGCCTCTACCCGAGCCCGGTGCCCCACGCCCACGTGGTCACCACCACTACCCACAAGACCCTGCGCGGCCCGCGCGGCGGCCTGATCATCTCCGCCCATGGCGATGCGGAGCTGTACAAGAAGCTCAACGGCGCGGTGTTCCCCGGCCAGCAGGGCGGTCCGCTGATGCACGTCATCGCGGCCAAGGCAGTGGCCTTCAAGGAAGCCATGAGCCAGGCCTTCGTGCAGTACCAGCAGCGCGTGATCGACAACGCCCAGGCCATGGCCAAGGTCTTCGTCGAGCGCGGCTACGACGTGGTCTCCGGCGGCACCGATGACCACCTCTTCCTGGTTTCGCTGATTCGTCAGGGCGTTACCGGCAAGGACGCCGATGCGGCGCTGGGCCGGGCCCACATCACCGTCAACAAGAACGCCGTGCCCAACGACCCGCAGAGCCCATTCGTGACGTCCGGCCTGCGCATCGGCACCCCGGCGGTAACCTCGCGCGGCTTCGACGTGGCCGACTGCGAGGCCCTGGCCGGCTGGATCTGCGACATCCTCGACGTGCTGGCCGAGCAGGGCAATACCGATGCCGTGGAGGCCGAGGTGCGCGCCAAGGTCGCCGAGCTGTGTGAGCGGCACCCGGTCTATGGCGCCGCTCCGGCCGCGGTAGAAGAAACCGCCACCGCCTGAACCCGTATGGGACCGGCCCCGCTCGGCAGGGCCGGTCGAGGAGAGACGAGATGCAACGCTATTCAGGATTCGGGCTGGCCAAGCACGCCCTCAGTCACCACGAGAACTGGGAGCGCCAGTGGCGCAACCCCACCCCCAAGAAGCAGTACGACGTGATCATCGTCGGCGGCGGCGGCCACGGCCTGGCCACCGCCTACTACCTGGCCAAGGAACACGGCATCAAGAACGTGGCGGTGGTCGAGAAGGGCTGGCTGGGCGGCGGCAACACCGCGCGCAACACCACCATCGTGCGCTCCAACTATCTGTGGGACGAGGCCGCGGCGCTCTACGAGCACGCCATGAAGCTGTGGGAGGGACTCTCCCAGGACCTCAACTACAACGTGATGTTCTCCCAGCGTGGGGTCATGAACCTGGGCCACACCCTGCAGGACATGCGTGACATCCAGCGCCGGGTCAACGCCAACCGCCTGAACGGCATCGACGGTGAAGTGCTCACTCCCGAGCAGATCCAGGAGATCGTGCCGATCATGGACTGCTCGAAGAACGCCCGTTATCCGATCCTCGGCGCCTCCTGGCAGCCGCGCGCCGGCGTGGCGCGCCACGATGCCGTGGCCTGGGGCTTTGCCCGCGCCGCCGACGCACTGGGCGTCGACCTGCTGCAGAACACCGAGGTCACCGGCTTCAAGATTCGCGATGGCCGTGTCTACGGCGTGCACACCAACCGCGGCGACATCGAAGCCAAGACCGTCGGCTGCGTGGCGGCGGGCAACTCGGGCGTGCTGGCGAAGATGGCCGGTTTCCGCCTGCCGCTGGAGTCGCATCCGCTGCAGGCGCTGGTTTCCGAACCGCTCAAGCCGGTGCTCGACACAGTGGTGATGTCCAACCACGTGCACGGTTACATCAGCCAGACCGACAAGGGCGACCTGGTCATCGGTGCGGGCATCGACGGCTACAACGGTTACGGCCAGCGCGGCAGCTACCCCACCATCGAGCACACCCTGCAGGCCATCGTCGAGATGTTCCCGATCTTCTCGCGGGTGCGCATGAACCGCCAGTGGGGCGGCATCGTCGACACCTGCCCAGACGCCTGCCCGATTCTCTCGGCCACGCCGGTGAAGGGCCTGTTCTTCAACTGTGGCTGGGGTACCGGTGGCTTCAAGGCCACTCCGGGCTCGGGTCATGTGTTCGCCTGGACCCTGGCCAAGAACCAGGCTCACCCGCTTGCGGCCCCGTTCTCCATCGACCGTTTCCATACCGGTGCCTTGGTCGACGAGCATGGTGCGGCCGGCGTTGCTCACTGACTTCTGCGAGCTGCGCCACGCGATGGCTGCGTTGTCCGATTCATCGGAGTCCTCATGTACCTACCCCGTACACTGCGGCTCCTCTTTATCGGACGCCTTGCCCTCACGCGGCTCGCTGGCGCAGAAGCTCACAGTCCTTATCCCGACTTACGGGGGGAATAAAAAATGTTTCTGATCTACTGCCCCTACTGCGAGGAGCATCGCGAGGAAGAGGAGTTCCGGCCCAAGGGCCAGGCCCATATCCTGCGCCCCAAGGACCCCGAAGCCTGCAGCGACGAGGAGTGGGGCGACTACCTGTTCTTTCGTGACAATCCGCGCGGCATCCACCACGAGCTGTGGGTGCACGCCGTCGGCTGTCGCAAGTTCTTCAACGTCACGCGCAATACCGTGATCTACGAGATTCTCGAAACCTACAAGATGGGCGAGCGGCCCCGCATCACCGCCGAGAGCCTGGCGGGTGGCGAAATCCAGGGCAACGTGCAGGTCGCCAGCGGCGGACAACAGACCGTGGGCGCCAGCAACGCCGCAGTGGCATCGGTCAAGGGGGAGCAGGCATGAGCAAGTCCGTGACACAGCCGAATCGTCTCGCAGAGGGCGGGCGTATCGATCGCTCGCGCAAGCTCGGCTTCACCTTCAACGGCCAGCACTATCAGGGCCATGCCGGTGACACCCTGGCCTCGGCGCTGCTGGCCAACGGCGTGGATATCGTCAACCGCAGCTTCAAGTACTCGCGCCCGCGGGGCATCGTCGCCGCTGGTACCGAGGAGCCCAACGCGCTGGTCCAGCTGGGTAGCACCGAAGCCGCCCAGGTGCCCAACGTGCGTGCCACCCAGCAGGCGCTGTTCGACGGCCTCGTGGCGCGCAGCACCAACGGCTGGCCGAACGTGCAGCGCGACGTCATGAGTCTGGTGGGCAAGCTGGGCGGGCGCTTCATGCCGCCGGGCTTCTACTACAAGACCTTCATGGCGCCGGCCTCCATGTGGATGACCTATGAGAAGTACATCCGCAAGGGCGCAGGTTTGGGCCGCAGCCCCATGGAAGCCGATCCGGACAGCTACGATCACCTCAACCAGCACTGCAACCTGCTGGTGATCGGTGCCGGCCCCGCCGGCCTGGCGGCGGCGCTGACCGCGGCTCGCAGCGGCGCCCGGGTGATCCTGGCCGATGAGCAGGAAGAGATGGGCGGTTCGCTGCTCGACAGCCGTGAACTGCTCGATCAGCAGCCGGCCGCCAAGTGGGCGGAGCGCGTGCTGGAGGAACTCGCCGGGCTGGACAACGTCACGTTGCTGCCCCGCACCACCGCCAACGGTTACCACGACCACCATTTTGTCACGCTGCACGAGCGGCGCACGGAGCACCTGGGCGAGACGGCACCGCTGGTCGACGGCCATCGCGGCGTGCGTTCGCGCATGCACCGAGTGCGCGCCGGTCAGGTGCTGCTGGCCACTGGCGCCCATGAGCGGCCGCTGGTCTACGCCAACAACGACGTGCCGGGCAACCTGCTGGCCGGTGCGGTATCCACCTACATCCGCCGCTACGGCGTGGTGCCGGGCAACAAGCTGGTGCTCTCCACCAGCAACGATCACGCCTATCGTGCCGCGCTCGACTGGGTCGAAGCGGGTCGTGAGGTGGTGGCCATCGTCGACGCCCGTGCCAATCCGCAGGGCGACTGGATCGACGCCGCCAAGGCCAAGGGCATTCGTATCATCACCGGCAGCGCGGTGATCGAGGCCAAGGGCGAGAAGCGCGTCAGCGCGGCCCGCGTGGCCAAGATCGACCTCGCTGCCTTCAAGGTCACCGGCCAGGCCGAGACCCTGGCCTGCGACACCATCGCCAGCTCCGGCGGCTACAGCCCGGTGATCCACCTGGCCTCGCACACCGGCGCGCGGCCGACCTGGAACGAAGAGATCCTCGGGTTCGTGCCCAGCCTGGTGAAAGGCGTGCACGCTGCCGGCAGCGCCCGCGGCATCCACGACCTGGGTGCAGGCATGGCCGATGGCGTGGCCATGGCTTCCCAGGCACTGGAAGCACTGGGGCATTCGGCCAAGGCGGTCGAGCTGCCGCAGGTCGACGCCCGCCGCGAGGGAGCGGCCTGTGCGCTGTATCAGGTGCCTCACGAGAAGCCGACCCTGCGCGCGCCCAAGCAGTTCGTCGATCTGCAGAACGACGTCACCGCCGGGGGCATCGAACTGGCGACGCGTGAGGGCTTCGAGTCTATCGAGCACGTCAAGCGCTACACCGCCATGGGCTTCGGTACCGACCAGGGCAAGCTCGGCAACATCAACGGCATGGCCATTGCCGCGCGCTGTCTGGGCAAGACGATTCCCGAGGTGGGCACCACCGTGTTCCGCCCCAACTACACGCCGGTCACCTTCGGTGCCATCGCCGGTCGCCACTGCCGCGACCTGTTCGACCCCGAGCGCTACACCGCACTGCACCAGTGGCACGTGGAGAGTGGCGCCGAGTCCGAGGACGTCGGCCAGTGGAAGCGCCCCTGGTACTTCCCCCAGGTCGTCAACGGCAAGAAGGAGACCATGCACGAGGCGGTAGCCCGCGAGTGCCGGGCGGTGCGCGAGAAAGTCGGCATCCTCGATGCCTCGACCCTGGGCAAGATCGACATCCAGGGCCCCGACGCTCGCGAGTTCCTGGGGCGCGTCTACACCAACAAGTGGGAAAAGCTGGCCGTCGGCAAGTGCCGCTACGGACTGATGTGCAAGGACGACGGCATGGTCACCGATGACGGTGTGACCAGCTGTCTGGCCGAGAACCACTTCCTGATGACCACCACCACCGGCGGTGCCGCCGCAGTGCTGGAGTGGCTGGAACTGTGGCATCAGACCGAATGGCCCGAGCTCAACGTGACCTTCACCTCGGTGACCGATCACTGGGCGACTATGACGATCACCGGCCCCGAGGCGCGCAACCTGCTGGCCGAGATCACCGACATCGATCTCGACCGCGACACGTTCAAGTTCATGGACTGGCGGGCTGGCAAGGTCGCCGGGGTACCGGCGCGGGTGTTCCGCATCTCCTTCACCGGCGAGCTGACCTACGAGATCAACGTCCAGGCCAACTACGCCATGCACGTGTGGAAGACGCTGTTCGAGCACGGCGAGAAGTACGGCCTGACCCCCTACGGCACCGAGACCATGCACGTGCTGCGCGCGGAGAAGGGCTTCATCATCGTCGGCCAGGACACCGACGGCTCGGTGACGCCGGAAGACCTGGGCATGCAGTGGTGCGTGGGCTACGACAAGCCGTACTCGTGGATCGGCAAGCGCGCGCTGACGCGCAGCGACACCCGTCGCACGGACCGCAAGCAGTTGGTCGGTCTCAAGCCCAAGGACCCGAAGGTGGTGCTGGAGGAGGGCGCGCAGATCGTCTTCGACCCGAAGCACGCCATTCCCATGCCGATGGCGGGCCACGTGACCTCGAGCTACTACAGCCCGACCCTGGACTCAGGCTTCGCCCTGGCCGTGGTCAAGGGCGGTCAGCAGAAGATGGGTGAGACCGTCTACCTGCCCATGGCCGACGGCCAGGTCCATGAGGCCGAAATCGTCAGCCCGATCTTCGTCGACCCCAAGGGAGAGCGCCAGAATGTCTAACCCTGTCGTTGCCAAGGCCCGTACCTTCGATACCCGCACCGAGGCCAACATCCCGGTGGAATCGCCGCTGGCCTACTCCTACCAGCGTTCGGGGGCTCCGGCCCCCAGCGCCAAGAGCCGGGTGGTACTGCGCGAGCGGCCCTTCCTCGGTCATCTGGTGCTGCGCGGCGGTGCCATCGTGCTCGACGAGGCCGTGCGCGCGGTGCTGGGCTTCGGCCTGCCGGCACGGCCCAACACCCTCAGCCATAGCGAAGATGGCGAACGTTCGATCCAGTGGCTCTCGCCCGATGAGTGGCTGCTGATCGTACCCGGTGGCGAAGAGTTCGAGCTGGAGGGTGCACTGCGTAACGCCCTGGGCGATGCCCACTATGCCATCGTCAACGTCAGCGGCGGCCAGACGCTGCTCGAGCTGTCGGGCGAGAAGGCGCGTGAGCTGCTGATGAAGTCGACGCCCAGCGACGTGCACCCCGAGGCCTTCCCGGTGGGCAAGGGCGTGACCGCGGTGTTCGCCAAGGCCAACCTGATACTGCGCCGTCCCACGGATACCCGTTGGGAGCTGGTGCTGCGCCGCAGCTTCTCCGACTACTGCTATCGCTGGCTGCTGGACGCCGGCGCGGAGTACGCCATCGGCGTGGAACGGTAACGAGACATCGCGTTTGCCAGGCGCGTTTGGCCGGGGGGTTCCCCCGGCCCTTTTTCCACTCGCCGCCGAAGCGCCGGAGGGAGCAGCATGAAGCGACACGACGACATCTGGATCATGGCCGCGCAGTGCCCCAGCCGCCTGGGTACCGTGGACGTGGTGACCCGCTTCCTCAAGGAGCGGCGCTGCTACATCACCGAGCAGCAATCCTTCGACGACCGCTTGAGCGGCCAATTCTTCATTCGCACCGAATTCCGCCCCGAAGAGGCCGGCTTCGACGCCGACACCTTCCAGGCGGGCTTCGCCGAGCGGGCCGCCGAGTTCGAGATGCGCTTCGAGCTGACGCCGCCGGGGCGGCTGATGCCGGTGGTGATCATGGTCTCCAAGGCCGACCACTGCCTCAACGACCTGCTCTATCGCTACCGTACCGGGCAACTGCCCATCGATATCCGCGCCATCGTCTCCAACCATCCCGACCTGGCGTCGCTGGCGGAGTGGCACGGCATCCCCTATCACCACTTCCCGATCACCGCCGAGACCAAGCCCGAGCAGGAGGCCCAGGTGTGGCGGGTGGTGGAGGAGAGCGGCGCTGAGCTGGTGATCCTGGCGCGCTACATGCAGGTACTGTCGAGCGAGATGAGCGCCAGGCTCTCGGGCCGGGCGATCAACATCCACCACTCGCTGCTGCCCGGCTTCAAGGGCGCGCGCCCCTACCACCAGGCCTATGACAAGGGCGTCAAGCTGGTCGGTGCCACGGCCCACTACATCAACGACGACCTCGACGAGGGGCCGATCATCACCCAGGGCGTCGAGCCGGTCAGTCATGCCGACTACCCGGAGGACCTGGTCGCCAAGGGCCGCGACATCGAATGTCTGACCCTGGCCCGGGCGGTAGCGCTGCACGTGGAGCGGCGCGTGTTTCTGAACAGGAACCGTACCGTGGTATTCCAGCGCTAGGCTATGCCCGAAAACTGGCTGCGCTTGGCCATACAGCGTTAAAAATCAGCTTAAAGTACTCATTTACACTCCGTAAACTCCGTCTTTTCGCTGATTTTTGCCTTGTCTGGCCTTCGCTCGCCGACTTTTCAGACAAAGCCTCGGACACATTGAGTCCGCGACCGGGGCAGGCTAGCTTGGTGGGCAAAATGACTGCCCACCAGGAGATCCCGCATGACTGCCCCCTTCGACGAGCACGACCCTTACCTGTGGCTGGAAGAGGTCGAGGGCGAGCGCGCCCTGACCTGGGTCGAGCAGCGCAATGCAGAGAGCCAGGCCAGGCTCGCCGATGCGCCGGGCTTCAGCGCGCTGCGCGACGACCTGCAGGCGATCCTCGAGGCCGACGACCGCATCCCCTTCGTGGTCAAGCGCGGTGAGCACTTCTACAACTTCTGGCAGGACCGCGACCATCCCCGTGGGCTGTGGCGGCGTACCACGCTCGAGGAGTACCGCAAGGCGCGGCCCAAGTGGGAGGTGCTGATCGACCTCGACGCGCTCAACGCCGAGGAAGGCGAGAACTGGGTCTGGCACGGCGCCCACTGCCTGCGGCCTGAATCGCCCGACCAACCCTGGCGTCACTGCCTGATCTCGCTCTCCCGCGGCGGCGCCGACGCCGACGTCACCCGTGAGTTCGACCTGGTGGAGAAGCGCTGGGTCGAGCAGGGCTTCTACCGCCCCGAGGCCAAGGGAGGCCTGGGCTGGATCGACCGCGACACGGTCTACGTTCAGACCGACTTCGGCGCAGGCTCGATGACCAGCTCCGGTTACCCGCGCATCGTCAAGCAGTGGCGACGCGGCACGCCGATGGCCGATGCCGAGACGGTGTTCGAAGCCGAGCCCGACGACATGGCCGTAGGTGCCGCGCACGACTCCACCCCTGGCTTCGAGCGCGACTTCGTCAGCCGCGCCCGGGCCTTCTACGACAATGAGCTCTACCTGCGCCAGGCCGACGGCAGCCTCACCCGCATCGAGGTGCCCAATTCGGCCCACAAGCAGGTGCACCGCGAGTGGCTGTTGGTGGAGCTGCGCGAGCCCTGGGAGGTGGCGGGTACCACTCATCCCGCCGGCGCGCTGCTGATCGCCGACTTCGACGCCTACATGAACGGTGAGCGCGAGCTGCGTGTGCTGTTCACCCCCACCGAGCGCACCTCGCTCTCCGACGCTACCTGGACCCGCCGCCACCTGATTCTCAACGTGCTCGACGACGTCAAGCACCGGCTCTACGTGCTCACGCCGAGCGCAGGCCAGTGGCAGCCCGAGCCCCTGGAGGGCGTGCCGACGCTGGGCAGCGTCAGCGTGAGCGCGGTGGACGATGAGGAGAGCGACGAGGTGTTCGTCATCGTCAGCGACTACCTCACGCCGACCACGCTGCTGCACGGTCGGGTCGGCGAGGAGCTCGAGACGCTCAAGCAGGCCCCGGCGCTGTTCGACGCCGAAGGGCTCGAGGTGACCCAGCACTTCGCCACCAGCCGCGATGGCACGCCGATTCCCTATTTCCAGGTGGCGCGGCGTGACCTCGAGCCAAGCGGCGAGCATCCGACCCTGCTCTACGGCTACGGCGGCTTCGAGGTGCCGCTGCTGCCCGGCTACAGCCCCGGGGTGGGGCGCGCCTGGCTCAGCCAGGGGGGCGTCTACGTGGTGGCCAACATCCGAGGCGGCGGCGAGTACGGCCCGCGCTGGCACCAGGCGGCGCTGCGCGAGAAGCGCCACAAGGCCTTCGAGGACTTCGCCGCCGTGGCCGAACATCTGATCGAACGCGGCGTCACCTCAGCGCGGCGGCTGGGCATTCAGGGCGGCTCCAACGGCGGCCTGCTGGTGGGCAACATGCTCACCCGCTACCCGCAACTGCTCGGCGCCGTGGTGTGCCAGGTGCCGCTGCTCGACATGCGCCGCTACCACTTGCTGTTGGCTGGCGCCTCGTGGATGGCCGAGTACGGCGACCCCGAGAGCGACGACTGGCAGTTCCTGCGCGATGTCTCGCCCTATCACAACCTCAAGCCCGGGGCGCAGTATCCGCCCATGCTGCTGATGACCAGCACCCGCGACGACCGCGTCCACCCCGGCCACGCGCGCAAGATGATGGCGCGCATGAGCGAGCAGGGGCATGCAGCGCTCTACTACGAGAACATCGAAGGCGGCCACGGCGGCGCCGCCGACAACCGTCAGCGCGCCCATATGCAGGCGCTGGCGTTCACGTTCCTGAGTCAGACGTTAATCGATGAGATTTCGGATACTTAGCTTGTAACCGATTTGTTCTAGTTGTCCTGTTCGGCATCCCAATGGCTGCGCCATGATGATGCCGAAAGCCACTCATTGCGCACTATGCGTGCGCAATGAGGCGGCTGACGGTCGAGGATCGCTTCCTGTCGGGTTGACCTTTCCCTTATTCGAATCATGCAGATGGGCGGCAAGTCGCGCCGAATGGCACGCGCACTGCAAATCAATGGGTGAAGGTAATGACCGGATAGTACAAGTACAACCCACCCTGACCGGAGGTGACTGGACATGATGAACTGGAAACGACTCATCGGCTGCAGTTCGTTGGGAATACTCTTTCTGCTAAGTAACCCTGCCTTGGCGGAGCGCATCACCATTGGTATCGGCCACCAGAGCATGGTGACCAATACCGTGGCCGGCGGTATCGTGCTGGAGAAACTTGGCCTCATCGAAAAATATCTTCCTACGGATGGGGATTACGCCGATGCCGAGTACGAAATCATCTTTCGCGACTATGATTCAGGCCCGCCCATCACCAACCAGATGATGGCGGGCAACCTCGAGTTCGGCGTGATGGGCGACTATCCGCTGATCGTCAATGGGGCCAACTTCCAGGCCACCGGCCGACATGAAACCCGCTTCATTACCGTGACCGGGTACAACCGCCAGGGAACCGGCAACGGTATCGTGGTGCCGGTGGCCTCCGACGTGCACTCCCTCGAAGAGCTGGCAGGCAAGCGCATTTCCACGCCGGTGGGCAGTGCCGCCTGGGGCATGACGCTCAAGGCCCTGCGCGATGCAGGACTCGATGGGCAGATCGCCATCGTCGACCAGAGCCCGCCGGTGGGGGTGGCCAACATCGCCGGCAACCGTATCGATGCCCATGCCGACTTCGGCCCCTGGTCGGAGGTGATGGAGTTCCGCGGTACCGGGCGCAAGATCTTCGACGGCAGCGAAGCCGGTGTGCCGACCTTCCACGGCATCGTGGTGCGCAAGGCATTTGCCGATCGCTACCCGGAGGTGGTTGAGGCCGTGCTGCAGGCAACCCTCGAGGCGCAGCAGTGGATCAGAGAGGATCCGATGCGTGCCGCCACGCAGCTCAGCGAGTGGACCGGTGTGGCCAAGGAGGTGCTCTACCTCTACCTCAGCGAGGGGGGAATCAGCACCCTGGATGCCACCATCAAGCCCGAGTGGGTCGAGGCGCTGCAGTACGATCACGCCCTGCTGCAGGAGGAGCGCAACATCCCTGACCTCGATTTCGACGCCTGGGTCGACGACAGCTACATCCGTAGCGCCTATGCGGCGTCCGGGCTGGACTATGCCGCCGACCTGGAGCGCATGGTCACGCCCATGGCGCAGAACCCGGATCTCAGCCCGGCCCAGATATGGTTCGCCGACGAGGGTATCGTCGAGTACGAAAGTGTTGCCGACATGGTGGCGGCCTACCGTACGGCGGACAGCGAAGGGCGAGAGGTCTACTCCACCTATGTCTACGATCACCACAGCGGGATCAAGATGTTCGGCAAGGCCGCCTTTCTTGCCGAAATGCCGGATGGTGAAGTGGTGGCCTTCATGAAGAGGGACGACTCGCTGGCATACGTCGCCGATAACGGTGGAGAAATGATTGCCTTGGCCGCTTCAGGTGACGAGTCACTCGCCATGAAATAAATGAAGTGAACCTCAGTCGGATTTCTTCCTTTTTTAAAGTATGAGAAAGGCGGGCGCGGAATTCTCCGCGCCCTTTTTATTGTCGGGCGATATGAGGGTTTTTCGCCTTTCTGGCGTTATGAGTTGTTCTACTTGTATTGGATTAAGAGGGCGGGACTCAGAATAAATGCATCAGTCTGATGCTTGTCAATTCCGATATGCACCACGCGGGCGCGCAGGTCAATTACTGAGGAGCCGTATCTTCGATTGGGTTAAAAATAAAAACTCCTTTTGGATTAAATCCTTGGCATCGATATGCAGAGTGTTGGCACGGCTGATGCAGCTTACTGAGTAAACGATATGACCTGATAGTACAAGCTTCGCCCCCGGCAACAACGACACAACAAGCGCCGGTTTCACTACCCACAGCGTTGCGCAGACAGCGCTCCCGTGACGAGAGGTGACCTCATGAGCTTGAACCCCAGTCCTCGCCCACCACTGCCCGAGGCCGTTGCATCAGGCCCGTTCGAGAGCGTAGAGCGCTCTGCCGCCAAACCGGCGCCAGCCGAGGCGCAGCCGGCCGTCGATGGCGCGGTTGGCTACCGGCGCCTTTTGCCCGTGGACTGGGACCGCTACCTGGTCCGCATCGGAGCCCTGCTGGTGGCAGCGCTGGGCTGGCATCTCGCCTCGACCTACGGCTTCGACTTCTTCGTTCGCTTCGACAACGTACCGGGGCCGCTGGTAGTGGGAGCGGAGTTTTTGGCTCAGGCCTCGAGTCAGGAGTTCTACGTACATATTTTCCATAGCATGCAGCGTATCGCCATGGCGTACGGACTGGCCGTGGTGCTCGGAGTGACGCTGGGGGTTCTCATGGGCCGCTCGCGCTTCGCCGAGGACCTGATCCTGCCCTACATCGAGATCCTGCGGCCGATCCCGGCGGTAGCCTGGATTCCGCTGGCGATCCTGATGATGCCTACCGAGCAGGCGAGCATCGTCTTCATCACCTTCCTCGGCGCGCTGTTTCCCATCGTGATCAACACCGTGCACGGCGTCGAGCAGACCCCCAAGGTGCTGGTGCGTGCCGCCCGCAGCCTGGGGGCGAGCAACGCCGCGATTCTCTGGCACGTGGTGCTGCCCGGCGCGCTGCCGAGCATCGTCGCGGGGCTCGCCATCGGTATGGGGGTGGCGTGGTTCTCGCTGCTGGCGGGCGAGATCATCAGCGGTCAGTACGGGATCGGCTACTTCACCTGGTCGGCCTACACCCTGGTGGAGTACCCCAAGATCATCATCGGGATGCTGGTCATCGGCGGGCTGGGCTCGCTGTGCACCCTGCTGGTCCGCAAGGCCTGCTCGCCGCTGCTGCGCTGGCAGACCGAGGGGGCCAAGTCATGATGCCGAGCAAGCTCAACCGTGCCGCCGTGGTCGAGCATCCCCACAGCTTCCGCCCGCGCAGCGCAGGCGGCAAGGGACGGATCAGCGTGCGCGACCTCGATATCGTCTTCGCCACCGGCAGCGGTCCTCAGCGTGCCGTGGCCTCCGCCAGCCTCGAAATTCAGCCGGGCGAGTTCGTCTCGCTGCTGGGCCCCTCCGGCTGCGGCAAGTCGACCCTGATGAACAGCGTGGCCGGCTTCGTCAAGCCGACCCGGGGCGAGGTGCTGCTCGACGGCCACAGCATCGTCAAGCCTGGCCCCGACCGCGGCATGGTGTTCCAGCAGCATTCGCTGTTTCCGTGGAAGACGGTGAAACAGAACGTCGCCTTCGGCCCGCTGATGGCCGGCGCGGGGGCGCGCGAGGCCGAGAGCGTGGCCAATACCTTTCTCGCGCTGGTGGGGCTGTCGCGCTACGCCAACGCCTTTCCCACCACGCTCTCCGGCGGCATGCAGCAGCGTGTGGGTATCGCCCGGGCGCTGGCCAACTACCCCAGCGTGCTGCTGATGGACGAGCCCTTTGGCGCCCTGGATGCCCAGACCCGCAGCATGATGCAGGAGAACCTGCTGGAGATCTGGGGCGAGTTCAAGAACACGGTGCTGTTCGTCACCCACGACATCGACGAGGCGGTGTTCCTCTCCGACCGCATCGTGGTCATGAGCGCGAGCCCCGGCCGCATCATCGCCGACATCCCCGTGCGGCTGCCGCGCCCGCGCACCCAGGAGCTGCTCACCACGCCCGACTTCATGGCGATCAAGCGCGAGTGTCTCGCCCTGATTCGCGAGCAGACGCTGCGTGCCTTCGAACAGCAGAACCAGGCGAGTTGAGCCGGGATGGCAGGCACATTCGGCGCTCGAGTCGACATGACATGTCATGACAAGAGGCAACGACCATGAAGAGCCAGGAACTCAAGCTGCAGCCGGGCGACTCGCCGCAGCCGCTCTACGTGCAGATCCGCGACACCCTGCGGCGCAACATCCTCGATGGCAGCTACTCGCCCCACGAGCGGCTGCCGTCGGAGAACACGCTGATGAAGAGCTTCGGCGTGAGCCGTATCACCATTCGCCAGGCCCTGCGTGACCTGCACAACGAGGGGCTGGTGTTCAGCGCCCAGGGCAAAGGGACATTCGTCAGCAAGCCCAAGGCGGTGCAGAACGTGCAGCGTCTGCAGGGCTTCGGCGAGGCCATGGCGGCACAGGGGTACGAGGCCACTGCGCGGTTGCTGTCGATCCAGGAGTGCAAGCCGAGCAAGGCGGTGGCAGCCGCGCTCGGGCTGCGATCGGGCGATGCCGTGGTGGAGGTCAAGCGGGTGCGCTACCTCAATCGCGAGCCGGTCTCGCTGGAGAGCAGCTACTTCCCCATGGACATCGGCCGACGGCTGTTCGGCCAGGAACTCTCCGGCGACATCTTTCCCATGCTGGAGAACCGCTTCGGTATACCGCTGGGCGCGGCGGACATCGCCATCGACTCCACCCTCTGCGACGAGGAAACCCGGCACCACCTCAACCTCGGGATGGGCGAGCCCATCTTGCGGGTCGAGCGGTTGACTTTCGATCGGTCGGGGCGGCCGGTCGATTTCGAGTACCTCTGCTTCCGCGGGGACGCCTTCAAATACCAATTCCGAGTGGATCGGAAAACGGAGGAATCATGAACGCAAGCGACATTCCCGTCATCGACGTCGACGTGCTGGTCATTGGCGGCGGCACCGCCGGCCCCATGGCGGCCGTGACCGCCAAGGAGCAGGACCCGAATCTTAAGGTGATGCTGTTGGAAAAGGCCAACGTCAAGCGCTCCGGCGCCATCTCCATGGGCATGGATGGGCTCAACAACGCCATCGTTCCCGGCCACTCGACGCCCGAGCAGTACGTCAAGGAGATCACCATCGCCAACGACGGCATCGTCCACCAGCCGGCGCTGATGGCCTATGCCCAGCGCTCCTTCCCGATGATCGAGAAGCTCGACTCCTGGGGCGTGCACTTCCAGAAGGACGAGACCGGCGACTACGACATGAAGAAGGTCCACCACCTCGGCACCTACGTGCTGCCGATGCCGGAGGGCCACAACGTCAAGAAGATCCTCTATCGCCGCCTGCGTCGCCACCGGGTGCAGATCGAGAACCGCTACCAGGCCACCCGCCTGCTCAAGGATGGCGACGGCAGGATTGCCGGAATGATCGGGGTCAATACGCGAACCGCCGAGCCGATCATCATCCGCGCCAAGGCGGTGATCATGGCCACCGGGGCCGCCGGACGCATCGGCCTGCCGACGTCGGGCTATCTGTTCGGCACCTACGAGAACCCGTCCAACAACGGCGACGGCCATGCCATGGCCTATCACGTCGGGGCCGACCTGGCGAACCTCGAGTGCTTCCAGATCAACCCGCTGCTCAAGGACTACAACGGCCCGGCCTGCGCCTACGTTACCGGCCCGCTCGGTGGCTTCACCGCCAACTCCCAGGGCGAGCGCTTCATCGAGTGCGACTACTGGTCGGGCCAGATGATGCTGGAGTTCTTCAAGGAACTGGAAGGCGGCAACGGCCCGGTGTTCCTCAAGCTCGATCACCTGGCCGAAGAGACCATCCAGGAGATCGAGACCGTCCTGCACACCAACGAGCGTCCCTCGCGCGGGCGTTTCCACGACGGACGCGAGACCGACTATCGCCAGCACATGGTCGAGATGCACATCTCCGAGGTCGGCTTCTGCTCGGGCCACTCCGCCTCGGGTGTGTGGGTCGACGAGACCGGCGCCACCACCGTGCCGGGCCTATATGGCGCCGGTGACATGGCCTCGGTGGCTCACTCCTACATGCTCGGCGCCTTCGTCTACGGCCAGATCTGCGGCGAGAGCGCGGCCGCTTTCGCCAAGGCGCGCAGCGAGATGCCCGCCCTCGACGAGGCCTTCATCGCCGCCGAGCTGGAGCGCATCCAGGCGCCGCTCAAGGTGACCGACGGCATTCCGCCGTCGCAGATGGAGTACAAGGTGCGCCGCCTGGTCAACGACTACCTGCAGCCGCCCAAGGTGACCAAGAAGATGGAGATCGGCCTGCAGCGCATCCTCGCGGTGCGCGAGGACCTGCCCCGCTTGCAGGCCACCGACCCCCACGAGCTGCTGCGCGCGATGGAGGTGCAATCGATCATCGACTGCGCCGAGATGGCTGCCCGCGCCTCGCTCTATCGCACCGAGTCGCGCTGGGGGCTCTACCACTATCGCGTCGATTGTCCCGAACAGAACGACGCCGAGTGGTTCTGCCATACCCGGCTGTACAAGGACGACAACGGCAACATGGCCCACGGCAAGCGCCCGGTGGCGCCCTATCTCGTCGAGCTCGGCGAGGAGAAGGACGCCTACCAGAAGCTGCGCGTGCAGAAGGCTGCCAACGCCTGAGTCCCAGGCCAAAGCACGGACAAATGAAGAGGAGAGAAACCATGCCGACTGCAACGCAACGCACCAGCGTTCCGGTGATCATCGACGAGGACAAGTGCATCGCCGACAAGGGCTGCACCGTATGCATCGACGTCTGCCCGCTCGACGTGCTGTGGATCAACCCGGCCACCGGCAAGGCGCACATGCGCTACGACGAGTGCTGGTACTGCATGCCCTGCGAGGCCGACTGCCCGACCGATGCCGTCAAGGTCGAAATTCCCTATTTGCTGCGCTGAGGTGTGCCCGATGAAACAGTACGACGATCCTGAGCTGCAGGAGATTGCCGAGAAGCTCACTGACCCGGACCCCGGCATTCGCCGCGTGGCGGTACTGGCGCTGGTCGACTCGGGCGAGCCCGAGGCCGCCGAACTGCTGATCCAGGCGCTCAAGGACGAAGACCCCGCGGTGCGCCAGGAGGCGGCCAAGGTGGTCGATGAGTTCGATGCCGAGGATATCGCCGATTCTCTGCTGGCGGCGCTGAGCGACGGCGATGAGGTGGTGCGCAACGCCGCCGCCCACGCCCTGGCCGATCTCAAGGACCCCAGTGTCGCGCCGCCGCTGCTCGCCGCACTGGAGCGCAGCACCGACCCCTTCGTGGTGGCCGGCATCCTGCGCGCGCTCAAGCCGCTGCGTGTGGCCGCGGCACAGACTCCGGCGCTGCACCGCTTGAGCGATGACGATGCCCGCGTGCGGCGTGAGGCGGTGGGCGTACTCGGTTGGCTCAAGGCCGTGGAGAACCTGCCGGCGCTGATCGATCGCGCCAGGAGCGATGCCGACCCCGAGGTGCGGCGTGCCGCCGCCGGCGCCCTGGTCTACGCCTCTGCGGAGCGGGTGGGTCCGCCGCTGGTGGCGATTCTCGCAGACCCGCACTGGCAGGTGCGCTGCGAGGCCGCCCTAGGCATCGGCAAGCTCGACTATCAGGCCGGGCTCGAAGCGCTGATCACCGCCAGCCGCGATGGGACCTGGCAGGTACGCGAGAAGGCTGCCGAAGCGCTGGGCAAGCTGGGCGGAGTGGCCGCCGTACCGGCGCTCGGCGAGTGCGCCCGGGATGCGATGAGCAACCTGCGCAAGGCGGCCATCGGCGCCCTTGGCACCATCGCCGAGCCGGAGTGCCGGCCGTACATCGAGCGGGCTCTCGACGACCCCGATCCGGACGTGCGTAAGCTGGCGCGCTGGGCGCAGTCGCAGCTCGACAACGCCGCCTAGAAGTCGGTCTACAAGCGACTGTGCGTCGGCGATGCCGCGTTGGAAGCACGCTCGCTTGTAGAGCGGTTCAGCTCGAACCCTTTAGAGGCAAAAACGACCATGACATACGTCGTCACTGAAAACTGCATCCGCTGCAAGTACACCGACTGCGTGGAAGTGTGCCCGGTGGACTGCTTCCACGAGGGCCCCAACTTCCTCGTCATCGATCCGGTGGAGTGCATCGACTGTTCGCTATGCGCTCCCGAGTGTCCGGCGGATGCCATCTACGCCGCTGACCAGCTGCCGCCCGACCAGGCGCACTTCCTCGAGATCAACGCCGAACTCGCCGAGGTGTGGCCGGTCATCACCGAAACCCGCCTGCCGCTGGGTGAGGCCGATGTTTGGGTCGACCGGGGGGAGAAGCTGCAGTACCTGGAGCGCTGAAGCATGCGCCAACTTGTCATGACGAGTTGCCGGGCACGCTTCGCACTGCTGGCCATCGTGCTGGGTGCCAGCGTCAACGACAGCGCCCGGCCGATGGTCGAGGCGGCCGTACCCGCGCCGCCTGCGGAGGTGCCGCTGCTGTGCCTGCGGGACCGGCAGCCCAACGACTCACGAACCTGATCGCCAGGAGGTTGCCATGAGCGCCATTGCCCATACACCGGAACATCTGCGCCATACCATTGCCCCGCCCGACGGGGTGCACCTCAATCGCCGCACCCGGGAGGTGGAGATCCGCTGGCCGGATGGCCGCACGGACACGCTCTCCTGCCTGGCGCTGCGGGCCGCCTGTGCCTGCTCGAGCTGTCTGCACGCCAAGCGTAGCGGCCGCCTGGCGTTGTACGACGCCGATATCACCGTGGTCGACGCCAAGCCCTTCGGCGTCAGCGGCTTGCAGCTGTTCTTCTCCGATGGCCACAGCCGGGGCGTGTTTCCCTGGGGCTATCTGCGCGAACTGGGCGAGACGGCGCGATGAACGCTCCCATGCCGCTCGCCGTGGCGCCGTCCTGGGCCGCGCTCAAGCGCCTCTATCCCGGGGTCTCGCTGTGCCTCGTACTGGCCCTGGCCGGCAGCTTCCTGGCCGAGCACTACGGTGCCCCGGCGCTGCTGCTCGCGCTGCTGCTGGGCTTCGGATTCGCCAGTCAGGCCGGTGAGGCGCGTCTGCAGGCCGGCGTCGGCTTCTGTGCCCGGCGGGTGCTGCGAATCGGCGTGGCCCTGCTCGGCGCGCGCATCGCTCTGACCCAGTTGCAGGAAGTGGGCTGGCTGCCGCTCGCGGTGGTGCTGGCCAGCGTGCCGCTGATCCTCGTCTCGGCGCTGGGGCTGGGGCGCTGGCTGGCTCTGCCAACGTCGCACAGTCTGGTGGCCGGCGCAGCGGTGGCGATTTGCGGTGTGTCGGCGGCAGTGGCAGTGGCCGCCGTGCTTCCCGCTGGCCGCCTCGAGGAGCGCCGTCTGCTGGGCGTGGTGGTGTGCGTCACCGCGCTGGGCACGCTTGCCATGCTCGGCCTGCCACCGCTCACCGCGCTGCTCGGCTACGGCGACATCGTCAGCGGGCTGTTCCTCGGTGCCACCATCCATGACGTGGCCCAGGCCGCCGGGGCGGGGTATCTCGTCTCCGACGCTGCCGGCGACGTGGCCACGCTGACCAAGCTGCTGCGCGTGGCGTTGCTGGTACCGCTGGTGCTGGCAATCGGCCTGCTGCTGCGTCGCGGCCAGAGCGGCAGCGGCGAATTTCCCTGGTTCCTGCTCGGCTTCGTCGTGCTGTTCGTTGCCAACAGCCTGGGGCTGCTGTCCCCGGGTCTGCGGGAACTGCTCATCAGCGCCTCGCAGTGGTGCCTGCTGGTGACCATGGCGGCGCTGGGCATGCGCACTTCGGTGCGCGACCTGCTGGCTCAGGGCTGGCGTCCGCTGTCGCTGCTCTGCGCGTTGAGTGCAGCGCTGGTACTGACCGTGATGGGACTGCTGGCACTGCTGCCGGTGGCCTGAACCGCATCGCTCGCGATGCAAGACGACTGGAGGAATTCCTCATGGCTGCTATCGGAACCGCCGACGTACTGAGCGTCCACCACTGGAACGACACCCTGTTCAGCTTCCGCACCACCCGCGACCAGGCGCTGCGCTTCGAGAACGGTCACTTCGTGATGATCGGGCTCGAAGTGGGTGGCAAGCCGCTGATGCGTGCCTACAGCATCGTCAGTGCCAATCATGACGACTATCTCGAGTTCCTCAGCATCAAGGTACCCGACGGACCGCTCACTTCGCGCCTGCAGCACCTCGAGGTGGGCGATCAGATCATGGTCAGCCGCAAGCCGGTGGGTACCCTGGTCATCCACGACCTGACCCCGGCCCGGCATCTCTACCTGCTGAGTACCGGCACGGGGCTGGCGCCGTTCATGAGCATCATCAAGGACCCGGAGGTCTACGAGCGCTTCGAGAAAGTCGTGCTGGTGCACTGCGTGCGCTACGTCAGCGAGCTGGCCTACCACGACCACATCACCCGGGAGCTGCCCGAGCATGAGTTCCTTGGCGAGGAGATTCGCGACAAGCTGATCTACTACCCCACCGTGACCCGCGAGCCGTTCCGCAACCAGGGCCGTATCACCACGCTGATCGAGAGCGGCAAGCTTTGCGACGACATCGGCCTGCCGCCGCTCAACCCCGAGACCGACCGGGTGATGCTGTGCGGCAGCCCCGCCATGCTCTCGGACCTTACCGCCATGCTCGACGACATGGGCTTCGAGGCCAGCCCACAGCAGGGCGAGCCGGGTGACTACGTCATCGAACGTGCCTTCGTCGAGAAGTGAGCGAGGGCCAGGGAATAGAGCCAGGAGAGTGCCATGAAGATCCTCGTCGCGGTCAAACGCGTCATCGACTACAACGTCAAGATCCGGGTCAAGGCGGATCACTCCGACGTCGACCTCACCAACGTCAAGATGGCCATGAACCCCTTCTGCGAGATCGCCGTGGAAGAGGCGGTGCGGCTGAAGGAAAAAGGCGTGGCCACCGAAGTGGTCGCCGTGACCATCGGCCCCAAGGCCGCCCAGGAGCAGCTGCGCACCGCGCTGGCGCTGGGCGCCGACCGGGCCATTCATATCGACACGTCAGCCGAGACCGAAGAGCGCGTCGAGTCGCTGGCCGCGGCCAAGCTGCTGGCCAAGGTGGTGGAAGAGGAGCAGCCGGTGCTGGTCATTCTCGGCAAGCAGGCCATCGACACCGACAACAACCAGACCGGCCAGATGCTGGCCGCATTGGCTGGCCTGCCCCAGGGCACCTTCGCCTCCGAGGTGAAAATCAGCGGTGACGGGGGCGATAAAAAGCTCCAGGTGACCCGCGAGATCGACGGTGGCCTGCAGACCGTCGAGCTGACCCTGCCGGCCATCGTCACCACCGACCTGCGCTTGAACGAGCCGCGCTACGCCAAGCTGCCCGACATCATGAAGGCCAAGAAGAAGCCGCTCGACGTCAAGAGCCCGGCCGACCTCGGCGTCGAGGTGGCCAGCAGGCTCACGCTGCTCAAGGTCGAATCGCCAGCCGAGCGCAAGGGCGGCATCAAGGTGGGCTCCGTCGACGAGCTCGTGGACAAGTTGAAGAGCGAAGCCAAAGTTTTTTCACAGGAGCCGATTTCATGAGCGTGCTCGTCCTTGCCGAACATCACGACGGCATCCTGGTTGGCGCCACCGCCCACGTGGTCGCCGCGGCCCTGAAGTTGAAAGCGTCCATCGGTGGCGACATCGACGTGCTGGTCGCCGGTGAGAACGTCGGCGCCGTGGCCGAGGCCGCTGCCAAGCTCGACGGCGTGAGCAAGGTCCGCGTGGCCGACAACGCCGTCTACGCCCACCAGTTGGCCGAGCCCCTGTCGGCGCTGCTGGTCGAGCTGGCCGATGGCTACAGTCACGTGCTGGCCGCCGCCTCCACCACCGGCAAGAACGTGCTGCCGCGGGTTGCCGCGCTGAAGGACGTCAGCCAGCTCTCCGAGATCGTCGAAGTGGTCGATGCCGACACCTTCAAGCGTCCGATCTACGCCGGCAACGCCATCGCCACGGTGAAAAGCGCCGACACCCTCAAGGTGATCACCGTACGCAGCACCGGCTTCGATGCCTGCCCTGATAGAGGGAGCGAAGGCGGTAGCGCTGCCGTCGAGAATGTCGATATCGTTGCCGACAATAGCCAGTCCACCTTCGTCAAGCAGGAGCTGGCCCAGAGCGACCGTCCCGAACTGGCGGCAGCCAAGGTGGTCATCTCCGGCGGTCGTGGCATGGGTAGCGGCGAGAACTTCAAGCTGCTCGACGGCATCGCCGACAAGCTGGGCGCCGCCATCGGTGCCTCTCGCGCCGCGGTGGACGCCGGCTTCGTGCCCAACGACATGCAGGTGGGGCAGACCGGCAAGATCGTCGCGCCGGAGCTCTACATTGCCGTAGGCATCAGCGGTGCCATCCAGCACCTGGCCGGCATGAAGGACTCCAAGGTGATCGTGGCGATCAACAAGGACGAAGAGGCACCGATCTTCCAGGTCGCCGATTATGGTTTAGTGGGCGACCTGTTCGAGATCCTACCGGCATTCGAGGAGCGACTGGACCAATGATCGGTATCAGTGACCGGCAGCGCCTGATACCGCTTGGGCGCCTTCCATAGCATGACCATGCCGGGCCTGGAAGCGCTGCAGCTCGCGGGGCTGCGGCGCCTGTCCGGTGAAGATCTCGACGTAGGCGGGAATGCGCTGCATGCGCACCTCCAGCGCTTCTTGGGTCTTCATCGAGATGTAGCCGATCTGGGTCAGGTAGATGGTCCGGCCGCGCACGTTGGCCGCCAGCGGCTCATAGCCGAAGCGCTCGAACATGCGAGTCAGTGCCTCGATGCGCGCCTCGTCGGCGGCATCGATCTCCCGGGCCACCGCTTCCGACTGCAGCGCCCAGCTGCGCATGGCGAACTCCAGCGGGGAGTCGAACAGCTTGGGGTCCAGCCAGCAGTCGAAGACGTTGAGGATCGCCTCGGTAATGCTCTCGGCGTAGGCTTCGGTCTGGCGTACCAGGCCCTGGGTGTTCTTCTCCCGCCAGCGTTCGATCAGGGCATCGAGCAGCGCCTCGCGATCCTTGAAGAACCAGTAGAAGCTGGTGCGCGACACCTTGAGCCGCTTGGCCAGCGGCAGGATGCGCACGCTCTCCACGCCGGAGTCGAGCAGCAGCTCGAAGGCGGCATCGAGCCAGGCCTCGCGGGAGCCTTTCCATTTGGTATCGCTATCGGCGCCTCTCGGCATCAGCGGTTGTCTCCGTTTAGATATCCTTCACCAGCCGCAAGGCATCGTAGATTGCCGCATGAGTATTGCGCGACTCGACGGCATCGCCGATGCGGAACAGCTGGAAGCGGCCTTCCGGGTTGCGCACGACCGCCTGGGGCCGGCCGGCGATCAGGTCGTCGTAGTCTACCTCGCCGCCGTTGCGGGAGTGTGGCTTCAGCTCGAAGTAGACGTCCGCCATGGGCGTGATGCCGTAGTTGACCACCACCTGGTCGATACGTCGCTCCTGGTCCGCTTGTCCACTGGTGGCATAGTCGCTGGTAATACGGGCAAGCAGCTCGCCGCCGTCGCGCTGCACCGACCTCAGCCGATAGGTAGGGGTGAAGGTGACGTTGGGCCGCTGCAGGGCGCGCATGTAGGGCACCAGGTTCATGGCCATGATCTCCGCCGAGAAGGTGCGGTCCGCAGTCATGATCTCGAGCTCGGCGCCGCTGGCGGCGATGATCTCCGCCGCCAGCATGGCGGCGTGATCGCCAGCATCGTCGAACAGCAGCACCCGTTTGCCCGGCGCCACGTGGCCGGAGAGGATGTCCCAGGTGTTGACCACCAGGTCGTGGCCGACCGCGGGCTGGTCGTCCATGGGATAGCCGCCGGTGGCCACGATCACCACGTCCGGCTGCTCGGCGAGCACGTCCTCGACCTCGGCCCAGACGTTGTAGCGAATCTCGACGCCGAGCGCCTCGCAGCGCGCCAGACGCCAGTCGATGATGCCCATCATCTCGCGGCGGTGCTCGCTCTGGGCGGTGAGGCGCACCTGGCCGCCGGCATCGCTGGCGGCTTCCAGCACCACCACCTCATGGCCCCGTTCACCGGCGACGCGTGCGGCCTCCAGCCCCGCGGGGCCGGCGCCGACGATCACCACCCGGCGCTTCCGCGCTGCCTTGGGGATGCTATGAGGCATGCTGGTTTCGCGCCCGGTGGCGGCGTTGTGGATGCAGTAGGCCGCACCGCCCTGGTAGATGCGATCGAGGCAGTAGTTGGCGCCGACACAGGGGCGGATCTCTTCTTCTCGGCCTTCGACGATCTTGCGCACGATGTGCGGGTCGGCCATGTGGGCGCGGGTCATACCGATCACGTCGACCTTGCCCGAGGCGATGGCGTAGCGCGCCGTTGCCACGTCCTGGATCTTGGCGCCGTGGAAGGTGGGGAAATCGACCTGGCGCTTGATCTCGCCGGCGAAGTCGAGGTGCGGGGCGCTGGGCATGCCCTGTATGGGGATTACGTCGGTGAGGCCCGCGTCGGTGTCGATGTGACCGCGCACCACGTTGAGGAAGTCGATCAGGCCGCTCTCCTTCAGGCGCCTCGATATCTCCATGCCGTCGCTGGCCGTCAGCCCACCTTCCAGCATCTCGTCGCCGGTATAGCGCACGCCGACGATGAACTCGTCACCGACCCGCTGGCGAATGGCCCGCAGCACGTCGAAGGTGAAGCGCAGCCGGTTGTCCAACTCGCCGCCGTAGGGCCCCTCGAGAGTGTTGGTCAGCGGTGACCAGAACTGATCCATCAGGTGGCCGTAGGCCTGCAGCTCGATGCCGTCGAGGCCGGCGGCGTGCATGCGCTCGGCGGCATCGGCGTAGTCGCGGATCAGGCGCTCGATGTCCCACTCCTCGACCTGCTTGGGGAAGGCGCGGTGGGCCGGTTCGCGGCGGTGGCAGGCCGACAGCGCCGGCAGCCAGTCGCCCTTGTCCCAGCGGGTGCGCCGGCCCAGGTGAGTGAGCTGGATCATCACCGCGGTACCGTGCTCATGGCAGGCGTCGGCGAGCTCACGCATCCACGGCACCACCTCGTCCTTGTAGGCCAGGATGTTGTTGAACACCGGCGGGCTGTCCTTGGCCACTGCCGCGGAGCCGGCGGTCATGGTAAGGCCCAGGCCGGCCCTGGCGCGCTCGACGTGATAGGCGCGGTAGAGCGCCTTGGGCATGCCGTCCTCGGGATAGGCAGGCTCATGGGAGGTCATCATGAGCCGGTTCTGGAGGGTCAGGTGTTTGAGCTGAAAGGGCTGCAGCAGCGGATCGTTGGCCATGCCCGGGCCTCCATCTTGTTGTCTGTCCGACAACAGTAGATGGCTATGTACACTAGTGTCAATTAAGTGTCCATGAGTGTCTTATCTCGGAATGCCGATACGCCTCCCGGCCGCCGTCGGCCAGTCGCCGGGCTCGGCCTGCGGCAGCGCATCGATGGCTTCTAGCACGTCAGGCGGGAAGGGCGCGGGGCGGTGGCTGGCCGTGTCGATGCCCATCAGCATCTGCTCGCTGGTGGCCAGCGTCTCGCCGGCTTCGTCGCTCATGGTGAAGAAGATATGCAGGCGCTTGGCGTCGCGGTCGAGCAGCAGCGCCTCGACGGCCAGCGCCTGCTCCTGGTGGGCCTCGCGCCGGTAGCAGAGGTGGGTTTCCAGGGTGAAGAGGGTATAGGCGAGGCGCTCGCGCCCCTCGTCATCCAGGCCGATGCGCTCCATCAGGGTGTCCACCGCCAGCGAGAAGACGCGGGCGTATTCGGCATCGTTCATATGGCCGTTGTAGTCGACCCACTCCGGGGCGACCCGGGTCGTCAGCAGTGTCATGGGTATCTTTCCCTTGATGCGGTATTTGCGTCTATTGGCGACGAAGCGAAACCGGCCGAGCGGTTTGCCAGGAATTGCTCGCAATACCGGAAATGTAACTGTCTACAGTCGAAATAGCGCTGAAAAGCAATCCTAAGGTAATTCTGGCTTTCTTGGCTAAGGTATGGGAGAAACCTCTCCAGGGCATCAGCCCATCAAACGCTTGCTTGATTGAGGACATAACAAGATGCTACCCAAGAAGACCCTTCTGGCCACCGCCGTGATCGGCGCCATGCTGGCCACCTCAGCGAATGCCGAAACCCTGCGCTGGACCCGCTCCGCGGACAGCCTGACCATGGACCCCCACTCCCAGAACGAGGGGCCGACCCACTCGGTCAACCATCAGATCTTCGATACGCTGATCTATCAGGACATGGACGTGGCCTACCAGCCAGGCCTGGCCACCGAGTGGTACGTGAAGGAAGACGAACCCACCGTCTGGGTGTTCAAGATCCGCGAGGGCGTGACCTTCCACGAGGGCCAGTCGCTGACCGCCGATGACGTGGCCTTCTCCATCGACCGGGCGCGCCGCGAGCCTGCCGACATGCGCGGTCTGCTCACTTCGATCTCCGAAGTGCGCGCCGTGGATGACTACACCGTCGAGGTGGAGACCCACGAGCCCAACCCGCTGCTGCCCAACAACTTCACCAACCTGTTCATCATGAGCCGCGAGTGGGCGGAAGAGCATGGAGTGGAAGAGGCGCAGAACTACGCCGCCGGTGAAGAGACCTATGCCGTGCGCAACGCCAACGGCACCGGTCCGTTCCGCGTCGAGAGCCGTGAGCCCGACGTGCGCACCGTGTTCGTGCGCAACGACGATTACTGGGGCATCGACCACTACCCGATGGAGATCACCCGTCTGGTGTTCACGCCCATCGAGTCGGCTTCCACCCGCGTGGCGGCGCTGCTCTCCGGTGAGGTCGATTTCCTGCAGGAGACCCCGGTGCAGGACATCGAGCGTCTGGCCAACGCCGACGGCATCAAGAACGAGCAGGGCGCCGAGAACCGCACCATCTTCCTCGGCATGGACATGGGCTCGGCCCAACTGCGCACCGCCGATACCGATGACAACCCCTTCGCCGACCGTCGCGTGCGCGAGGCGATCAACCTGGCGGTGGACGCCACCACCATCCAGCGGGCCGTCATGCGCGGCAACTCTGAGCCGGCCGGCATGATCGCGCCGCCCTTCGTCAACGGCTACAGCGAGGAGATGGACGAAGTTCTCGAGGCGGATACCGCCCGTGCCCAGGAGCTGATGGAAGAGGCCGGCTACGGCGACGGCTTCCGCGTCACTCTGCACTGCCCCAACGACCGCTACGTCAACGATGAGCAGATCTGCCAGGCTGTGGTCAGCATGCTGGCGCGCATCGGCATCACCGTGGATCTGGTGGCCCAGACCCGCTCGCTGCACTTCGCCGAGCTGGCGCGTGGGGAGTACGACTTCTACCTGCTGGGCTGGGGCGTGCCCACCATGGATTCGGAGTACGTCTTCAACTATCTCTACCACACCAAGGAAGACGCTCTCGGCACCTGGAACTTCACCGGTTTCTCCGACGAGCGGGTGGACGAGTTGACCGTGGCCATGGGCCAGGAGGTCGACGAGGAGGCGCGCAACGAGATGATCGCGGAAGCGTGGCAGATCGTTCACGACGAGATCGTCTACATCCCGATCCACCACCAGATGCTGACCTGGTCGATGCGTGACGATATCGACTTCAAGGTGCAGAGCGAGAATACACCGCACTTTAAGTATCTGCGTTTCAACTAAGGAGACGCTGATTTATTGCTGCGCTCGCAATCCTGGCCGCCGGCGGTGCTCGGAATCCTCATGTAGCAGGCTACATTCCGGTTCCTGTGCTCCGGCGGCGACCAGCCTAGCGTCGCTCGCGACATAAATCCGCGCCCCCTTGAAATTTATGTGCGCTCCCTCTTGCCATAAGCAGGTGGGAGCCTCGTTGCAGTGGTAATCCCATGCTAGCGTTTCTGATCCAGCGCGTACTGCAGGCCATCTTCGTGATGTTCGTGGTCGCGCTTATCTCGTTCTCGCTGTTCCACTACGTCGGCGACCCGGTGCTCAACATGCTCGGGCAGGAGGCTACCGAGGCCGACCGTGCAGCGCTGCGGACCCAGCTCGGTCTCGACCAGCCGGTGGTGGTGCAGTTCTGGAATTTCATCGTCAATGCCGCTCAGTTCGAGTTCGGCATCTCCTATCGTTCGGCCCGGCCGGTGACCGACCTGATTCTCGAGCGGCTGCCGGCGACCCTGGAGTTGGCCATCATCTCGGCCATCTTCGCCGTGGTCATGGGCATTCTGCTGGGCATCTACACCGCGCTGCGTCGCCGCAGCTGGCTGGCCAACTTCATCATGACCGCCTCGCTGATCGGCGTGTCGCTGCCCACCTTCCTGATCGGCGTGCTGCTGATCTACATCTTCGCCGTGGAACTCGGCATGCTGCCGGCCTTCGGTCGTGGCCAGACGGTGCGCCTCGGCGACTGGTGGACCACCGGCCTGCTGACCACCAGCGGGCTGCGCTCGCTGATTCTGCCGGCCATCACCCTGGGGTTGTTCCAGCTCACCCTGATCATGCGCCTGGTGCGGGCCGAGATGCTCGAGGTGCTGAGCACCGACTACATCAAGTTCGCCCGTGCGCGGGGGTTGTCGAAGCGGGTAGTGCATCTGCGTCATGCGCTGAAGAACACCATGATCCCGGTCATCACCATCATCGGTCTGCAGCTCGGCACCATCATCGCCTTTGCCATCATCACCGAGACGGTGTTCCAGTGGCCCGGCGTGGGGGCGCTGTTCATCACCGCCGTGCGCTTCGTCGACGTGCCGGTGATGGCCGCCTACCTGATGATGATCGCGCTGGTGTTCGTGGTGATCAATCTGGTGGTGGATCTGCTCTACTACGCCGTCGACCCGCGGCTGCGCGCCCAGGGAGGTGGCAAATGAGCCAGGACGTTCAGACTCGTGACAGCGCCGCACCCGTGGCGCCGCCCAAGCCGAGCAAGTGGCGTACCTTCCTCGACAGTGACATCGTCTACTCGTGGAAGCGCCAGCCGGTGGTGATAGTCGCCACCCTGGTGACGCTGATCATGTTCGCCGCCGCGCTCTTCGCGCCGTGGATCGCGCCGCAGAATCCGTTCGATCCGCGCCAGCTGGAGCTGATCGACGCCTTCACGCCGCCGATGACCACCTCGGACTTCACCGGCAATTTCTACCTGCTGGGCAGCGACAGCCAGGGCCGCGACGTCTTCTCGGCGATTCTCTACGGCTCGCGCATCTCGCTGCTGGTGGGCTTCGCCGCGGTGATCTTCGCCTTGGTGATGGGCACCGCCCTGGGCCTGCTGGCGGGCTTCCGCGGCGGCTGGCGCGACGCGCTGATCATGCGCATCGCCGACGTGCAGCTCACCTTCCCGTCGATCCTGATGGCGCTGCTGATCTTCGGCGTGATCCGCGGCTTCCTGCCGCGCTCGATGCACGCCGAAGTGGCCATCATCGTGCTGATCATCGCCATCGGCCTCTCCGACTGGGTGCAGTACGCCCGGGCGGTTCGCGGCGCCACCATGGTGGAGAAGAGCAAGGAGTACGTGCAGGCGGCGCGGGTGATAGGCCTGCCGGCGCGTAAGATCCTGTTCCAGCACATCCTACCCAATGTGATGCGACCGGTGCTGGTCATCGGCACCATCGGCCTGGCGCTGGCGATCATTGCCGAGGCCACGCTGTCGTTCCTGGGGGTCGGCATGCCGGCGACCCAGCCGAGCCTGGGCACCCTTATCCGGGTGGGCCAGGATTACATGTTCTCGGGAGAGTGGTGGATCCTGCTCTTCCCCGGGGTGGCGCTGCTGATACTGGCGCTCTCCGTCAATCTGCTGGGAGACTGGTTGCGTGATGTCCTCAACCCCAAGCTCCGATAACCAACGCCTGGCTCAGCACAGCGCTGCCGCGACAGCGGGCCACGAGCCTGGCACCGCAGGGCAGGAGCCGGTTCTTTCCGTGCGCCATCTGCGGGTGGAGTTCCCCACCCGCCACGGCACCCTGGTGGCGCTGGACGACGTCTCCTTCGACATCGCCCCCGGCGAAGTGCTGGGTGTGGTGGGCGAGTCCGGTGCCGGCAAGTCGATGACCGGCAACGCCGTGATCCGGCTGCTGGAGCCGCCCGGTCATATCGCTGCCGGTGAAGTCCGCCTCTCGGGCAAGCGCATCGACGATCTTCCCGAAGAGCGCTTCGTGCCACTGCGCGGTCGCCACATTGGCATGATCTTCCAGGACCCGCTGACCAGTCTCAATCCGCTGTTCTCGGTGGGCGACCAGCTGATCGAGACGATCCGTACGCACCTGCCGATGAACGAGCGCGAGGCTCGCGAGGAGGCGCTCAAGCTGCTGCGCGAGGTGGGTATCCCCGCCCCCGAGAACCGCATCGACAGTTACCCGCACCAGTTCTCCGGCGGCATGCGTCAGCGCGTGGTGATCGCCCTGGCGTTGGCGGCGCGTCCCGAGTTCATCATCGCTGACGAGCCCACCACGGCACTCGACGTCTCGGTGCAGGCGCAGATCCTGGCCCTGCTCAAGCGGCTGTGCGCCGACCACGGCACAGCGGTGATGCTGGTGACCCACGACATGGGCGTGATCGCCGAAACCGCTGACCGCGTGGCGGTGATGTACGCCGGGCGGCTGATCGAGATCGGCCCGGTGGACGAGGTGATCCGCCACCCGCAGCACCCCTACACCAAGGGCCTGATGGCCTCGATCCCGGGTATCGCCAAGCGCCTCGAGCGGCTCTATCAGATCGAGGGTTCGATGCCGCGGCTGGCGGCGATTCCCGAGGGCTGCGCCTTCAACCCGCGCTGCCCCCACGCCCAGCAGCGCTGCCGTGACGAGCGGCCGGACCTGATGCCGGCCGGCGGCAGCCGGGCGGCGTGCTGGCTGCATGATCCTGTCGATCCGCTGCCGCCACGGCAGAACGCAGAGGGAGAGGAAGTGAGCCATGTGCGCTGATACGGCAGTGAAAAAAACGACGGCGGCGCAGGGCGAGATCCTGCTCGAAGCGCAGGACCTGGCACGCTATTTCGACGTCTCCAAGCCCTGGCTCAACCGGGTAATCGAGCGCAGCGAACGGCTCACGCTCAAGGCGGTGGATGGCGTGGGCTTCTCCATCCGCCGTGGCGAGACCCTCTCGCTGGTAGGCGAGTCGGGCTGCGGCAAATCCACCGTGGCGCGGCTGGTGGTGGGGCTCTACGGCCTCACCCGCGGCAAGCTGGTGTTCGACGGCGAGGACATCAGCAACCTGGCGAGCCGCACCGGCCGCCAGGCCGCCAGCGTGCGCAAGCGCTTCCAGATGATTTTCCAGGACCCCTACGCCAGCCTCAACCCGCTGTGGCGGGTGGGCACCATCATCGGCGAGCCGCTGCGCTTCTTCCGTCCGGAGATGGGCAGTGCCGACCGGCGTCGGCGGGTGGGCGAGCTGCTCGAGCAGGTGGGGCTGTCGGCCATGGACGCCAACCGCTACCCGCATGAGTTCTCCGGCGGTCAGCGTCAGCGCATCTCGATTGCGCGGGCGCTGGCCAATGAGCCGGAGTTCATGATCTGCGACGAGCCGACCTCGGCGCTGGACGTCTCGGTGCAGGCGCAGATCCTCAACCTGATGCGCGACCTGCAGGACGAGTACGGGCTGACCTACCTGTTCATCAGCCACGACATGGCGGTGGTCAAGCACATGTCGGACCGCATCGCGGTGATGTACCTGGGACGTATCGCCGAGATCGCCCCGGCCGACCAGCTCTTCGAGAACCCCCATCATCCCTACTCGAAGATGCTGCTGGCCGCGGTGCCGTCGCTGGAGGGCGTGGGCAAGGAGCGCACCGTGATCCAGGGCGAGGTGCCCAATCCGGTACACCCGCCTACCGGCTGCGCCTTCCATCCGCGCTGCCCGCATGCCAACGAGCGCTGCAAGGCCGAGGTGCCGCGGCTGATCGCTCGCAGCGATGGCAGCGAGGTGGCGTGCCACGGCGTCGAGGAGGGCAGGCTGCCGTGAGGCGTCCGGCCTGATGCTGGAGCTGCTCTCGCCGCTGTCGGCCGGGGTCAATCTGGCCCTGGTGCTGCTCTCGGTAGTGACCTCGGCGCTGTCGGCAGCGGCCGGCATCGGCGGGGGCACGCTGTTGATCATCGCCATGGCCCAGGTGATGCCGGCCACGGCGCTGATCCCGGTGCACGGCATGGTGCAGCTCGGCTCCAACGGTGGCAGGGCGGTGATGACCTGGCGACACGTTCGTCGTGACATCGTCGTCGCCTTCCTGCCTGGTGTGATCGTCGGCGCCCTGGTGGCGGCGTGGCTGTTGATTCGCCTGCCCTACGGCGTACTGGAGCTGTGCATCGCCGCCTTCGTGCTCTATTCCTGCTGGGGGCCGGGCCTGCCCCAGCGGGCGGTGGGGCGTACCGGCACCGTGATCGCCGGTGCGCTCACCACGTTGCTCTCCAGTTTCGTGGGTGCCAGCGGCCCCATGGTCGCCTCGTTCATCAAGCTCGGCATGAGCGAGCGGCTGCCGCGGGTGGCCACCTTCGCCACCTGCATGTCCTTCCAGCACGCCACCAAGGCGTTCATCTTCGGCTTCGCCGGTTTCGTCTTCCGCGACTGGCTGGGGCTGATGCTGGTCATGATCGCGGCGGGCTTCGTCGGCACCTGGCTGGGCCTGCGCCTGCTGAACCGGGTGACCGATAGCCGCTTCGATTTCTTCTTCAAGTGGACTCTGACTCTGCTGGCGCTGCGTTTGATCTGGCTGGGCGTGGAACGGCTATTGGGAGTAGGCTGAAGGTAACGCCGCGCGAAGGAAAGGAGGCTGCCATGCGCCGCTGCGTCGCTGCTCTATTCTCGATCCTGTTGCTTCTGACTGGCTGTGCGGGCACGAGCGATCCGCGCGACTACGCCATACCGCTGACCCCAGACCGCCCCTTCGAGGTCATGTCGACGGGAATGCGCTACTTCACCTTCACCCTGCAGGAGCCGACCCGCGTGGTACTGGAAAGCGAGACCTTTCCCTGGGATTCGGCCATGGGCGCGCCCTCGGGGGAGCTGATGGATGCCGATGGCGAGGTCGTGGAGCGCGATTGGCACAGTGGCGTCGACGGCAACTTCCGCATCGAACGTGAACTCGAAGCCGGCGTCTGGTACCTGCGGGTGACTACCCCCTACGCGGGCTCCCCTTCAGCGTTGCAGGACAACGACTATCGCTACTCGGTGATACTGCGCATAGCGGACGAATGACGCCCAGTGCCCAAGAAAAAGCCCCGGCAGAGCCGGGGCGAAGGTAACGATACGGAACGGCAAGCGTGAGCCGGTCAGAACTCGTAAGTGGCGGAGAGCCAGAAACTGCGACCGTCCAGTGCCACGCCATCGGTGGCGCGCCCCGTCTGGGTGTAGCGATAGGCCTGATAGGTGTCGCCCTGCCACTCGTAGCTGTCAGCCTTGCTGAAGTCCTTGTCCAACAGGTTGTAGATCGAGCCGGTCAGGCGTACCTGGTCAGTGAAGCGGTAGGTCGTACGCAGGTGGAACAACTCGTAACCATCCAGCTTGTTGCCTACCTGCTCATACATTGCCAGGTTTTGTCCGGTCGTCGGGAGGCCATCGACAAAACGCTCCCGCGAAGAGTAGTACTCCCCCTCGAGCGTGGCGTTGAGCCTGTTCGTCACGTCCCAGCCCAGGCTGGCAGTGAGCTTGTGCTTGGGTGTATTGGTGAGCAATAGCCCTTCTTGCTCGCCGGAGGTGATCTCGGTGTCGGTGTAGGTATAGCCGCCCCGCACCTCCCAGGCGGGCGCGAAGCGATAGCGCGCCTCCACTTCGATACCCCGGGTTCTTGCCTCGTCGATGTTGATCAACTGGGAGAAGCCGGTCTGCTGCGAGAAGTTGCCGACGCTGATACAGCCTGGGACGTTACCGTCCGGGTGCAGACAGTTGGGGATCTCCGCGCCTTCGGCAATGCGGTCGGTGAAGCGGTTGTAGAAGGTCGTACCGCTGACGGTGAGCCCATCCAGGCTGTCATAAATGGCACCGAGCTCGTAGTTGGTGCTTTTTTCCGGCTCGAGATCCGGTGAACCGATGGAGACGGACTGCCCCTGATTGCCGAAGCCGGTGATGCCGTCATGCAACTGGTTGAGTGTCGGCGTCTTGTAGCCTCGGCTCACGCCGCCCTTGAGAGTCCAGTGGTCGGTGGTGTTCCACACCAGGTAGCCACGTGGGCTGAAGTGACCGCCGAAGGCGTCATGATGCTCGTAGCGACCGCCCAGAGTGAGCGCCAGGTCGTCACGCAGCCACCACTCGTCCTCGGCGAACAGCGCCCAGCTCTGTTGCTCGAACGCCTGGTCGCCTGCTGCGCCATCTTCCAGACGGGCATCGATGTACTGGCCGCCCACCGTCACCATGTGGCGGTCGATCGGCAGGGTGAACTTGGTATCGAAAACGATATCGCGGTTCTCCAGCAGACGCGGCTCGCCTCCCTGCGCCTCGTAGCCGTACTCCGGTGCGCTGCCTGCTGGCAGCGTGCGACCAAGGGTTTCGGTCGTGTTGTGCGTAAGGCTGCTCTCCAGCGTACCAGCCTCGAAGCGTCCGGTGTGGCCGATGGCAAGCTGATCGCGATTGAAGCGCAACTCGTCCTCGTAACCCCAGATCTGCCCTGGCTGGGGGGCACAAGTCGCGCGATTGGTCCCATCCAGCGTGCCGAGGCGACAATCGTCGTTGGCGTAGGTCTGACGAGCGCGTTCGGCATCCAACCAGACCGAGTTGGCCTCATTGGCGCGCAGCGTAAGGCGTCCTCCCAGCGAGTAGATACGGGCCTCGGTGGGGCGCGGGTCGCGGGCGGCGCTGTCGGGAATCATACGCTCGGAGGCGTCGCGATCGAACAGCCGGCCACGCAGCTGCAGGCCCAGCACGTCATCGACCAGGGGGCCGGAGGTATAGAGGTTGATGCCTTGCGAATTTCCCGCGTCACGATCCTGCTGGAAGGTCGTGTCCAGCGAGACGCTGCCGATCCAGGTGTCGCTGACAGGACGGGTGATGATGTTGATCACGCCGCCCATGGCGTCGGAGCCGTAGAGGGTCGACATGGGGCCACGAATGACCTCGATACGTTCGATGGCCGACATCGGTGGCATGAAGCTGGTAGCGGTCTCGCCGAAGCCGTTGGGAGTGACGCTGCCGGAGGTGTTCTGACGGCGCCCATCGATCAGGATCAGGGTGTAGTCGCTCGGCATGCCGCGGATGCTCACGTTGAGGCCACCGGTCTTGCCCACACCGGAGCGAACGTCGACACCGGGAATGTCGGCTATCGCCTCGGCGATATTGGAGAAGCGGCGTTGTTCCAGCTCCTCGCGGGTGACCACGGAAATACTGGCCGGCGCATCCTGCAGCGCCTGCTCGAAGCCGGCGGCGGTCACCACGATGCTATCGAGGCGGGCGCTATCCTGCGCCTGGACTGTGAAGGCGAGCGGGACGCTGGCGATGGCGACGGCCAGAGCGTTGCGACGGGCATGGAGCATGGGATCACCTGCTGAACATGAAAAATTTATCAAATGATATTAGTTATCAAGTGCAGGTGATTCTAATGCGTAAAGTTCCCTTTGATCAGAGGGAAGACAGGCAACGTTGCGTTGCGCGGCTGGCAACACCTTCGCTTTTGGCTGTGACTGCCGGCTCAAGCCGAGGGGTCGGGCTTGGTTGCCATGCGTCCGGTAGCGATTGGCGCAGGAAGGCCAGCAGGGCACTCAGCCGCCGCGGCCGAAAGCCGTATGGATACAAGAGCGTTACCGGTACGGCCGGAGCGTCCCACTCCGGCAGGCAGCGTACGAGTGAGCCGGGGTGAGCGCGTTCGCGCGCCTGTGCCAGCCAGTCGAACATCAGGCCCAGGCCATGGCCGTGGGCAAGGGCGTCGCCATGCAGCATTTGCTGGTCCACGCGGAAGCGTGACTCGGGGGGGCGAAAGTGGAACTCGCCACCCTGTCCACGGTGGGTAAGGGTGAGCCCCTGCTCGGTTTCGCCGAGCAGATCGATCCAGGTATGCCGTATGAGTTCGCGAGGATGTTGCGGGCAGCCTCGACGGGAGAAATAGTCGGGATGTCCGTACAGACCTCGCTGGAGCCAGCCCAGCACTTCCTGACGCAGCTCGCCACCGCGCACCTCCCCCAGCCACACGGTGAGGGCCTGGCTGTCGGCGGTCAGGTTGGGAGTGGCGCAGGTCAGCAGAGTGAGGCGCACCGCAGGATGGCACTCCATGAAAGCGGTCAGGCGAGCGGACAACCAACTTCGGGCCAGCGCATTGTGCGCAACCACGTGTAGTTCGCCGCTGACCTCCTCGTTCAACTCCTCCAGTGCCTGGCGGCCCTGCTCGGCGATCTCGAGAATCTGCCGGCAGTAGACGTGAAAGGCGTGGCCGGCCTCGGTAGGCAGCAGCCGGTTGGACTGCCGGCGCAGCAGAGGCTGTCCCAGCTGACGTTCGAGCTGAGCGATACGCCGGCTGAGGGTCGACTTGGCCAGGTCGAGAGCACGTGCGCTGCGGGTCAGACTGCCGGAACGCATGACGTGATCGAAGGCGAGCAGCTCGTCGAGGTCGTACATGTCGAGTCACCGGAACGTTGCGTCAATTGGAACAGTCTAGCTGGCATTTCCATTAATGAAAACGATTCTTGTTGGCTTTATAATTCGTTGCGCACTACGCAACGCTGCGTTGCGTAGTGCGGTGGCGCAATTCTTTGTGATAATTATTCGTATTAAATGACTTTGCGTGTGAGGCTGGTATGAACGCTGGGAAACGCGTGTTAGGCGCACTGTGCTTGTCACTCCTGACAGTAATCGTGCTTATGCTGCCGCTTACCGCCTGGGCCGAGCGCAGTGTAGACACGGCCTTCGGCGAGGTGGCGATACCCGACGCGCCGAAGCGCGTCGTGACGCTCTACGAGGGTGCGCTGGACGTTGCCTTGGCGGCAGACGTCATGCCCTTGGGCGCCGTTACCACCCGCGGCGGCGATGGAGTGGCCCGGTACATCGAGGCCCATCTGAACGCGCAGCGCCCCGCCATCGTCGGAGTGGTGCGAGAGATCAACCTCGAGGCCGTGCTGGCGCTGCAACCGGACCTGATCCTGGCACCCCCGCAGCTCGCCGAGGCGCAGTATCGGTTGCTCTCGCGCATGGCACCGACCGTCGTACCGCTGACCGAAGGACTGGACCCCGAGGCATGGCGCGGCGAGGCACGCCTGTTCGCCCAGGCGTTGGGGCGCGAGGCGGAAATCGAAGCGGTACTGGAGCAGGTCGATGCCAGAGCCGCCGAGATCGAAGCGAAAATCTCTGCCGATGAAGCCCCCAGCGCCGTGCTGGTACGCTGGATGCCTCAGGGTCCCATGGTCATGTCGGACCGCCTCTTCACCGCCGGCCTGCTGCGCGCGTCCGGGGTGGCGATCCATGACGCGGGCCTGACGAGTGAGGACCGGCCGCACAGCGATCCGCTAAGCCTCGAGAATCTTTCGCGCGTCGATGCCGACTGGCTGTTCCTGGCCACGCTGAACGAAGAAGGGCGGGAAGCGTTGCAAGCCGCGCAGGCCACGCCCGCTTTCGCTCGCCTCGACGTGGTGGCCCGTGACCAGGTCGTGCCCGTCGACGGTCAGCTGTGGTCGAGTGCTTCCGGTCCGCTGGCGGCGCTGGCGATTCTCGATGAGCTAGACGCTGCCCTGACTCCCTGATGGCTACGACGTTTTCTTCGGGGGTCTCCACGGCCCGCCGTCTCCCTGTGAGACTGGCGGGCCTGTTGCTGTTATTGCTGCTGGTGTGTCTGGCCAGCCTGCTATGGGGGGCCGGCGAGGTCGGCCCGAGCCGGGCCTGGGCCGCCATCACGGGGCAGGGCGATGCGGAAGCGCAGTTCGTGGTCGGCTCGCTACGCCTGCCTCGCACCCTGATCGGGTTGGTGGTCGGCCTGGCCTTGGGGGTGGCGGGAGCCTTGCTGCAGGCGGTGACGCGCAACCCATTGGCAGAGCCGGGTCTACTCGGCGTCAGCGCCGGGGCGGCCTTTGCCGTTGCCGTGGCGCTGGTGCTAGGCGCCACCGCCACCACCATGCGGGTTGGCGTAGCGCAGTTGGGTGCCATGGCAGGGTGCCTCTGCGTTCTCGGTATAGCCCGCTTCAGCGGTGCCGGTAACGATCCGGTGCGACTGGTGCTGGCCGGCGCCGCCCTGACCGGTTTGCTGCTTTCGCTCACCTCGCTGCTGCTGCTGTTCGACCAGCGTGCCGCCGACGAGATCCGCTTCTGGATCGTCGGCAGCCTGGCCGGGCGTCGACTCGATCATCTGCTTGCCATCCTGCCCAGCCTGCTGCTGGCCGCTGGCATCGTGCTCGCCGTGGCGCGCCCTCTGGCGGCCCTGGCGCTGGGCGAACGTGTCGCCAGTGGCCTCGGGCACCGCCCGGGGCTGATCAGGCTGCTGGTGATCGTGGCCGTGGCGCTGCTGGTGGGAGCTGCCACCGCCACGGCTGGCCCTATTGCCTTCGTCGGGCTGGTGGTGCCATTCGCCGCCCGCGCCCTGGCCGGGCCCGACATTCGTCGTACCCTGTGGCTGTGCCTGCCGCTTGGCCCGTTGATGGTGATCACGGCCGATATCGTCTCGCGGCTGGTGGTGGCACCTTCCGAGCTGCCGCTGGGGGTGCTCACGGCACTGTGCGGTGCGCCCGTGCTGGTCGCCGTGGTGAGAGCGCGACGGATGCCAACGCTATGAGCCTGATGAACGCTATGCGCCTGATGAGAAAGGAGGGGGCAATGCACGGCAATACTGCCGGAGACGGGCTCCAGCAGCCTGTCGGGCACGGGTACGACCGGGCAACGGTGGTTCCCGCGCCGGCCGGCCACTGGCGCCTGGCCTGGCAGTTGGGAGGCGCACGAGCACCCTGCAGCGTGCTGGTGGATAGACGTGCCTTCTTGGCCGCGCTACTCCTGCTGCTGGGCTTGCTGGCGGCATCGTTGGCCTACCTGGCCCTGGGCAGCAGCGCGCTGGCGCCAAGTGCCGTGCTACCGGCGCTGGTGGGGCGCGGCGAGCTGATGGCGGTGTTCCTGGTGCAGGAGCTGCGCCTGCCGCGGCTGTTCGCTGCCTGTCTCACCGGTGCCGCCTTCGGCGTGGCGGGCTGCCTGATGCAGACTCTGGCACGCAATCGCCTGGCCACCCCCGGCATCATCGGTATCGACAACGGGGCCACCGCCTTCGCCGTGGCCTCGGTGATTGGTGTGGGGGTGTCGCTGGCGCCGCCGCCCATGGCGTTGGCGGGGGCAGCCACTGCCGCGGCTCTCACCTTCGGCCTGGCCGCCGGGGGCGGCACACGTGGCTACCGCTTCATCGTCGCTGGTATCGGGGTCGGCGCGGTGTTCGGCGCCATCACCCAGCTGCTGTTGGCCAAGGTGCACATCGATACCGCCAACGCCGCATACCCCTGGACGGTCGGCTCGCTCAACGCCCGGCCTGCCGGGGCCGTCACCTTGCTCGCGGCAGGCCTGCCGCTCGGCCTGGGCGTTGCCTTGTGGCTCACCCGGGCACTGAGCCTGATGCGCTTCTCGGATGCCGTGGCCTCCGGCCTCGGTCTGCACGTCGCCCGGCGCCGCTGGCAGGTGCTGACGGTCTCGGTGCTGCTCACCGGTCTGGCGGTCTCCGTGGCGGGACCGGTGGGCCTGGTCGGGCTGATCGGCCCTGAAATCGCCCGTTCGCTCTCCTCGCCGCGGGGCGTGCCGGTGGTGGCCTCGGCGCTGGCGGGGGCGCTAGTCATGGTGCTGGCCGATCTGGCGGGAAGGGTGCTGCTCTCGCCCATCGAGATCCCGGTGGGCATCGTTACTGCCGTGGTCGGCGGCCCCTGGCTGCTGTGGATACTGCTACGACCGGCTTCGAGGAATCTGGCATGACCCGACACGAACTCGCCACCCGCGACCTGAGCCTCGGCTATGGCCGCACCACCATCATCGACGAGCTGGCGCTGTCGTTGCCGGCGGGCCAGGTCACCGCCATCGTCGGTCCCAACGGCTGCGGCAAGTCGACCCTGCTGGCCGGTCTGGCCCGCTTGCACGCGCCCAGCCACGGCGCGGTGCTGCTCGATGGGCAGGACATCCAGCAGCTGCCGGCCAGGGAGCTGGCCCGTCGCCTGGCGCTACTGCCCCAGGAAGCCACTGCCCCGGAGGGCCTGACCGTGGCCGAGCTGGTGCGCTTCGGCCGCCAGCCTCATCAAGGCTGGCTGCGCCAATGGTCAGCGGAGGATCAGCAGATCGTACACCAGGCGCTGGCCGCAGCCGATGTGAGCGAACTGGCTGACCGGCCTCTCGACACCCTCTCCGGCGGCCAGCGTCAGCGTGCATGGATTGCCATGACCATTGCCCAGCAGACACCACTGCTGCTGCTCGACGAACCCACCTCGGCGCTCGATCTTGGCCACCAGATCGAGGTCTTCGAACTGGTACGCCAGCTGGCCGCCGACGGGCGCACCGTGGTGATGGTGCTGCACGACCTCGCCAGCGCCTGCCGCTACGCCGACCATCTTCTCGCACTGCGTAGTGGCAAGCTGGTGGCCGCGGGGCCGCCAGGCGAGGTGGTCACCACTGAGCTGGTACGCCGACTCTACGATATCGACTGCACGCTGATCCCCGACCCCGCTACTGGCAGCCTGCTACTGGCCAACGTGCGGCGGGCGCGGCAAGCTGCGTTGACGAGCTGAGCCATGGCCTATCCGGATGCCTCATGGATTTGGACGATATTCGAAGGAAGACGAAGCCTCGCTATCGAAAAAGACCTGAATGCGGGACCTGCATGGAGAAATGGCGTTGACCAGGTTGCTCGGGAACGTTTCGATCCGTGAATTGAAAGCGGCTACCTGAGCATTGAACAGGCGTAGTGCTGCAGCCAGATTATCCTCGAGCTTGGACAGTTCCCGCATGTAGCTGCGCACCACTTCACTGAACTTGAGTTCGGGGTAGTTCTCTACGGTGAGGCGCAGTTCACGCACCACTTCCTCTCCGGCACGCTGGGCTTCTTGCAGTGCCGCCCCATCGGCTTCGCTGGGTATCCTCTCGTTGGAGATTCTATCGAAAGCCGTACGCATCTTCGTCAAGCGTTCTTGAATATCCCGCTCGTACTGCTGATAGCTCGACACTTGCTCGAACAGTGCGGGAAGGGTGCGCAGAATCTGTCGCTCCTGGACTAGCACGCCTGCCCAGCCCTGCTCGACACGATTGAAATCCCGCACGATCCGATTGTAGGTCACGATACCGCCGACCAACAGCAGTACTGAAGATGATGATTGGTCTTGCCTTCCCGCTGGAAAGGCATCCTCTGTGAAGTTTTGTGAGGTGCTGATTGATTCAGTGCGTGCTCTCTCCTTCTCCTTGGTCTGTGTACCTGTGACCTGTGAGGGCGGTACGTAAAGGTCATGTGTCCTGTGCTGGTAGCGAGGCGAGAGATTTCAGGTCATTAAGGAGTCTCTCGCGATCCCCTTTGCTTAACATTCCAGTGTGGAGCGTATGTTTCTTGACTTCATTTTTTCTTCTGTAACTGAGGCAAAGCTTGCTGCCTTCGGCATCTTCCCATTTTTCTATATGACTGTAATGGAAACGATGGGTGGGAGACATTGGGGTCTTTTTCATTTCAAAGAAGTTTTCATGAATCACAAATGTTTTATGAAAATGATGAAGTACTCCAAGGAAGATGGCGACTGCTCCAATGGCGATAAGAAAGAACTTCATTTCTATCGACATGGCTGGCATTAGCAGTGCGTAAGCAATCAAGATTACGCCACCGACTGGCTGGACATACCGCTCGACAGGTTTGGTTCTGTATGAACTGATAGCTTCCATTTTTCCCTACATATTCGTTGCTGGTTTAAGAAGTCATGAACGGTGTCAGCGATGCCGTACATGCCACGACGCCAGCGCTCGAAGGGAGCGCTGGCGTCGTGGTGCGAACCGTCGCCCCCGCCCGGCGAGCTGGCGGGTGGGGGCGGGGCTAGCCGATCAAGACTCGATCGGGGCGCGCCAGTCGTCGGAACCGGAGGTGCCGGCGACGTTGTGTTCCCAGTCGATCTTGCGGTAGGCCAGGGACACGTCCATCAGCTGAGTGAACTCA